>CAZUIY010000310.1:0-4963 GCA_964619975.1 uncultured Gemmatimonadales bacterium
GATGAAGGGCGCGTAGAAGAGGTCCTCGACCGGCGTGATGTTGTCGGGGTGCCAGGAGCCCTCCCAGCGCAGGCCGTAGTTGAGCGTCACGTCCGGCCGGGGACGCCACTCGTCCTGGATGAACAGCGCCAGCTCGTGCGAGACCAGGTCCTGTGATCCCGCCTCCTCCGCGGAGGTGAGCGGCGGCACCGGCGCGAGCTGGAGGAAGAAGATGAGCGGGCCGACGATCTCCGTTCCCGCGGGACAGCTCCCGACCAGGCTGGAGGAGCCGTCGGAACACTCCACGTACGTGGGTCCTTCGTTCACGTAGTTGATGAACCCGTCCACGCTCGAGAACAGGAACCGGCCGTTGCCGAACCCCACGAACGTCTGGTCCATCGTCGTCCGGTTGTACTCCACTCCGGCCTTGTACAGGTGGTCACCCCGCAGGAGGGAGACGTTGTCCACCAGCTGGATACGGGTGTCGTACGCCGGATCGATCGGCAGGAAGAACGGCAGACCCAGCCGGTAGCCGTCGGCGAAGCCGATTCCCGTGTCGGGAAACGGGCGGCTCTGGCCGGGGATCGAGGGACCGCTGTACTCGCGCGGCCGGTCCTCGCGCGCCCACTGGAAGCGGAACTCGTTCGACACGGTGCCCGAGAGCTGGGAGTGGAGGCTGCCGCTGACCGCGTGAGAATGGTCGCGCTCGATGCCGTTGCTCGAGCGGCCCCAGGCGTCCACGTCGAACGTCCCGTTCACCTGCTCCGCCGTCGTGTAGGTGTACTTCAGGGCGGCGGTCTGGGTGTCGCTCAGGTTGAAGTCCAGCTTGGCGAACAGGGCCTTGGCGTCGTTGGTCCGGTCGATGGGACCGAAGTCGTCGGCCAGGGCGCCCCCGAGCGCGCTCTGCAGGAACGCCTGCAGCTTCGCGAACTCCGCCGGCTCGTTCACCAGCCGGGTCGTCTGCTTGGTCTGCTCGAACTCCTGCTGGTCGTACGACACAAAGAAGAACGCCTTGTCCCGGCTGAGCGGCCCGCCCAGAGTGAAGCCGAACTGGTGCTGGGTGAAGTCGGGGTTCCCCCCGCCGCGGGCGAAGTCGGAGGAGAGGGCGTCGCCCTGGCCGAAATAGTGGGCGGATCCCTCCAGCTCGTTCGTCCCGGACTTGGTCAGCACGTTCACGAACCCCCCGGCCGATCGGCCGAACTCCGCCGGCGCCCCCTGCCCCACCACCACCACTTCCTGGATCGCGTCCTGGTTGAACGTGAACGCGGGCCGCTGTCCGCCGCGCTGCTCTCCGAAGAAGGGGTTGTTGAAGTCGGCGCCGTCCACGATCACGTTGTTGAAGATCCCCCGCTGCCCGCTGAACGACAGCTCGTCCCCGTCCGGTCCCTGCACGATGGCCGCGCCGGGGGTGAGGAGCGTGTAATCCAGGAAGTTCCGGCCGTTGTTCGGCAGCTGGTCCACGATCTCTTCGCTGAAGCGCTGGGACGACGTGACGTCGGTCGGATCGACGACCTGGGCGCGGTCGATCGCCACGATCCCCTCCGCCTCGACGGGCAGGAACCGCAGCTCCATCGCCACCGTCTCGCCGAGCCGGACGGACACCCCCTCCTCCTCGACCTCCCCGATCACCTGGCTGGAGCGGGCGGTCACGTCGTAGGTGCCGACGGGGAGCTGCGTGGCGGCGAACGCTCCCTGCTGGTTGGTTCCCACGGTCCGCTCGAGGCCGGTCTGCGTATTTCGGATCGTGACCTGGGCCCCGGCGATCGGCTCACCCTGGACGTCCAGCACCCGGCCCCGCACGACCCCCGTGGTCGCCTGGGCCTGGGCCCAGGAAAGGGTGGGGACCAGCGCGAGCAGGGTCAGGGCCAGGGCGGACAGCGCGAGAAGGCGTCCGAGTCCGGCGTCCCGCATGGATTTCCTCCTTGGGAGACGAGATGGTCTGCTGGGATGGAGCGGTGTCCGTTTACTCTAGGCAGAGTACGCCCCGTCTCGCAAGGGGAAGGGGGTCCGGACGCCCTTCAGCCGGTCACGTAGGCCTCCGGCCGGGACCGGAAGGCCGCCGCGCACTCCACCGAGCAGAGGTACCAGTCGCGGTCCGCCCAGCGCACGCGCGCCACCGCGCGGCCGGGGTCCAGCCGCATCCGGCAGACCGGATCCACCACCGCGGCGCTCGCGGCCGCCCGCTCCACCCGGTGGAGCTCGACCGGCTCCAGCACGTTCTTGAACCGGACGGCGCCGATCGGGGTGAGGCCGCCCTTGCGATCCTCCGGGAGCGCCGCGGCGAAGGCCGCCGTCGCCACCAGACAGCCGGGCGGCGCGTGGGCCGCCACCCGGGCCGCCAGGTTGACCGCCGCGCCGAAGACGTCGCCGTCGCGCTCCACGACGGATCCCACGTGGAGACCCGCCGCCACGGCGGGATACGCGTGCTCGGCCTCCACCCGGTCCGCCAGCGCCAGCGCGGTATCCAGACCGACCCGCGGAGCCGGGGCCACGATCAGCACCGCGTCCCCCATCGACTTCACCAGCCACGCGCCGCCCTGGAGCGCCTCCCGCGCGAGCTCGCAGAAGCGCTGGGCCACGTCGGCGGCATCGTGATCGCCGTGGGCTTCGGTCAGCGCGGTGTAGCCGGTCAGGTCGGCGATCAGTACGGACCGCTCACTCATCGAGCCCCTCCAGCCGCTCGGCCAGGAACGCGATCGCGGCGTCCTCGTCCCAGTACCGCGGGGACCAGGGCGAGCCCGCCACGAACCCGGCGTGGCCGCCACGCTCGGGGAACCGCACGGTCACCTCGTCGGAAGCGGCCGCCCGCACCCGGGGGAACACCGAGCCCGGCTGGAACGGATCGTCGGCGGCGCTGATCAGGAGCGTCGGCACCCGGATGCCGCCCAGGAACCCGAGGGAGGACGACCGGGCGTAGTAGTCCCCCGCGCCAGCGAAGCCGTGGATCGGGGCCACCGCCGCGTCGTCGAACTCCCAGAACGTGCGGGCGCGCCGCGCGGCGGCCACGTCGACCACGCCCGGCCAGCGCCGGTCGAACGCCTCCGCCTTGGCCTTCAGGCTCTCCAGGAAGAACCGGACGTAGACCGGTCCCAGCCCCCGCTCCAGCGAGCGCGCCCCGAGCGCCAGGTCGTACGGGACCGAGATCGTGGCCGCGGCACGCACCCGGGCGTCCGCCCCCCGCTCGCCCAGCCACTTGAGCAGCACGTTTCCGCCGAGCGAGACGCCCGTGGCCACCAGCCGCAGGTCCGGCTCCGCGTCGTGGAGCCGGTCCACCACCCAGTCCAGATCCTCCGTCTCGCCCGAGTGGTAGAGCCGCGCGGCGTCGTTCATCACCCACTCGCCGCGGGGCCGGCCCGGCGGAGAGGCGCAGGAGCGGAAGTTGATCGCCACGCCGCGCCAGCCGCGCGCCCGGGCGCGGTGGAGGAGCCCGTGCATGTAGAGCGACGCGCTGCACCCCTCCAGGCCGTGGAGGGCGACCAGCATCGGCGAGCCCGGCGGGCCGTCCACCCGGTCCAGCTCCAGCCGGTCGCCGTCCGGGGTCTCCCACGTCTCGCGCCGCATCTCCACCCGCGGGCCCCGGCGGCAGACGCGGCCCCAGATCGTCTGGAGGTGACGCCCCGGAAGCCAGGGAGCCGGCCGGAACGGCTCCCGCCACGCCGCGGTCATCCGGCCGCCGGGTCGAACGCGAACAGGTAGGCGAGGACCACGCCGCTCAGGCCGTACATCGTCCCCATCACCAGCCGGTGGGAGGGAGCCCAGCCGCCTGGGAGGAGCGCCGCGGCCAGCGCGGCGGCCAGGGCGGCCGCGCCGAAGACCGCCGCCAGCGGCGCCACCCCGAGGGCCGCCGTCGCCCCGGCGGAGAGCGCGAGCCCGGCCGCCGCCCACGCCAGCGTTCCCCGGGGCCCGATCGCCGCGGCCACGGTCCGGTCGGCCCGCGCCCGGTCGGCCTCGATCTGGTACGCCTGGGTCCAGGGGTACCCCGCGGCCACAGCGCCCAGCACCGTGGCCATCGCCCACGTACCCGTGGCCCCTGGCGGGAACGCTCCGCCGGCCGCGCTCCATCCCAGCCAGAACCCGAGCCCGCCCTGCCCCAGGACGATCGCCGCGGTCGACGCGACCGGGGAGCGCTTCCAGCGGATCGCCGGGTGCGAGTAGGCCGAGAACACGCCCCAGAGCGCGACGTAGGCGGCGGCGAACGAGAGCCCCACCAGCGGCGCCAGCAGCGCCCCCGTCGCCTGGAGCGCGACGCTGCCCGCCGCCAGCCCGCGCGGCACCGCCGGCGGCCGGGCCAGTCCGCCGATCGGCCCCTCGTCCCGGTCGTACGCCGAGTTGAACGCGTTGGCTCCGGGATAGAGCGCCAGGTGGACCAGCAGGAAGGCGAACACGACGCGGCCGCCCGCGCCGCCGGGCGCCCAGACCGCGCCCCAGACGAAGATCGGCGAGAGGACGAACACGAACGGAAACCGCATGTGGAGGAACGTGGCCACGGACCGGCTAGAGCGGCAGCGCGAACCCGCGCGTCGCCTCGAGCTTCCGCTGCACCCGGTCGGCCACCGCCGCCAGCTCGGCCTCCTCCTCCACGAGGTTCACCGCGTCCGTCTCCACCACCAGGACCGGCGACAGGGTCCAGCGGCCGATCCAGTCCTCGTAGTGGCGGTTCAGCGCCTCCAGGTACGCCGCCGGGATCCCGCGCTCGAAGTCGCGCCCGCGCGAGCGGATCCGCGACTCCAGCACCGGCACCGACGTCCGCAGGTAGATCAAGAGGTCCGGCGGCTCCAGGAACCCCGTCATCTTCGCGAAGAGCTCCCGGTAGTTCTCGTAGTCCCGCTCGTCGATGTGGCCGCCCTCGTGCAGGTTCCGCGCGAAGATCTCGGCGTCCTCGTAGATCGTCCGGTCCTGGATCACCGACTCCGGCGCGGCCAGGATCTCCTGGTGGTGCTCGAAGCGCTTCGACAGGAAGTACACCTGCAGGTGGAACGCCCAG
>CAZUIY010000311.1:0-2837 GCA_964619975.1 uncultured Gemmatimonadales bacterium
CGTTGAACTAAACCGCTCGGCTGAAGAGTGTGTGCGTAGAGTGTCTGGATGAGTTCAGCGCCAGCGGGCTGCCAAGACTCTTTCTTTCTGGCTGCTCATCGCTAGCAACGTCTCCTCGGTGCGTTGATAGCTCGTTGCTGCTTGCCGCGCCGTCTCTCGGCTGCGATCTGCTCTCTCGACCATTTCTGGTCGTGCATCTGACGACTGCTACCCACTAACGATTAAAACGATTGTAGGACTTGCGCTTCTTGAAACTTCAAGCATCCTGGAGTCATTGCCGGTTGGAGATGTACTCAACCGCGTTTCGACACTTCTCCATGAGGTTCACCACGATGCCAACTCCCTACCACAAGCGGCAGACCCCGATCACCAAGCGCATGGCCGAAGACATGCTCGTGCGAAATCTGGCCCCGCGGACCATCGATTCCTACACCTATCACGTCGATCGATTTGCCCGACACTTCGGCAAATTGCCTGAAGATCTCGGCCCCGAACAGATCCGCGAGTTTCAACTCTGGCTGATTCAAGTCAACCAAGCTTCGTGGAGCCAGTTCAACCAAGCGGTTTGTAGCCTACGCTTCCTCTATACCATCACGCTCCCGCGACCGTGGTCGGTCACGATGATCCCCTTTGGCAAGCGGCCCAAGAAACTGCCGACGGTGCTCGGTCAAGAGGAAGTTCACGACTTAATCCAATGTGTCACGCATCCCAAGCATCGAGCCGTGCTGCTCACCCTTTATGCAGCGGGACTGAGGCTGGCCGAGGCGACGCATCTCAAGCTGCCGGACATCGACTCGCAGCGAATGCAGTTGAAGGTCAACGGCGGCAAGGGGAACAAGGATCGTTACGTCCCGATCTCGCCGAGGCTCTTGGAAGAGCTGCGAACCTACTGGAAGATCGAACGCCCGTCCAGCTATCTCTTCCCTGGCAAGACGCCGGACGTGCCGCTGTCGTCGGCCACCATTCAAAAGGCTTGCAAGCTGGCGGCGGCCCAGGCGCGTATTACCAAGACCGTGACTCCGCATACGCTGCGTCACAGTTTCGCGACGGCGCTGTTGGAAGCGGGGGTCGACTTGATGGCCATCAGCAAGCTGCTGGGACACAGCAGTTTCTTAACGACCATGATCTACTTGCACTGTCGCCGCCAACACTTCAATTCGGCGCCCAGTCCGATCGACTGGCTGCCGGTGCGGCAATGTCCGCGGTGGGTCGATCCGTCGCTGCAAGCTCCGCAGCAGACACCGCCCGAGCAGGACAAGGACAACAACAACCCGGATTAACGGTCGCTTCGATCTTGAAGCAATACACCGAGCCGTTTATCGAGCGATACCACGAAAGTTTGTCATGCCACGTGGAAAGCACCTTGGGGCGAATCGGCTTCTGCCGCACGGCGCCGATGAAGGGCCGGGTGTATCGTTGTCCAAATTGCGACTCGAAGGTATCTGTTTATAACTCCTGCACGGATCGGCATTGCCCGCAGTGTATGGGGGCTCGCCGCGCAGACTGGGTCGACAAGACGGCCCAGTTACTGCGCGCGGGGACGGAATACTTTCAATTGGTGTTTACTCTTCCCGACAAGCTCTCGAGCCTGGTGCTCGGCAACCGGCGTCTGCTGTACCGGTTGTTGTTCCGCAGTGCGGCGAGTGCCTTGCAACGATCGATCCGTGACGAGTGCGGGATGCAAGCGGCGTTGGCGATGATGCTGCACACTTGGAACCAGCGATTGGGGCATCATCCCCATGTGCATGTGCTGGTTCCCGGCAGCGGCCCGTCGCTGGACGGCACCAAGTGGGTTCCCTGTCGGTACACGCAAGCCACGCGCAAGAAACCGGCAAAACCGTTTTTGGTGGACAACAAGGAACTGGGCAGGCGATTCCGCGACAGCTATCTGCGCGGCGTGCGTCGGCTGATCAAGGCGGGGTTGTTGGAGATCGACGATCTGGCCGAGATCAACACGATTCTCGACGAGGTACAAGCATGCGACTGGGTGGTTTTCATTCAGCCGCCGCCGAAAGAGACGAGCGACCCGGCGGATGTGCTGAAGTACTTGGCGCGTTACATGACGGGCGGCCCGATCTCGGATCGGCGGTTGATCGAAGTGAAAGACGGTCGCGTGTACTTCGGGGCGCGATCCAAGGACAAGTCGGGCCGTCAAGTTCCGGTGTCGCTGCCGGTGCTGGAATTCATGCGATGCTGGACACTGCACATTCTCCCCAAGGGTTTTACCAAGTCGCGTTGTTACGGAGACTGGAGCAACACGCGGCGACAAGCTTATCAGCAACAGTGTGAGCGTTTGCAACCGACCCCCGAGCCCCCGACCGTCGACGTCGCCGATTCCGATCAGCCCGCTAGTGAATCGCCGCCGGACGAGACTATAAAATGTCCGCACTGTCAGACGGAGATGGTGTTGGAATCCCACACGCGCCGTCCATCTTGGCGCGAGTTGTTCTACGGCCCAGACCATCCGCCGTGGATGGAGTGGCGAGGCAGTGGATGATGTCCCGCTTCGCCTGCCTGTCCGGCAGGCAGGCCCGCTTCCCCGGAAGCCTCATGCCGTCTCTGTACTTCGTCGCCAAACACTCGACGCGGCTGGCGACGTGGAATCATGTCATGGACCGGCCACCACAACAATCACAACCGTCAACATCGTGGCTCGCCGTTCGGCCCGATTCTGGCCTCGCCGAGTTGCCACGTCTCTTTCGCAGCCATTAGAATGTGGCCAGTCGAGACGAACAGGCGATGCATCCGCATAAGCGGTTCCCCAGCCCGCAGCCAAGCGTCTCAGTTCAACGGCCAATCTATCCGTCCGAGTACAGACGGATAGATTGTTATTCGTT
>CAZUIY010000312.1:0-1870 GCA_964619975.1 uncultured Gemmatimonadales bacterium
CGGTCCAGATAATTGAAGTCAATCGTAAGGCTCGGTGAGCGTTCATGGCCGGCATAGTTGAGATTAGATTCGTTCGTCACTGCGAACCGCTATGTCGCGTTCGATGATAACATGTTCCATTGGTCTGAGGCGATGCCTAGCTAGAACACTTTAATTCGACTGTTTTAGATTTGCCTTTTGTTTATGTTCAATGGCGCCAGCAGGTTGCGCCGCTTCCAGTGGTACAGTCGCGCGAGTTCATTGCGCATGAGCCGTTGCTCGCGTTCGTAGGCGACGCGGGAGGGAGTACCGCATCCGCACGTCCGGCGGAGGATCGCACTGATGCCGGCGCGGATTTGGGGAACCGTGATGGCCGGCGTCCATTTTTTTTCCCCGCCGGGCTTCCGTCACCAAAAACCAGGTTGCGATGAGCGAGAGCGTTTGATGGTGGTGCCAGCCGTTCCAGTTGCGAACTTCGTAGTCGGCCAGGCCCGCCTCGCTCTTGGCTCGCTGGATGCATTCTTCGATGCGATGCTCCGCCTTGGCCACGCGGGCGAACTCCGCTTCCCCCGTATCGGGGCTGGCATTGGACAAGTGGTAGTCGGTCTTGAGGACCCGCGCGTCGTCACGGTCCTTGTAGCGGATCGCGACCAGGACCTCTTCGTGGCCCTCTTGCCGCTTGTCGGTGCGGGCCACCACGCGCCGCGTGACCACTTCGACGACCAGCGGGCCCTTCGCCCCATCCCGCACGTCGACTCGGGTCCAGTCGTCATCGCGGAGCGATCCCGCCCACTCGTCCACCCGCGTCCACGGCTGCTGCGGATGGGGGCCGTGGCCGGAGTAAGCGGGCGGGTCGGCTTCCAGATCGCGGACCGTCGTGTTGGACGGAACGGACAGCAGGTACTGCTCGTTGAGCTCGTGCAAACGTCGACGAAACCAGGAGGGGCGGCCCATTTCGTCGTCGCCCGCAATCCAGGCGTGCGGCAGTTGGCCGCCGTGCTGCTGGAGCATCTCCAGGCACAGTTGGTGTCGCGTGCGAAAACGGACTTCTCGGGGGACGCCCGCCTTCTGGCGCCGCTGCTTGTCCTTTGCCCAATCCTCCGGAAGGAACAGCCGCACGTCGACCAGGGCGTGTTCCTCGCGCGAGACATAGCCCATGTAGACGGCGACCTGGCAGTTGTCGACCTTGCCCAGCCGGCCGCACCACTGCCGCGCGACGCCGACCGAACTCCGCCCCGACTTGGGAAAGCCCGAGGGGTCGAAGACGATCACACCATCCTCTTGGCCCAGTTGTTTTCCCACTTGGCGCACCAGCACCTCGCGCAATGCCTCGTCGTCCCAGGACGACTTGCCAAGGAACCATTGCAGCGGCAAGCGCTGCTGGCCGAAGTGATAGGCGATGGACTCCGCGTTCTTGCGATCCACATCCGAAAGCAAGCCTTGCACAAACGTGCAAGCATGCTCTCGCTGCTCCCGGCGGCACAAGCTCTCGACAAACGGCTCCATGAAGCTCTCCAGCCGCGGCATCACCCGGTGAAAGACCTGAGGCGCCACCGTGCATTCATCCAACAACTCCTGCTTGCGCGCTTCGAACCTCGCCTCCATGCGAACACTCCTTCCGTGATGGATTCTCTTGCCTCAAATCACAGAAGGTCCTGATACACAATCACTTACATCGCGTCAAGTGAAGCCAAACAGTCGAACTATGCATCTACCTTCATTTGGGCGGCCCTCATGGCGGCCACCTTCCACGATCAACCCATCCGCTGGCTTCACGGCATCGGCATGCTGCTGCTGGTCCTCGGCATCGCCTGCATGAGCTGGTAATGGATGCCTATCGCCCCACCTCCCGCCGCCCCATCGCCGGCGTCTTCCGCGCCACGGCCGCCTG
>CAZUIY010000313.1:0-1561 GCA_964619975.1 uncultured Gemmatimonadales bacterium
CGAGAGCCGCTTCGCGGAGAATGGGGTTGTGGCAGCGGCGGTCGAACAGGACCCGCAAGATGCGATGAGGCATAACCTCGATCTCGCCGCTGGTCTCGATGAACTTGCGGGACAACTGTTTGGGCTTGGCGTGCTCGAAGCCTTTGAGCCGGCTAGCGAGCCACCGGTAACAACTGTTCGCGATCACGGTCAGCGTAACGTCCAGGTCGACGTTCAGGCGAACTTCGCTCGACAAGTTATCCATGTGAAAGAAGTTCACGTTCGTTCCCAGCCCGTCCTCGATGCCGTTCCGCCGAGCGTAGTTCATGATCATTTCGCGTGGCGAGACTTCGGAATGATTCGTGAGGAACCGGGTTGGTTGCTCGCGTCCCAAACCGGTCACGACGATCTGACGCAGCGTGCCTTCGTACTCGTCGAGTTGAATGCTCTCGTCCAGATAATGAATTCGTTGGTTGCGGCGTTTGGGGATGTCGATGGTCGCGGATTTCCAATCGCTCATCGCGGTCTGCTGCAAGCGTTTCAGGATGGCGGAACCTCGGCGACGAATCGTCACGAAGAAGATATCGCGCGCGTTCAGCTCCGACAATTCCGCATACGTGGTCAGCTTCGAATCGAAGTACAGCCATTCCGGATTCTGGCCGGTCAGGTCGTGCCAATAGTCGACGAAACGCAGGACTTCCTTCGACTGTTCGTCGCGGGTGAGGTTGGCGTTGGCGTAGCAAAACACCTGTTTTTCGTGCTCCTGAGCGAAAAACGTCTGTACGCTCGGGCACGCCTGCCCGCGACAGGGGATGTAGTGATTTTCCAGCACGGCCTCGTCGCCACGATACGGAATCGGGTGAAAGTCGAGCGAGAACGACTTCGCTTCGGGAAACACAACCGGCGAAAGTTTCTTCACCCACGCCCCCAGCAACTTCTCCTGCTGCTGACGTTGCGTGCGGTACGAGTAGTCGGTGGCGAACGACTTTTTCGGAAGCACGTTCAAGCCGGCGAACAGCCCCAGTCCGTCATCGAAGTTGTAGTCGTCGATGTGACTCAGGCGTTCCTTTCGCAGGAGCTTCAGCGCGAGCAAGCTGAGCAACGCCGCGTCCGCGGGAACCATCTTCGTTCCCGGATAGTCCGCCCTGCGAACCAGCGAGTCGAATCCCAACTCGGCCAGCAGCGGGAGGAACAGGAAGATCCCCGCCGCTCGTGTTCTGACCCGCAATGGTTCCTGACTGGACAGCACCAAAGCCTGTCGATCCGCGACGACCGGTTCCGCCGGCTTGTCCGCCATCGCGTGGCGATGTCCCCCACCGACGTTGCGAAAAAGGGGGACTCGGTCGCTGTCTGACTCGCGTCGAAGGAGTGTCGAAACTCATACACCAACTGGCGCAGCGAGTGGTATTGAAAGCCAAGCGCCTTGGCCACTTCCTTCTGCGATCGGCCCTCGACGACGACAGCTCGCAAGGCTTCGTATCGCCGGTGATCAATGTGAGTGGGTTGCGTGAAGTACCGCCGCACCGCCGTGTCGTCCATGACTTGGCCTCCCGGAAAATGTCAGTCGGTGATAGGAACAATC
>CAZUIY010000314.1:0-39768 GCA_964619975.1 uncultured Gemmatimonadales bacterium
CACGTCAGCGTTACCGAACGCTATCTGGACTGGCGGCAGATCGAGCGCAAATTCTCCGCGGTCAAATCGTTGCCGCGGTTTCAAATCGGCCGGCTGCGCGTCGCCACGCCGGGCTGATTCTCGCCCAACAGTACGCGGCGCTTGTCGCGTCGCACGTGGGCCGGCGTGTTGCAGACGCCGGCCCGTTTTTTCTTCCGCCGCCACGGGGCCTGTTGTTTGCCGACGCGGTCTCTACCCCGCCGCGCCGTCGACGCAGGCCCCGCTCTTTTTCGTTTCACTTTTTTAGGAGATCGTTCGCATGGAAAAGCAAACCGACGAGAAGCGGTACGTTGTCGTGACGACGTCGAAGGAAGCGGGGCGCGGCGTGTTCGGCGGCTATCTGGCCAGCCGCACCAACGGAAGTGTCGTCCTGGAGCAAGGCCGCGTCTGCGTGCATTGGTCGCGGGAGACGCGCGGCTTTATCGGACTGGCTGCCACAGGCCCAATGGAAGGTTCTCGCGTCAGCCAGGCGGCGCCTCGTTTGGAATTGGTCGGCGTGACGGCGATCGCCTATTGCACCCCCGAAGCGCAAGGGCGCTGGGAGGCCGGGCCGTGGAACTGAAATCCAGACACCTTGACGCGGCCAGGCGAGCCGGCGCGTGCGCTGAAGCGCTGGGCGAACTGCGAGCCGGCCAACCCGTCGATACGATCGACAGTCAATTCTTGCAGTGGGCGGAGGATCACGGCATCGCCACGCCTCTGCTGGTCGAGAGTGCTGCGATCGGTCTAAGCGGTGCGCAAAAAATTGAATTGGAAATCTTGGGTCCAATTCCGGCTGCTCTGCTCGGCACGAACGGCGACGGCTACGGCTACGGCGACGGCTACGGCGACGGCTACGGCTACGGCTACGGCGACGGCTACGGCGGTTCGCGCGCGCCGGCCTCTGTGTGATCGTTTTTTCCCAATTCCATTTCGCGGAGATCGTTCGATGAACCAAGCACAAGCAGCAACCGACCGGGAGCCGACCGCGCACGAAGCGGCCGGCATTGATTGGTGGAACCAGTTGACGCCACAGGAGCGGCGCGTCGCGATCGACAACGCCAAGACGTTCGATAACCCGAACCCGTCGCCGGCCGACTGCTGGGAGCGGTTCCAGGCCCAAACAAGCCAGTACGCGGCGCCAGGGCAAGCGACGATCGACAGGGCGCTTTTCAAGCAGGAGGAAATCAACGGTTGGATTCGAGCGCTGCAACCGCACGCCGCAGTTGCGGAGCGAATCGCGGCGGGATTTGAGTCGCCGACGCTTGAAGTCAGCGTCCACCGCTACGCGGACCTAGAAAGCTACACGTTCGTGTTGATCAAGTTCAAAACGGCCAACGTGAACGAGATCGCTGAGCTAGTCATCGCTGCGCTGGCCGACGCCGGCTATCGGCAAGAGAGCGGGCCGGACGACTGCGCCGAACGGGGACGCCGCATCGTGCTGATGGGGTTTTTCAAATAACGCGATGGCCGCCCCCGCCCCACAACGCGAACCCCAACAAAAGACCTACGGCCGCTGGCTGCCGGCGATGGCGGCGGCGTGCGCGCTGGGGCTGGTTTTCGTGTTGGGGATGCGGGCCGAAACGTGGCGGATGCGCCACGAGCAAACCCGCTGGCGCGACGTGCGCGAGTCGGCCGACTTCTACGCCGCCTGGAGCACGGGCTACACGGCCGGCTGGCTCGATTGCCGCAATGACAAGCCGTACCGGCCCAACAAACTGCAAGAAACTCCGCAAACGAAAGCCGGCGCAACCCCCGGCGGAAAGGAGGGCCACTGAAAGCATTTTTAATGGGGGGGCCGGCATGATGACCCGTAAGCGCTAAGGCGCCGGCCCCCCCAACAAAAAACTGTTTCCACGAACCTGGCCCCGCGGCGCGGGCGTGATGGCGAGAGTCTGCGTCCGTCGCTCAGTCAAACTTCTGACGCCGCTCCTCCATAACGCGCCGCGGGGCGCTTTTTCAAGCAGGAATCTTTACGCGAAAGGAATCCACGTGGCCGCCTACACGCAATACAACCTGAAATCGCTGCACCGGATACAGGACTTGCGCGACGAGTTCGACAAGATGCCCGCCGACGCAGTGGCCGACTGCCTGCGACGGCCGTCGATCGCGAAGCCGCGCGAAATCTCGCTGAAGTTCAAACTGCGGCCGTCGATCGGCGACGCCGACAACGTGAAGGTCGAACACGAACTGACGAGCAAGACGCCGAATCAACCGCTGGCGACCTACACCTGCACGACCAGCGTTAGCGGAGAGCTGCGCTTTCAGCCGGCGTTCCCCGACGATCCACACCAGCAGGATTTGCTGGACGGCGGAGAGGAATGAATCCCTGCCACCAATCGCCACGAAGGGAGGAAATCAACCCATGTTGAAGCTGAAAACGGCCCGCAAGCGGAAGGCCAAGAGAACGCACCGTTGCCCGGCGCAGGGTTGCCGGCAGCGCGTGCCGAACAACAGGGCGTTTTGCCGGCAGCACTGGCGGGCGCTGCACGGCACACAGCGCGCCCTCGTGATGTCGAGCTTCCACTACAACGGCAGCGGGACCGCGGAGCACATCGACGTGGTTTCACACGCGGCGCGAACGCTGGGCCGTACGGGCGTGAAGCCGCGATGAGCGACGATCACCGCACGATGCGGGAAGCGATCGACGAAGGCAAGGAGGTATACGCTTTGGTCTTGCGTGGCCAAACGATCAAGCTAGTGCCCGGCAAACGAGTCAAGCCCGACGAGTTGCTTTGCTGGACGCACACGGGCATCACGATTTGGCATCGCGTGGCCCATGTCGTGACGCAGTGGATCAACGATCCGCTGCAAGACATTCGCAGAAACCGACGTGAGGAGTTGAAAGCCCAATGACCAGCATTGAATGGGTGAAAAACGCCGACGGGACGCAGGGCGAAACGTGGAATCCGTTGATTGCGATCAACGACGCGACGGGAGAGCAGGGCCACCTGTGCGCGAAGGTCGGGCCGGACTGCGCCAACTGCTACGCCGAAGTGTTCAACTTGGCGGGGCGGTTCCTGGGCGCGAGGCTGCCTTACGTCAACCGCTCGATCGCACAAGCCCAATTGGCGATCGACGAGCGCACCTTGCAAAAGCCGCTGCACTGGAAGCGGCCGCGGACGGTGTTTCCGTGCAGCATGACCGACCTGTTTTGGGAGGCGTACACGTTCGACCAGATCGCCCGCGTGCTGGAAGTGATCGCCGATCAGCGCTGCGAGCAGCACACGTTTTTAGTGCTGACCAAACGGCCGCGGCGCGTCAACGAATTCGTCGGCTGGGCGCTGAAAAACCTGAGCAACTGCTGGCTGCGCTATCGGCTGCTTTCCCACGGCTACCTGTCCAACCTGTGGATAGGAACAAGCGCCGGCAATCAAGCCACGCTCGACCAACGCTGGCCGTATCTGGCCCAGCAGAAACTGGGCGTGCTGACGTGGTTGTCGCTGGAACCGCTGATCGGGGCGATCGATCTGGTCGGCATCGGCGGCTGGCCGCAGTGGGTTGTCGCCGGCTACGAGAGCGGACCCAAAGCGCGGCCCACGCATCCCGATATCGTCCGCTCGATTCGCGACCAGTGCGCCGCCGCCAGCGTGCCGTTTCACTTCAAACAGTGGGGCGCGTGGTGGCCCGTGTCCCAAGGGTGGACCGACGGCCGCCACGTCGGCCGCCCGCTCTGTTTTGTCAGCCGCCGCGGCGACGTCCGCCTCGCCGCGTCGGGCTACGATCCGGGCGCCCCCTGCGATCGAGCGCCCAGCGACGCCGCCATGATCCGCATCGGCAAGAAGCGCGCCGGGCGGCTGCTGGACGGCCGCACGCACGACGACATGCCCGCGCTCGCCGCCGCGACCGCTTAACAAGGAGGTAACAATGCGCCTTGCCAACGCTCTATTCGTTTTGACCGACAAGACGCACGGCCAATGCCGGATCGCGTTTCAGTATGACGACACGGGCCAGCCGACGACGGTCAAGCTGCAACTCGGCGACGCCTCGCACGTGATCGCCAACGGTGATCACCGCTACAAGCCGTGCGCGACGCACTGCCAAAAGCTGTTTCGCACGATGATCGACGCGCCGCCCAAAACGAAAAACGAAGCGCGCAAGCGGCGCGAGGCGCGGCCCGCATTGGGGCTGCACCGCCCGTAACCGATCCACGTTGCAGGGAGGCATCATTAAAAGGCCATGCTGGTTCTCACACGCAAAGCGGGCGAATCGTTTCGCATCGGCGATTCGATCGTCGTCAGCATCGAACGGGTGAAAACAAACGGCGGCGTGCGGGTCGGGATTGTCGCTCCGCCCGACGTGCGGATCGTGCGCAGCGAGCTTGCGCAGCGGTCGGCCACCGACGACGCAACCGGCGAGTCGGCCGACCTGCCGATCGCGGAGGATTGGCTATGAACGTGTTGACCTACGCGATCTTCGACACCGCGCCGCGGGCGCGTGAGCCGCTTGCCGAGCGGTACGCCTGTTACCGCCGCGGCGTCGATGCGGCGGGCCGGCCGTATACGAAGGCGTCGACGATCGCCAAAGGACCGACGATCGACAGCGTGCGCTCGCAGCTGCCACCCGGCCTGCTGCCGCTGCCGATCCTGCCCGGCGAACTGCCGGGCATCGTCGAAGAGTGGATTTAGGATTTTTTCGATCCAGGAAACCCGGCGGGAGGCCGGAACATTGGCACGGCAGCCAGACAACAAACAGAAAACGTTCGACTTTTCCGACCGCGGATCGCAACTGCGGTGGCTCGATCACGCTGTCCTACCGCAGATCGAAAATGTTGCCGGCGGGACGCTCAAGGGCGTTCTGCGGGCCGTAGACAGTCTCCAGCAGGGAAAGCCGCGCCGGACAATTTGGTACGAAGGCGCGTGGCATGACATGACCTACGCGATGATCTCCAGGGCGAGCGGCAAGAGCGAGTCACAATGCCGCCGCGCGCTAACCGTCCTCCATCGCCGAAAACTTGTCAACAAGGAGAGGACTGGCTCCGGGCTGTTCGTGCAAATCTTGTGGGGGAATCTCGACACGTTTTGCACGGCCGCTAAGTCCAAGACAGCAGAGGCCAAGCACGAAGAGAGCGCGCACCATGAACACTCGGAACGTTCACCATGCGCACTCGGAGCGCGCACCATGAACACTCCGAGCGCGCATGGTGAACACTCGCTCTTATATACGCGCAGCGCAAATCCGCCTACGCCTGAAAGCGATGGCGACGATTGGCAGGCGGTGGAGGAAATTCTTTCCGGCAATCCGTGGAAGATGTCGCCGGCGAAGGCGCAGGCGATCGTCGAGTTGGCGCGGGAGCAAAACCGCACGCCTGACGGAATGCTGCACGTGATCGAGATTTTCCAGGCCAACTATCCGGCCAAGCTGCGCAGCGTCGGCGCGATCGATTACTACCTGAACAACAACAACTGCTGGCCCGCCGACGGCGTTGTCGACCCCCGGGCGGTCACAGCAGCGCGGGAGTCGGCCACTCGAAAGTACGCTGCGCAGCGGGCCAAGAACGCCGCGGCCCAAGCGGAGCACGACAACGATCGGCGCGAGTGGGCCGCGCTGGAAGCTGCGTACGGCGCGAAGCTCGACGCGCTCACACCCGCGCAGTGGGACTCTCTGGCCGACGAGGCTTTCAAAGGCCATCCGTTCACGATCGAGGACGCGCGTCGCGGCAAACACCGCATCGACTTGTTGCAGCAGTTCCACAAACGCTACGGGGAGCGGGAGCAGTGAACGCCAAACCGCGCAGGATTCAACGCCGACGCAACGCCGGCTGGCGAATGCCCGCGGGCGCCGTCTACGTCGGCCGGCCGACGAAGTGGGGCAACCCGTTCGTTGCCGACGCGGGGCGCGAATACGTGGCTGTGACCGCGTATCACGCGCGGCTGATCGGCGAAGGTCAAGTTACGCTTGCGCTGCTCGACAACGAACTGTGCCGGCTGCACCCGCGGTTTCGCACCGCATCGGGCGTGGTCTACATCCCGCGTCTGCTGATCGACGTCCACGCCGTGCGGAGCGAACTGGCCGGCCGCGATCTGTGCTGCTGGTGTCCGCTCGATCGCTGCTGCCACGCCGACGTTTTGCTGGAGATCGCGAATCAATGAAGCAAGTCAAACTGCACGTGCGAGACGAGTTTCTATTGGAACTGCTGGACAAGCGGTTGGCTGAGGTTCAACCGAGACTGTCCAACAGAATGGACGCGTGGATACGTCAACGGCAAAACGCGATCAAGCTACGCACTGCCGTCAAGCGCATGCGCGCGGTGATCGCTGAAATGCTGAGCGTCGATGAGGCCGACGCATGAACGATCGACCAAACCACAACGCGGTGCTTTCGATCTTCCCCGGCGTCGATCTGCTGGGGCGCGCTTTCGAGGCGGAAGGGTTTTGCGTGCTGCGCGGTCCCGATCCGATCTTCGGCGGCGACATTCGCACATTCGAGCCGCCGGCCGGCTGCTGCTGGGGCGTGATCGGCGGCCCCCCCGTGCCAGGACTTTTCCTCATTGCGCCGATCCGAAGCAACGGGGGAAGGCGTTTCCATGCTGCGGGAGTTTTTGCGCGTCGTCGACTGCTGCGCGCCGCAGTGGTTTTTGCTCGAAAACGTCGCCCGCGTGCCCGACGTCGATCTGTACGGTTACGACGTGCAGCGCTTCCCGGTGAACGAAGCGTGGTTTCGGCCCGTGTCGCGCTTGCGCCACATCCAGTTCGGCAGCCGATCGGGGAGCGGCCGCACGCTGCACATCGAACCGCGCCGCCCGCTGGAGAATTGCGAGCCGGCGGCGACGGCGAACGACGGCCGCACGCTGGCCGAGCTTTGCCAATTGCAGGGGCTGCCGGCCGATTTCGAATTGCCCGGCTTTACGGTCGAGGGCGCCAAGCGGGCCGTCGGCAACGGCGTGCCGATCGCGATGGGCCGCACGCTAGCCCGCGCGATCCGCAGCGCGTACGGCTTGGAAGTTTCCAGCGATCCGCTTCGCGTCGCGATGAACAGCTGGCGGCGCACCTGCAAATGCGGCTGCGGCCTGCCCGTCGCCGAGCACGCCAAGTATTTCAACGCGACGTGTCGTAAGCGCGCGCAGCGGAGCCGCGAACAACTGCGGCGTCGCGTGGGGCTGTGATCACTTCTCAGGAGTTCAACGAATGAACCAACGGAAAAAGCACGGGGCTAAGAAGCGCCGCGATCTATCGGGCGGGCGCGGGAAAGAGGCCGCCGAAGAATTCAACCGCAAACATCCAGTGGGTTCGCCGGTCTGGTATTGGCAAACGCTGACGTTTGGACCCGTGCTCGAAACGACCGTTCGCGAGCCTGCCTACGTGATACCCCCAGGCCAGTCGAACGCAGGAATGCCCGTCGCGTTCCTAGCCGGCAAGGCGGGTTACGTTTGCATTTTTCACGTCACGGAAGTTCGCGAGGATCAGCGAGCACACGTGAAGTTCGTCACGCCAGGAACCAGCGCCGAAAGCGACGAGCGCCGCGGCATTGAACGTTTCCCCGTTGTCGAGCATCCGCACGGGCGGCCCGCCGACGGGGCGCATGCGGCGGCCGATTGGGAAGATTGACAATGTTGAAATGCCAGCGCTGTGGACGGAAGGTTCGCACGCGCTATCAGCGCACGGCCGTTTCGCTGGCGGTCGCCAGTCACCACGCGCCCGCCAGGCAGATCACGCTGCCGCCGGGATCGATCGTTTGTTCGCCCCGCTGTTGGCGCGCCGTGCTGCGATCGGGCCGGTCGGAAGGCCAGCGCATCGCCGAGCGCCCCGCCGTGCTGATTCGCACTGACGGCAGCCCCGTATTTGTGTGAGGCCTGTACCGATGAAAACGGCGCGTAGCGATCGCCAGAAAACGAAACCGCGCAGGCCGGCCGCATCGACCCAAGCGGCGATGCTCGAGGGCGGGGCGTATCCGGGGGGCAAAGCGCAGATCTTCCGTTGGATCGTCGATCTGCTGCCGACGCACTGGGGCTACGTCGATTTGTTTTGCGGCAAGAGCGCTGTCATGCGGCACAAGCCGCCGGCGCTCGAATCGATTCTGGTCGACGACGATCCGGCCGTGATCGACTGGTGGACTAGATCGCAGTGGCCGGGCGTCGAATTAGTCCACGGCTGCGCCATCGACTGGCTGGCGCAAAACGTCGACGCGCTGCAAGGCGACCAGCTGGTTTATTGCGATCCGCCGTACCTGCTGGCCACGCGCACCAAAAAGAGACTCTACCGCCGGGAACTGACCGACGCCGAACACGCGCGTTTGCTTGCGCTGCTGAACCGCTGCCGCTGCCCGGTCGCGATCAGCGGCTATGCGTCGCCGCTCTATCTCGAGAAGCTGGCCGGCTGGCGGAGGTTTCAAACGCGGGCCATGACGCGCGGCGGCGTGCGGATCGAAAACCTGTGGACCAACTACGATCCGGCGGCCGAAGCGGCGCCGATCCGTCCCTACTTCGGCCGCGGCTTTCGCGAGCGGGAGCGGATCAAAAAACGGTTGCGGCGGATGGCGGGGAAGATCGAGCGGCTTCCGGAAGGCGAAGCCAAGCTGTTGATTCTCACCGCGATGGAGCAGTTGCGGAAGAAAGGGGCCGAGGGGTCAAGGGGCAAGGGGGCAAGGGGGAAAGACGGCGACGGCCAGTTGTCGCTGTTTTGAGCACGCCGGCGGCCGCTGCGACGTCACGGCGGCTGCGCCATCTCGTTCACGCAATCGTGGCCGTGACGTCGCAGCGGCGCGCAGCGTGACGCCACGTGCGAAGAGCGACGGCCAAGAGTGGCCGTCCTACTCCCTTAACCGCTTGGCCGCTCGACCCCTTGGCCCCTTTCTTCGCCGCTTGCTATCACCACGCCGTTTTTGACGCGCCGTTTTTGACGTGGCGAGCTGGTACAATCGACGCTACCATTGCTCGCCGCCATTTGCTGACGGGGCCGACCGTGCTTTTCTCAATCGAACCCGACCAATCGATTGTGACACCGTGCGGCTGGCGGCTGATCAACCGGGGCGACCGCACGGCGACCATCGTCGCGCTGCGGGAGAGCCGGGCGCCGCAGTTCGACCCCGTGCCTGTAGCCAGGCCGGCGAATCGCCAGACGCCGCAAACCAACCCGCCGGGCCAAGGCCACACGGCGGGCGACAATTCGACCTGATCGGCCAGACACGATCCGTACAAGTCAACGGCCGATGATCGCGCAACAGAGCGCGCGATCATCGGCCGTTTTTTTGTGCCGTGCTGGCCGCAGACGGCGCCCAAAAACCCGCGGCGGGCCAGGGTTCGGCCCAACTCAAAGTGCGCACGGACGCGCCGCCGCGGTCTCTTTTCGTAGCTGCGCATTTTTGCCAGGGACGGCAAGCCGCGTGAAAATCACCCGCGACCAGCTGCTGGTGTTGTTGGCGATGCAATCGCGCAGCACGATCGTTTCGCTGACCGCCGAGACGCGGCCCGAAATGCGCAAGCGGGGCAACCCCCATGCCGACGCGGTGAAGATCGCCGCCGTCAGCGGCGTGCTGGGCTGCAAATACGCCAACGCGGTCAACCGCCGGCGGGACCGCGAAGGGCGGCCCGAAAACGCCGATGGGTCGGTCGAGCAGTTCTACAGCACGCGCCGCGCCTGGGGCCGCCGCGTCGACCCGTCGCCGCTGGTCGAGCACCGCGGCCGGTTCTACCTCGATCTGCAGCGCCAGCGGATTCTGCGCGAGGAGTTTCGCACACCCGACGGCGCGACGGTTCCCCGCGCAAAAATCGAACCGTTTTTGCGCGTGCGCGACGAAGGCCGCCGGCAGGGCTTGAAGCGCCCGGTTGTGCTGCGCGATTTCTCGATCGACTCGATCCGGCAACTGCGGCTGCACGGCCAGATTTACGACGTCGAACAGGAAGAAGGGGTCGAGGGGCAAAGGGGCAAGGGGACAAGGGTGAAGAAGGCGAGCCGGGGACGTAAGTCGCCGGATAAGCCGGCGGCAAAGGGCCGGCCGACAAAGAAACCGCGCGGGCGAAAACCACCCCAGCGAAAGGCAGGCGATGACGTTCCGTTCTGATCGAGGGCGCGAGCGCCGTAAAGATCTGTTGGGCGTCACGCTGGCGGCGCTCGCGATCGCTGCGCTGTGGCTGCTCTGCTCGTCGAACTGCCGCGGGCAGTGGGAGTGGACTTCGGCGGCAGCCCACCATGCGGCGATCGTGCAAGTGCGGGCCGGCAATGCGGGCGGGACGGGGACGCTGTTTGCAACCAGCGGGCAGCGCGGGTTCGTGATCACCGCCACGCACGTGATCGAAGGCCGCCGCCAGGCGACCGCGATCTGGCGCAACGGCCACACGTCGACCGGGCCGATCATCGCCTACGATCCGGCCGCGCCGTACGGGGCCGACGTCGCCGTCTTCGTTGTGCAGCCGCCAGCCGGCGCCGTCACGATTCCGCTGGCCACGTCGCCGCCGCCCGTCGGCGCCGCGCTGGAAATCTGCGGCTACGGCGGGCCGTCGAACACGCTGCGCACGTTCCGCGGAACATGCACCCACCCGGGCGCGTGGCGCGATGACATGCTCAGCCGCAGTTTCGTGATCAGCGGCGACAGCGGCGGCGCGATTCTGGCCGGCCAGCCGCCGCAGCTGGTCGGCGTCGTCGCCGGCGGCCATCATTTGGCGCGCGGTCCGGTGGAAGGGGGTTCGCATTGGCCGCTGAACTACCCGACGCGCGGGGCCGGCGTCGCCAGCGTGCTAACGATCGTGCAGCAATGCGGCCCCTACGGCTGCCCCCAGCCGGGCGCGCAAAGTTTGCCCAGCTACGGCCGGCAGATCGGGCCAGCGCAAGGCTACAGCAGCCCCACAGCCCCGCCGCGGATCGATCCGCAGCGCTTGCCGACGCCCGACGATTATCAACAGCAGCCAGGCCAGCCGATCGAACCGCCGGCGGCGGAGGGATGGAGAGAGGGAGGGACGGAGGGAGGGGGAGAGTGGCGCAAGCGCTGCGATGCGCTGGCGGAAAAGATCGCCGCCAACACGTCGGCAATCGAAGGATTGAGCGGGGCGTTATCCAACGTCCAACAGACACAAGAAAAACACGGGCAGCGGTTCGACGCAGTCGATCAACAGCTGGCCGCGATCGAGGAAACGACCGCGGCCGCGATCGGCGACGTGCGGCTGTACGTAAGCCAGCAGACGCAGCAGCTGGTCGACCACACCAGCCGCCATAGCGACCAGCGGTTCGCCGAGTACCGCGAAGAGCGCCGCACGATCGATCACGACATCTTGGGACGGGCGAAAGACTACGCCGCGGAAGTTGCGGAAAAGCGCGCGCCGTCGCTGATCGCCTGGGGACTCGCCAGCGGTACGCCGGTCGGCTTGGCCGTCGCCGCCGCCAGCGCGTTTTTCATGTTGCGCAAACAAGCCAGGCCGCCCCGCCGCAAGCGGCGGGACTGCAGCGACGAAAGCGGGAGAGGAAGCGACGGAGAGAGAGGGGGACGGAGAGACGGTGAGAACTCTGGCCGTCGGAATGATCCCTCGACCCCTCGACCGCTTGACCCCTCGACCCCTTCTTCAAGCGGAGCATTCATCGACTTCCCGCCGCCGCCGCGCGAGCCCGACCCGGTGCGCGTGGTCGCCACCGATTCACCGCCGCCCCCGCAGAGCGTGCGGACGCGGACGCAGTTCACGCCCGTCAACGTCGACGACACGGACGAAGCGCTGGCCTGGGCGGTCGACCAACTCGGCCGAAAATTTCCCGGCAGCGTCAGCTACACGCAAACGCTGCAAGGGCTGATGGACCAATACCGAAACGCCAAAAAGTAGGAGCAGTAGGACGGCCACTCTTGGCCGTCGCTTGTCGGGCAGGAGTGCCCGACCTACCGCTGACAAACCGAACCCACAGGAGAAAAAAGCCATGCCCGCCGATCTGCCCGTCAGCCCCAGCGCCGTCAGCGCCAGCGAGAACGTGAGAACCGACGCCGTGCTTTGGTACAACGTCGGCATCTTCGGCGACCTGGGCTACGCCGTTCCCAACCCCAGCGATGACATTGGTTCGCTCAATCCCAACATCGTCGACATGACCAACCTGATCGGCCGCGGGCTGTTCAACGTCATGCACCACGATGATTGCGACCTGTCGACGCCCCCCAGCATCAACACGCTGGTTCGCGTTCACCAGCTGTACATCCGCGCGGGGCAGATTTTGCAGGGCCGCGCGGTTCCGCCGCACATCCCGAACCTCGAAACCGACCACGTCTCACCGGCCGGCGAGGTTTTTCGGGTTTACCCGGTCCCGTATTTCAAGGTGCGCAACGCCTACATGAAGCGCTGGGCGCAGTACGCGCTGATCTGTCTGGCGGAAATGATGCAGCACACGGAAAACCGCAAGACGATCGAGATTTCGACCACGTTCGGCGCGATGGTCGGCAAGTACATGAAGCGCATCTATAGCAACATGGCGGTCGAACTGTTCGGCAAGCAGCGCGAGGAAGCCGAAGCGCCCGAATTCCGGCTGACCGAGGCCGATTTTCAGTCGTACAACCCGGCGCTGTTTTTCACGTCGCAAGAAATGATCGACCCCGTGCCGGCGCTGGATAACGTCTTCACGGAAGATCGCAAAGCCAAGTTGTCGCAAGGCATCCCGCTCACCGAACTGCCGAAGCTGGGGCCGTATCCGTTGTCGCTGATCGACGCGCTGGAGCACATGCGCAACGTGCGCGAAGATCAGATCAACCCCGACACGGGGCAGGCCAAGAGCGACGGATCGCGCGTCACGCCGCAGGCCGTGTTCCCGCAAGGTTCGACGTTCGTCCTTTGAGCAGCGTAGCTTTAGCCACGGATGAACACGGATCGCCACGGAAAAGATCAGTGAGAATCCGTGTCAATCTGTGGCTTACTTCAGATCGAATAGGTGATTTATGGGACTGACCGAACTTTTGCAGGAGTCGACGGCGGCCGCCACGCGGCTGACGGCGGCGCAGGGCAAAGCCGAGAGAACGCGGGCCGCCCATCAAGTGGCCGACCGTGAACGACAGACCGCGCAAGACGAATTCGACGCCGCCATGTCGTCGCTCAGCGAAGCCATGATGGCCGCCGCCCAGCCGGGCGGCGCGAAAAAAAACTGACCGTCGCGGCGAGCGTCGCCGCGGAGTCACAACCGCCCCCCATTCGCAAGGAAGCGAGACCGATGCCTGAATTGATTGAAGCCCTGAAAGCGACGATGGCCGCGTTTAACGAGCGCTTGAACGAATTCCACGCGACCGCCGCCACCGCGCAGCAAAAGCACGATGAAGCCGGGGCCGCCGCCGACGCCGCGGCCACCGCCATGAACGCCGCGATCGCGGCCGAAGTCGCGCTGGAAGATTCGCTGGCCAAGCTGCTCGACGCAGCCGCAGCCGCCGGCATCGACCCCCAGCACGCGCCGCCGCCGGTTGAACCGCCCAGCGATCCGCCGGCAGGCGACGCCGCAACAGGCGAGGACGGATCCAATTCTCCAGCTGCCGACGCCGGAAGCGGCGGGGATGACGTCGCGGGCGATTCGCCCAGCGCGAACGTGTAACACGCGATTTGCATCGTTTTCGTTTCACGGCCACCTAGGCGCCCGGCGCAAAATCCACCGTTTTTCGCGTTGGGCGCTGGGCAGTTTTCCCGTGAATTGCACAAATCGTTTAACCCGGAGGCAACGCCGACGGCGCCGCGGATCAAAACACCGTCGCCGACGGCTCCGGGTTAAACGAGTGAATCGCCAGGCGGCGCGGGCGTGACGCGACGGCGGCGAGTGGGGGACGGAGAGACGGGGAGAGCGGGAGAGCCAGACCGTGGACCTGCACAAGATCGAAGCCGAACTGGCGGAGCACGCGCGGCAACAGCGCTCTTCCCCCTCTCCCCCTCTCGCTGTCTCTCCCTCCGACGCAGCGCCGCTGCTGCGCGCTTTGATCGAAACCAACCGGCGCGCCGCCTGCGCGGTTCACCGCGACCCAGACCGCGCGCGGCCGCCGGTTCCGATCGGCGTCGCCATCCGGCAGCGCCTGCTGTTCTGATTTTCGAGCGCGCGCATGGCGAAGAAAAAAGCGAAGGCGAAGAAACCGGCTGCGCCGAAAGGGGCCAAGGGGTCCAGGGGCCAAGCGGCCAAGGGGAAGAAACCGGCTGCGCCGAAAAAGGGGAGAGCGGCCGCCGACGGCACAACCACGGCCGCTTACGAGCGGCACCGCGCGAAGATGCGGGCGGCCAGCGCTGCCCGCAGCAAAGCGGGCCGCGACATCGGCGAACTGCCGGCGCCCGTCGATCCCAAACGCCGCCAGCGCTGCCGCCTCAATCTGCGGCTGTTCTTGGAAACGTATCTGTTCGCCACGTTCGGGCTGCGCTGGAGCGACGATCACTTAAAACTGATCGCCACGATCGAAGACGTGGTGTTGCGCGGCGGCCAGTCGGCGTTCGCCCTGCCCCGCGGCAACGGCAAAACGTCGATCACCGAGGGCGCCGCGCTGTGGGCCGTGCTGTACGGCCATCGCCGATACGTCGCCATCGTCGGCAGCGATAAAGAGGCCGCCATCGATATCCTCGAATCGATCAAGATCGAACTGGAAACCAACGATCTGCTGGCCGCCGACTTTCCCGAAGTGTGCGCGCCGATCGCCGCGCTGGAAGGGATCGCCCACCGCTGCAAAGGTCAGACGCATTGCGGCCAGCGCACGCATTGCACGTGGAAGAATACGCAGATCGTGCTGCCGACGATCGCCGGCAGCGTCGCCAGCGGCGCGATCATCGTCGTGCGCGGAATCACGGGCCGCATTCGCGGCATGAAGCACAAGACGCCGGCGGGCGAGAGCATCCGGCCCGATCTGGTGATTTTGGACGATCCGCAGACCGACGAATCGGCCGCCAGCGCAGCGCAGACCGAAAAGCGCGAACGGATCGTGCGCGGCGCCGTGCTGGGGCTGGCCGGACCCGCGCAAAAGCGGATCGCCGCGGTCATGCCCTGCACCGTGATCAACGAAGACGATCTGGCCGACCGGCTGACCGACCGGGAGCGCTGCCCCGAATGGCGCGGCATCCGCGCGCCGCTGATGTACGCGCTGCCGACCAACCTGGAATTGTGGGAGCACTACGCCGACCTGCGCCGCGATGCACAGCGCAACGACCAGCCGCCGACGGCCGCGAACAATTTCTACAAAAAGAATCGCAAGAAGATGGACGCGGGGGCCAAAGCCGCGTGGCCCGACCGCTACAACGAAGATGAAATCAGCGCGGTTCAGTACGCCATGAATCTGCGCATCGACAACGGCGAGGCCGCGTTTCTGGCCGAATACCAGCAGCAGCCGAAGCGGGCCAGCGAACAAGCGCCCATCGATCTGCTGTCGCCCGATGAGATCGCCGCCAAACAGCACGGCTTTCAATGCGGCCACGTTCCCGACGACGCGACGCGGATCGTCGCGCACGTCGACGTGCAGCAGCGCGTGTTGTATTTCGACGTGCTGGCCGTCGCCGACGACTTCACCTCCTACGTGATCGAGCACGGGACGTGGCCCAAGCAAACGCTAAAGTATTTTGAACTGGCCAGCGTGCGCAACACGATCGCCGACGCCGTGGTCGACGGCCGCAAGCTGGGCGGGCTGTCGATCGAGGCCCAAATGCGCATCGCGCTCAATCAACTGGTCGACGGTGACCTGATGACCCGCACGTACACGCGCGACGACGGCGCCGAAATGCCGATCAAACTGGCGCTGGTCGACGGCGGGTGGCAAGGCAAAGCGGGCGCGAAGATCGTCGAACGGTTCGTGCGGGAGTCGAAGCACGCGGCCCGGCTGCTGGTCGCGTTCGGCCGCGGCGTCAAGGCGGGCGATCGCCCGATGAGCGAATACAAAACCAAGCGCGGCGAACGGCTGGGGGACGAATGGTATATCCCGCACGTCCGCGGCAAGCGGGGCCGGCCGCACGTGCTGTTCGATACGAACCATTGGAAAACGTTCGCGCATCGCCGCTGGGCGACGCCGATCGGGGCGCCCGGTTCGCTGTCGCTGTACCGCGCCGCCGAGAGCACGCACCGCATGTTCGCCGAGCATCAACGGGCCGAGTCGCCGACGGAAACGCAGGGGCGTGGCCGCAAGCTGATCGAGTGGCGGGAGCTGCCCAACCGCGACAATCACCACGGCGACAATCTGGTCGGCGCGCTGGTCGCCGCGTCGATCGACGGCGCCCGTCTGCCCGATCTGCTGGGCGCGAAGCCGCGCAAGCGGCGGCCGCGCCGCAAAGTTTCTTATCTTTAATTGAAAACGCGTAGCATGGAGGCCAGCGCGATGGCGAAGAAAAAACGAGCTACAACAGGGGCCAAGCGGTCGAGTGGCCGAGGGGCCAAGGGGAAGGCGAGCCGGGGCCGTCAGGCGCCGGATAAGTCGGCAGGAAAGAGCCGCGCTGCTGCGAAGAAAGATCAGGGGGCTGACGCCCCCCGCTCGCCAACGGGCCGCGGACGGCCGAAGGGCGCGGCAAATAAGAATTACGAACACGCGACCGCCGAGCCGACGCGCTGCAAAAAGTGCGGCAGCACAGAGCGCAGCCCGTATTTCGGCGTCTACACGCAAGCGTTCGCCGGCGTCCGCGACGGTCAACCGTACACGCACATCGTGCGGCGCAAGACCTTCTGTCGAAATCCCGACTGCGGCCAACTGCGGATCGACACGGCCTACGAAAACCGGGCGGCGTGACGCCTCGATCGCCGCGGCCGTGATTCCGCCGGCGGCTGCCGCGTGACGTTGCCTGGTTGCGTCACGTGACGACGACAAAAGAGCCGTGGGCAGCAGCCGTCATAAGTACGCGCCGCCCACGGCTTGTTTCACGACGCCGTAGCAAAGCAAGGCGCCGCTCTCGCAAAGTCGGTTGTGATTATACCAAAAAAAATAATCGTGATCTGAATTTCCGGTCTAACCCCGGAAATTCCCCGCCGCTATTGTCGGCGCTGATGGCTGACAACACCGCACGCATCGCGCAGATCGAATCGATCCTTGAGGCCGGCGCCCGCTCCGTCGTGATCGACGGCGTGACAGTCGCCTACGATTTCGACTCGCTGCGCACCGAACTGCGGCGGCTGAAAGCGACTGATGACATTCAGAAAAAGACCCGCCCGCGGGTTTTGTCCTTCGATCTGAGGCGCGCATTTTGAGCACGCTGGCCGATACGTTCGCACCGATTACCGTGGACCGCTGGGGCGCCGTGGCGTCGACCAGCGCCGCAAGCGGCGAGGCAACCAGGTTATCGGCCGGCGGCGTCAGCGGCTATGACGGCGCGGAAGATTCCAAGCGCCGCCGCACGGTCAGCGCCGTGCTGATGGGCGAAGACGATCATCTTAAGGCCCAAAAGCGGCAGCGGCTGACCGCCAACGGCCGCGACCTGGTCCGCAATTTCGCGATCGCCCGCTGGGCGATCAACAAGCATCTGGATTTCGTTTCGTCGTTCAACTTCCAGGCCAAGACGCGCGATAAGGGGCTCAATCGCGATCTGGAAGCGTGGCTGCGGATTCGCAGCAAGAAGGAAAACTGCGACCGGGCCGGCCGCCATCCGCTGCGCCGGTTCATCCGGCTGGCCGAAGCGCGCCGCACGATCGACGGCGATCTGGGCATTTTCAAGTTGCGCACCGCCCAGCTGCAAGCGGTCGAGGGCGACCGCGTGCGCGATCCTGATTTTTCCCGGCTGCCGACCGGAGAGCGCGAGCGCTGGACGCACGGCGTGCGCACCGACAACGGGGGCCGCGCGACGCACTACGCGATCCATCGCCGCAAGCCGGGGGGCGGCGGATTCGAATTCGAGCGGTTCGCCCGCGCCGATCGGATGCTGCACTTCGGCTACTTCGACCGGTTCGATCAAGTGCGCGGAATCGCGCCGATCGCGTCGGCGCTGAACACGTACCGCGACGTTTACGAGAACTTCGACTATGCGCTGGCGAAAGCGAAGATCGGCCAGTTGTTCGGGTTGAAAATCACCCGCAACGGCGGCGAACCGCTGGGCGCCGCGAGTGAAGATGAGACGTTCGACACGGACGGCGACGGCGTGGCCGACGCCAGCGCGTACAAGGTCGAATTCGGCAAAGGCCCGTTCCTGCTCGACATGGACGAAGGGGACGATGCGGACTTCCTCGAAAACAAAACACCGTCGATCGAGTTTCGCGATTTCAACCGCGCCATGATCAGCGTCGCGCTGAAAGCGATCGACCTGCCGTTCTCTTTTTACGACGAAGCGTACACCAATTTTTTCGGTTCGCGGGCCGCGCTGCTGCTCTACATCAAAAGCGCCGTCGCCAAGCGGGCCGACGTGCAGGACTTGCTGGACGAAATCACCGCCTTTTGGCTTTTGCAGGCCGTCGGCGAAGGCGCAATCGTGCTGCCCGCGTCGATCGACGTCGACGCGCTCCGCTGGCATTGGGCGCCCGACGGCATCCCTTGGTGGGATCCGTCGAAAGAGATTCGCGCGGACATTATGAGCATTGCCGCCGGCCTGCGGACCCGCGCCGAAATCCGGCTGGAGCGGTTTGGCGACGACTGGTTTGACTTGCCCGACCGGCTGGCCGAAGAAGAAGCGGCCATCGAAGCCGCCGGCATCACGATCACCGAAGCGGCGCCCGAAATTTACAACGCGGAGCCTGTGGCCGCGGCCGCCAACGGCGACGATTCCAACGAGAACGAGTAGCCCCATGCCGATCACCGTACAACGCGCAGCGCCCGCCGCCGCGCTCAGGCTGCGCGGCGGCCCGCTACAACTCGCCGAAGGGCAAGGCGACGGCAAAACCACGCCGATCAAGATGCTGGCCCGCACGGGCGACGCCATCGAACATTGGTGGTATGGCCGGCTGGTTCACGATCTTTCGGGCATGACCCCGCACCGCGACAAGATCGCCATCGATTACTGCCACAACGAAACGCAGATGCTGGGGTATCTCGACACGTTCGACGTTTCGAGCGGCGATCTGGTCGTCAGCGGCGAACTCGTTCACTACGGCGACGCCGATCTGGCCAGCGAAATCGTCCACAAGAACCGCGCGGGCGTGCCGTATGAAGCGTCGATCGACTTCACGGGCGGAGGTCTGCGCTTCGAGGAACTGACGGCGGGGGCAACCGCCGAAGTGAACGGCCGCACGATCGAGGGGCCGGCGGTGATCGTGCGGGAGTGGACGCTGCGCGCGGTCGCCATTTGCCCCTACGGCGCCGACAAGAACACGAAAACCGAACTGGCCGGCGCCGCGCCGGCCGCCATCGAAATTATCAGGGAGGGCGATTCCATGCCGACCAAACTTTCGACCGCCATCAATAACCGGATCGACGCGCTGGCCAACGAGCACAAGACGCGCGGCGCGTTTTTGAAGCAACTGGCCGCCGCGGGGGGCTGCGGCTTGGCGACCGTGCAGCAGCTGGTCGGCGGCGACGCAGTCGCCGCCGCGCCGAGCGAAAAGCAGATCGCCGCCTTCGCCCGCGTGCTGGAGTGCAAACCGGCGCTCTTGTCCGAAGCGGCGGCGGCCGATGCGCAGGAAGCCAGCGCAGAAAACAGCGGCGAAGGGGCCGAGGGGTCGAGCGGCCAAGGGGCCGAGGGAGGGAGCCAGACCGAAGAAGCCGACGATGCGGCTGCCGCCAACAGCGAAACAGACGGGGGCGGGGACGGCGCCGCGAAGGGGGACGGCAGCCAGGCCGGCGGCAGCGAGCAGCCGCCCGCGCAGCAGAGCGACCTGCGCGCCGAAGCGAAGCGGTTCATCACCGCCTTCGGCGGCGAGCACGGCGGCCAATGGTTTGCGGAGGGGCTGACGTTCGCGCAAGCGCAAGAGAAGCACGCGGCCCGGCTGACGGAAGAAAACAAACGCCTCCGCGCCAAGCTGGCCGCGACCGAACAGAGCGACCCCGACGGCGCCAGTTTCGAGGGCGGCGACGGCAAACAGTCGAGCGGGGCCGCGTCGCGGTTCAACGGCAAAATGTCGCCCACGCTGGCCCGGTTCGCCGCGGGACTCGGTTTGAAAAACTAACGATCGGTCAGCCGCTGAACGCTGATCGCTGAACGCTGAAAGCTTTTTTGGCAGGGAGGCCAACACAATGCCCGCTCTACTGACGCTGCTGGACATCGCCAAAATGAACGGCAGCGATGCCACGGCCGGACTGATCGAGGAATCGATTCAAGCCCACCCGGAAATCATGCTGGGCAACGCCCGCACGATCAACGGGACGCAGTACAAAACGCTGATTCGGACGAGCATTCCCAAGACGGGTTTTCGTAACGCTAACGAAGGCGCCGCCAAGCAAAAGAGCACCTACGAAAACCGGCTGGTCGAGACGTTCATCATGAACCCGGCCTGGGACGTCGACAAAGCGGTCGGCGATTCGCACGAAGACGGCTGGGAAACGCTGATGGCCACCGAAGCCAGCGGCCAGGTCGAGGGCGCCATGCGCGGCATCGCCAGCCAGTTTTATTACGGCCGCCACGCCACGTTTGGCGACGCGAAAGGATTTCCCGGCCTGCTGGCCATGTACGATCCGGCCATTCTGGAAGTCGACGCAACCGGCACGACCGAAAGCACGTGCAGCAGCGTCTGGGCGGTCAAGTTCGGGCCGCAAGACGTCAGCTGGGTGTGGGGCAAGAACGGCTCGCTCGACCCCGAAGACGTGCGCGTGCAGAGCGTGAACGACGCCGGCGGCAATCCGTACACGGCCTACTATCAGGAACTGTTCGCCTATCCCGGTTTGCAGGTCGGCCGCAGCCTCTGCGTCGGCCGGATCAAGAAGCTGACCGAAGACAGCGGCAAGGGACTGACCGACGATCTGCTGGCCAAGCTGCTGGCGAAGTTCTCGACCGGCATCCGCCCCGACGTGTTCTTGATGTCGCGCCGCTCGCAAGAGCAACTGCGCTCCTCGCGCACCGCGACGACAACGACCGGCGCCCCGGCGCCGATTCCGACCGAAGCTTTCGGAGTGCCGATCCAACCAACTGACGCGATCCTGGACACCGAAACGCTCGCGCTGTAGCGCCGCAGTCGATCGACAATCGCCGCAACCGGCGGGGGCAGCTGAACAACAAACCACACGCAACCAATCGAGGGCGAACAAATGGGTTTTCTGCGAAAAGATGAACTGGTCGCCGACACCAAGGCGCTGCCCAACGGCGCCGCCACGATCAGCACGGACGGGCTGGACCTGGGGCACGGCGACAAGGGCGATTTTCTGGCCAACGCCGAATACGTGATCGAGTCGCCGGCGCTGACCACGGGCGAACTGCCGGACGGCCAGACGCTGACCTATTCGATCGAGCACGACACCGACCCGGCCTTCGGCACGGTCGCCGTGTTGCAGGCCAGCGTCGCGGTGATCACGGGCGCCGGCGGGGCGGGGGCAGCAGCGGCCAACTTCGCCGTGCGTCTGCCGGTCGACGTCAAACGCTACGTCCGCACCAAGTGCGTCAAGACGGGCGCCGCCAATGCGAGCACCAAGAGTGTGACCGGCCGGCTGCAATTTTAAGAGGAACAACCGCCACGGATGAACACGGATCGACACGGAAAAGATCAGTGAAAATCCGTGTTCATCCGTGGCCGATCTGCGATGAGTCAAGCACCGATAAAAAACGCGATCGACGCCGCCTTCGGCACCTTGAAAGCGCTGGCCGGGGCGTCGATCACGTACCGCCGCGGCCCGCACAGCACGCCGCTGACCGCGCCCAAGGATTCGAGCCAGTTCGAGCGCGACGCCGGCGAGGGGATCAGCGAGAGTTACGAGACGACTGATTTTTTGATCGCCGTCGACGAACTAATCATCGACGGCGAACGGACGTTTCCCAAGCAGGGCGACGTGATCGAGGAAACCGACCCCGATACGGGGCAGACCTACACGTACCGCACGGTCAGCCCGACCGGCGAAAAGTTTTATAGCTACGCCGGCGGCATGCGCCGCGTGTTGCGGGTTCACACGGTGTTGACGGGGATCGAATGAGCGTCGTTTGGAAAACCGGAGAGATCGCCGACGCGCTAACGGGCGCGCTGAGCAGTTACGGCTGGCCGGCCCGCCGCGTGTGGGTTCCCAGCTTCGACGTCAGCGAACTGGCCACGCTGCGCGTGCTGGTCACAGCGGCGGGCGACGTGCGGGAACTGAACGGCCGCAGCACCAACCGCGAAGCGCACAGCGTGTTCGTGTGCGTCGCCAAGGCGGTCAAGCTGACCGAAGACAACGCCGAACTCGACGCGCTGGCCCTGCAAGTCGAAAAACTCAAAGCGCTCTGGTCGAGCGATGAAGACAGCGAATTCGACAACGCAGGCGCGCTGCGGAACGAAGCGCTGGCCGGCGCCCGGTTTTTGAAGCTCGACAACGACCCGACGTTCGAAGCCGACAAGCTGATTCAGAAAAGCCAGTTCGTGTCGATCGTCACGCTGACCTATACGATCGTCAGATAAGGAGCGGTCAGCGGTCGGCGATCAGCATTCAGCCACAAAGAAGCTGATCGCTGAGTGCTGACCGCTAACAGCTTTTTCGCAGGGAGGCGAAAAACATGCCAATCGAAAAAGACTACGTCATCGGCAAGGACTGCAAAGCGTACCGCAACACGGGCACGCGGGCCGTGCCGGTGTGGGTCGAGTTGAAGCGCGTGCAGGACGTCAACGTCGACGGGCTGACGAAAAACAAGGCCAGCGTGCCCGACCGGCAAGCCGGCTGGGATCTGAAAGGCGCCGGACTCAAGAACGCGGCGATCAGTTTCAGCTACCTGCACAAGAAGGGCGCCGACGCCGACCGCGACGCGCTGATCGATTCCTTCTTGAACGATACCGACATCGAATTCGCCATCATGGACGGCGACATTTCGACGCCGGGCAACCGCGGCTTGCGGCTGTACGGGCAAGTGTTCGACATGCCTTTCGGCCAGGAAATGGAGGAAGGGCAGGTTTACGACATCGGCATCGAAAACACCCGCGTCGACGATGGCGGGCTTGCGCTGCCGCTGTGGCACGTAGTCACCTAAGAGGGAGCGACGGAGGGAGCGGGAGAGGGGGAGCAAGAAACGATTTTCGCCCCCTCTCCCGCTCTCTCCGTCCCCCACTCACCAACACAATCGATACGCGAGGGAGCAACGATCATGGACGATCAACGCATCGCCGCATTGCGCGAGGCGGCCGAATCGATGAAGGGCAAGAGCGGCCGCGTGGGCGTCGACATCGCCGACCTGGAATGGCTGCTGGACACGATCGACGAACAGCAAAAGGCGCTGCACGAAGCGCGGGCCGATTTGCAGTTCGCGATTCGCGAGCAGCGCCAGGCGGCCAGTTAGCGGCAAAGCAAGGGGCCGAGCGGCCAAGGGGTCGAGGGGCCAAGTGCCCTTGATCTTTCCCTTGACCACTCGACCCCTCGGCCACTTGACCCCTTATCCATCCAACGGAGTTTCATTATGGACGATCGAGAACGATTCCAGACGCTGCAAAAGGCGGCCGACGCCAACCGCAACCGCAAGGGTGACAAGGACGCCGTCACGATCCGGGCCAGCGATTTCTGTTTTCTTGTGGATCGCGCGGCCGCCGCCGAAGCACAAACCGCCAAACAGAACGCCGGCAAATAGCAACGGCGAGCCGGGGGCGTCAGCCCCCGGATTGGTCCGACGCTCGCCAGCAGAAAACTATCAGGGGACTCACGTCCCCCGCTCGCCAACAACAGGGAAGCAACATGGCCCACAAGTGGACTGACAACGAGGGGCGCGACTGGCTGCTGGCGATCAACGTCGCCAACGCAAAGCAGGTGCGCGATCTGGTCGCCTTCGATCTGACGCAGATTCTGGAGCGCAAAGACGCGCTGCTGGAGTTGCTGGGCGACGACTTCCGGCTGGTCGACGTGCTGTACGTGCTGCACGCCAAACAAGTCGCCGAGCGGTTTGGCGCTGCGCCGGACGGCGAAGACTTGGAAAGCTATCGACAGCGAACCTTCGCCGAAGCGCTGGCGGGCGACGCGATCGAAGCGGCGACCAGCGCGTTTCTGGGGGCGCTCATCGATTTTTTCCCGAACCGCCGCCGCCGACTGCTGGCGGCGGCGCTGGCGAAAGTGAATCAGACGCAGGAAGCGCTGGCGAATCGGGCGCTGACGAAGATCGACAGCCAGGAAATGACCCAAGCGATCGAGCGGGTGATCAGCCAGGCGGATCAGGAAATGTCGCAGGCGATCAACGGGATCGGCAACGCGATTGGTGGCGAACGATCGAACAACTGACCGCGCTGGCGGGCGTCGCCGATCCGGGGCCGCTGACGTTGCGGCAACTGTATTTGCGCGTCGAGGCGTGCGGCCGCGACCGCTGGAATCACACGGCGGCCGTGCTGGCGATGCTGGCCAACGTCAACCGCGATCCGAAACGCCGCCGGCGGCCGTTCATGCCGGCCAACTTTCACCCCTACGAGCAAGGCCGGCAGCGCCGCGGCGGGCTGCGGATCACGTCGGCCAATATCGGCGTGTTGGAAAAACTGTTTTGTGAGTGAGTAACCCCCGACGATGGCGCGCGAATTCACGCTGACGATGAAAGTCACCGACCGGTTTTTCGACCGGCCGGCCGTGCTGAAGCGCGCCGACCGCGCGAAAGTCAACGTGCTGCGCCGGCAGTCCGGTCTGATCGCGAAGATCGCCAAGCGGAGCATTCGCCGCCGCAAGAAGAGCAGCAAGCCGGGCCAGCCCCCCAGCGCCCACGCCAAGCAGACGCCGAACCTGAAAACGATTCTGTACGCGCTGGAAGATGGCGGGCAATCGGCCGTGGTCGGCCCGCTGGGCTTCAATCAAAAGGCCGACGTTCCGCACAAACTAGAGTTCGGCGGCAACGTCGATATTATCTCCGCGGGCGGCCGCCGCACGCGCAAGAAGCTGCGCACCGTCACGATCCAACCGCGCCCGTTCATGGCCCCCGCCGAAGCGACCGCCCGCGATAAGTACGCGCCGCTGTTCGCCGGCCAGATCACGCGGAGGGCGGCATAGTGGCCAGCGCTGGCGGAATCCGGGCCGGCCGCGCGTTCGTCGAATTGGGCGTCCGCGACCGGCTGCAAAAGGGGCTCAAGGCCGCACAGGCCAAGCTGCGCGCCTTCTCGGCCAGCGTCGGTTCGATCGGCACGGCAATGGTCGGGGCCAGCGCGGCGATCCTCGCTCCGCTGGGCGCTGCCGTGAAGCACTTTGCCAGTTTCGGCGACACACTCAACAAGATGAGCGCGCGGACGGGCGTATCGGTCGAATCGTTGTCGGAATTGGGATTCGCCGCCGAACAGAGCGGCAGCGATCTGGCGACCGTCGAAAAGGGCGTCCGCACGATGCAGCGGAGCGTGAACGACTTGGGCCGCGGGTTGTCGACGCAGACGGACGCATTCAGCGAACTGGGGCTGTCGATCGGCGATCTGGAAGGGCTGAACCCGGAAGCGCAATTCAAGCTGATTGCCGACCGGCTGTCGAAGATCGAGGATCCCGGCAAGCGGGCCGCTTTGGCGATGATGATCTTCGGCCGGGCGGGCACGCAGCTGCTGCCGCTGATGGCCGGCGGGGCGGCCGGCATGGAATCGCTGCAAGAGGAAGCGCGGCGTTTGGGGCTGACCGTGTCGACCGACACGGCCGCCAACGCCGCCAAGCTGACCGACACCATGAACATTCTGTGGCGCGTGCTCAAAAACGGCGTGTTCACGATCGGGGCAGCGCTGGCGCCGACGTTGATTTCGCTGATCGAAAACGTGGTGGGCGTTTCGGTGGCTGTGGTCAACTGGATCAAGGAGAACGGCGCGCTGATCGCGACGGTGGCCAAGGTCGCCGCGCTGGTCGGCGCTGCCGGCGTCGTGCTGTTGGGCTTGGCCGGCGGGGCGTCGATTCTGGCGGCCGGACTCGGCGGCATTGCTTCGCTGTTGACGCTGGCCGGCAGTCTGCTGGCGACGATCCTGTCGCCCATCGGCATTGTGACCGCCGCGATCGTCGGCCTGGGGGTTTATTTGCTGTTCTACACGGACGCCGGCGGCGCGGCGCTCCAGTGGCTCAGCGATCAATTCGGCAAGCTGATGGAATTCGCCGCGCCCGTCATTCAAGGCATCAAAGACGCGCTGGCCGCCGGCGACCTGCAACTGGCCGCCGAAATTGCCTGGAAGGGGCTTGAACTGGCCTGGAAGCTGGGGGTTTTGAAGCTGACCGAAATCTGGTTGGGCTTCAAAAACGCCACGCTCAAAATGTTCGACGAACTATGGACGGGCGTGCTGGTGATGACCGCCGGGGCGGTGAAGAAATACAAGGGGCTGTTACAAGGGTTCGTCGACGCGCTGGGTTCACACGCGCTGTCAGGAGCGTTCGCCGCGATCGGCGTCGGCGTCGACGCAATCGCCGCGGGCGAAGGAATTGGCGACGTGGGCGAGCGGGACGAAGCGCGGCGGCGCAAATCAGACGCCGCGATCGCCGCGCTGGAGGATGAAATCGCCGATCTGCAACACAGCCTGGAAAAAGATTTCGCCGAAGCGCATCAGAAGCGGCTGGAGAATGAATTCAACCGCAAGCAGCGCGGTGAAGAAGACGCGCCGCCCCCGCCGCCCGAATTGCCCGCGCTGGACGGCGTCGCCGACATGATCGAGAAGGCGACCAGCGTCGGCACGTTTTCGGCCGCCGCCGCCGGGCTGTTCGGCTTGGGAGTCAATCCGCTGGAGCGCACGGCCGAAGCGGCGGAAGAAACGGCCGCCAACACCAAGGCCATCAAGCAAGCGCTGGCGGCCGCCGCAGCGGCCACCGTGCAATGAAATCAGTGCAGTAGGAGCGGCGAGCCGGGGACGTAAGTCCCCGGATTGGTTGGAAGTGGAGAGCCGCTCGCCGGCAGAAAGTTATCAGGGGACTGACGTCCCCCGCTCGCCAAGGAGGGCGCGTGGTTACGACATGGGAAAAATACGGCAGCGGCGGCGGGACGGATTCGACCAAAAAGGATTCGGTCACCGACCTGATCTTTATCAGCCGGCTCGATCCGGGCGAAGACGATCTGGACGTGAAAGCGGCCGTCGTGCTGTCGTCGCCGCTGACGTATGACGGCCTGCGCCGGCGGTCGCTCAGCCATCAGCAGATTGGCCCCGCGCTGTGGGAATCCGTCGTTCACTACGTCGACCCGGATCGCGAAAAGGACGAGCTCGAATTGCGGTTCTCGTTCGACACGGGGGGCGGAACCGCGCACGCCAGCCACAGCCGGCAGACGATCAGCAGGACGCCCGCGCCCGGCAAAACGGCGCCCGATTTCCAAGGCGCGATCAACGTCAACGGCGACAACGTCGACGGCGTCGATCTGACGATTCCCGCGCTACGACTGGACGTCAAAGTCAAGATGCCGAAAGCCACGATCACGCTGGCCTACATTCAGCAGCTGTACAAGCTGACCGGCAAAACGAACAACGACGCGTGGAAGGGCTTTGCCACGGGCGAACTGCTCTTCCTGGGAGCGCAGGGCGAGGAAGCGACCAACAGCGACCCCGAGATCAGCTTCGCGTTTCTGGCCAGCGAAAACGCCAACAACATCTCCGTCGGCAATATCACCGTGCCGGCCAAGAAGGGGCACGAATTCTTGTGGGTCTATTTCGCGCCGGAAATCGACGGCGCGGCCAACAAGCTGACGCAGCGGCCGCTGGCCGCCTATGTCGAACGGGTGTACGAGGCGGGCGACTATTCGCTGTTTGGATTGGGGACGTAACGCGCATGATTCACCAGCACACCGACCAGCAGCGCCCGGGCTTGGCCATCCACGTGGCGATCAGCGGCTTCACGCAAGGCTACGGCCGCTGGCACGGCATCGCCGAACTGGCCGAAAAGCTGCGTAGCGTTCACGGCCGCGGCTGCGGGAGCCGCGTTCACTACTTCCGCTGGAACGAGAACTGGCGGGCGGTGGCGGAATACTTTTTCGCGCTCAGCGAGCGTTACGACCGCCCGCTGGTGATCGCGGTGTACGCCTACAGCTGGGGCGGCGGTTGGGGCGCGATGCAGTTGGCCAGGGAACTGCGGCGGCGGGGAATCCGGGTGCGCGTGATGGTGCTCTCCGATCCGGTCTACTGCCACCCGTATGACCTGCTGCGCTGGCGCGCGCTGATGAATTGGAATCTGCCGATCGTCGGCGAGCCGATCATTCGCGTGCCGAGCACGGTGGACGAAGTGTTTTCGTTTCACCAGATCGGCGACCGGCCGGCCGGCCACAAGCTGATCAGCGACAGCCGCACCAACGGGGCAACGATCCACCCGCGCGTGTTGCTCGACTGCGATCATGGCTGGATGGACAGCGCGCAGGAGTTTCACGCCCAAGCGCTCGACGTCGCGCTGGCGATCGCCCGCGAAGCGGCAGGATACGAGCAAGTCACGTGCGACAACATCGACCAACTACAGCGCAGGTTTTGCGAAGGATGATCCGCCACGGATGAACACGGATCGACACAGATAATCCGTGGAAATCCGTGTTCATCCGTGGCTGAGGAAACATGACGACGAAATACGAACAACGCGACCGGCGGCTGGCCGCCGAACTGATTCGCGCCAACTTGGGCCGCGACGCAGCCGCAGCGCGCGCGATTGCTGCTGCGCTCTCGATCGACGAACTGGAAGCGCTGATCGAGCACGGCGCCCGCGGGACGCAGCAGGCGATCGTGGGCATGTCGGCCGTGATTTACCAGATGCGAGCGCGGACCGCGCACGTAGCGCGTCCCGCCGCGGAAAAGCGGGCCGCCGACCGCGAAGCGGAAGAACATCTGCGACAACTCGACAAGTTCGGCTATTGCCACGCCGGCCGCACGACCGCCGCCGAGCGTGATGCGCCGCCGCAGCCGCGCGACGCCGTGCGCGTGCTGCTGCCGGGCGAAGATCAACCGCAGGAAGAATGAAACCATGCCCAAGCACGTGCAACCCGGCCAAAGCCTGCAAACCGCGATCGTCGCGCGCGACTACAACGCTGCGCTGGACGCCGGCCAGGCGCACCGCGAAGCCGAGCACGCCACGCAACGCGACCGTGCGCGGCCGGCGCCGCCGCGGGCCTGCGTCGTGCGCTGCCGCAACACGCAGGGAATCGATATCCCGCTGGGGGGCGTCTGCGCGTTCTACAATTCCGCCGTGTTGTTCGATAAGGACGACAACGAAGCCGAATACCTGTTCAACACCAGCTGGGGCTTTGGCGCAACCAACGGCCAACACCTGTGGGACATCGGCATCGCCGCCGAGCCGATTCCCCGCAACGACGTCGGCCGCGTCGTCGTGTGCGGCATTGCGCTGGCGCAGGTGAACGTGTTGCGAATTACCGATCGCTGGGCCAAGCCGATCCTCGGTGTCGGCTTTCAGGGGCTCCAGTGGTTGGAGAGCAGCGCGACGACGGGCTTGCCGCTGTACACGCGTGCGACGTCGACCGGCGTTCATTTGTTGCCGGTGATCGTCGGCGCGCCGCGCGATCCCGATCATCAGTTCTGGCACTGGTCGGAAGGTAGCCAGTCAATCGACCAGGGCGAGGAAATTGACTATCAGCTGGGCGTGCCGAATTGCGACGTGGGCGATCTGGCCGATACGCCGGGCGGGTTATCCGGCGGCGTCGTGCTCAAGAAGCCGGGCGCAACGTACCGCATCGAATTCGGCGGCCGGCTGCATCAAGCGGCCAGCGCCAACTCGCACACCACTGCCACGCTATGGGTCGCCGTCGACGGCGGCAAGCTGGCCGAATGCCACCTGTACGCCAACGGGCCGTGGCCCGGAACCAGCGGCAGCCGCGCGGTGTGCTACACGCCGCAAGGCGACAACGAACTGTTGACGATGCACGCCACCGCCAGCGGCACAGGGAGCGGCCCGGGGGGCGGCGCCGGCGGCGGAATCGTGAAAGACGTCTATCTCGATCTGACGCTGCCTTAAAACAATCAGGAGGGTTTCCATCATGTCACGCATACTGTTCGCGCGCAATCTGCGGCTGGTCGACTGGACAAGCGACGTCATTCGCTGCTTTTTGGAGCGGTCAACCAGCGCCTACACGCCCGATATCGACGATCAATACCTGGACGCCTTCACGGGGGGCGGGGGCGTCGAAATCAGCGTGGCCAGCTACAGCCGCCAGACGATCGCCAGCCCGACCGAAGCGTACGACGCGACGAAAAACCAACTGGAGCTATCGGGGGCGGCCGTGGCCTTCGGCAACCTCGAAAGCGGCCAAACGGTCAAAGCGGTCGGCTTGTACCGCCAGATCGGAGGCGACGACACCACGCCGGCCAACGATGAACTGCTGCTATACGACGACGGCAAGGTCGACGTCGTGCTGGCGGCTGACGTCGCGATCAGCGGAACGACATTGTGGGTCGAACCGCTCGAAGCCAATCTGCCCAACGGGACCGCGCTCGATTTTGGCGGCGGCAAGACGTGTTCGCTGACCGTGGCGGCCAGCCGCGGCGATCGCGAACTGAGCGTCACCAACATTGCGGCCGCGGCCGACGCGGGCGACCGGAGCGAAGCCGCCACCGATTCGATCCTTGCGCCCAGCGGCGCGATCCTGCAAAACGGGCCGTTCAACATCAACCCGCACGCTGACGGGCTGATGTTGTTCACGCAACGCGGTTTGTTCGCCGCGTAGGCGGTAGGCGAGCCGGGGGCGTCAGCCGCCGGATAGGTCGGAAGTAGAGAGCCGCTTTGCTGCGGGGGAAGATCAGGGGACTGACGTCCCCCGCTCGCCAACTTTTTTTATACGGACAAAAATCATGGACCTGCTGACCGTACCCGAACTGGCCCAATCGCTGGGCGTCGACACGCGGCAGCTACGATCGATCGCCGACGGTCTACGCCGCAATGACCGCGCGTTCGTCAGCTTGTGCGCGCTGGTCAATCGCTGGCGCTGCACCGATCGCGAACCAAACGACGATCTGAGCGATCCGGGGCCGCCCGTGCGCACGCCCGAAATGGTGCGCGACGAACTGGCCGCCGCCCAGCAGGCCGAAGCCGAAGCCAGACGCAAGCGGGCTGCGCTGGCCAAAGAGGCCGCCGGGCTGATCGGGTAAGCCACGGATCGACACGGATCAACACAGATAATATCCGTGGAAATCCGTGTTCATCCGTGGCGATAAAAACACATTCGCGAAGGGAATCGCAACATGGCCGGACGCAGGGGAATCATCCGCATCAAGGGCGTGGCGTTGCCGGCCGGATCGCGCAAGACCGCGCTGCAGCTGGTCGCGGCGGCGAATCACGCCGTGCGCATCTTGGAAGTCGGCTACGGCTTTCGCGGCGTCAACGGATCGGACGAACCGCCGGTCGGCGAACTGCTGCGGCAAACGGACGCCGGCACGATGCCCGCGCTAACTCCGAAGGCGTTGGACGATTCGATCGGCGATACGTTCGACACGACCGCGCAGCACACGGCCAGCGCCGAACCGTCGACGGGCGATGAACTCGACTTGTGGACGCGGCACCCGCAAGGGGGCAGCCTGATCATTCCGGGCGACGCGCTGACCGAACAGATCGTGGGCGCCGGCGACCGCATCGGGCTGGCGTTCACCGCCCAGCAAGTGCAGACGGTCGATTGCTATATCAAATTTGAGGAGTGATGCCGTGGCGTTGCCGACAACCGCGCTGGCGGGCCAATTGGCCGCCGTTTTGCAGGAAGCTCGTTATCTGTCCAAGCGGGCCAGCGAACTCTGCGCCCACTATCAGGCGGCGTCGGTCAGCGCCAACGATCCGCTGGCCGCCTATCAGCGATTTGCGGCCGGCGCCAAGCTGCTGCGGGCTGCGCTGGACGATCGGCGGCTGCTGGAGCACGGCGCGCAGCAAACCGGCGCCGTCGATTTCGCCGGCCGGCTGATGGACCTGGTCGACGCCGTCGAAGCGTGCTGCGCGTGGATCCGTGCGAACTTCCCGACCGACGCCGACGGCTGGCTGCTCAAAGACCGGTTCGACGCCGGCGGCGACGGGCTAAACGTGCGGCGGCTGACGCCGGCGCAACTGGCGCCGCTGTGCGATCTGCTGCGCGTCGTCGCCGACGCCGTCGAATAAATCCATGCCTTCCATCGGTCCCAGCAACGCGAACAACGCCGCGAGCGACGCCAGCGGCGGAACGTCATGGCAAAACCCGGGCAACGCGATCGCGGCCGGGGGGAGCGTCGCCAACACGGGCACGTTCGGGAGCGGCGACACTGACCGTTTGCAGTGGACCGGGTTTTTCAACACGATCCCCGACACGGCGACGCCCGACGGCTTGCTGTTCGAAGCGAACCGCCGCGAAGACGATGTTTTTTCCGGCGTGGTCGAGGACTTGGAAGTTCGCGCGATCATCGTCGCTTCGCTGTCCGGCGAAGATAAGGCGATTGGCGGAGCGTGGCCCGCGTCGCTGGCGTATCAGAGCTACGGCGGCGCCAGCGATCTGTGGGATTTGACGCCGACGCCCGCACAGCTCAACAGCGTGACGAGCGGCTTTTCGCTTTCCGCGATCGAGACGGCCGGCGGCGCCAGCGACGCCGTCGTCGATCACGGCCGGGCGACCGTGTTTTACACCGCCGCCGGCGACGTGTTCGTCACGTTCGCGGGTGACACCAGTATCCGCCGCGCAGCGGGAAGAGCGCGCAGCCGGCGGCGCCGCAGGATGCTGCTGGGCAGCGAACTGCCGCCGTCGCTGTACGGCCATCAGGCAATTCGCCTTTCGCCCGCCGTGGCCGTGGCGGCAATGCCGCCGATTGCGCAGGCGGTCGGCGTGGGCGTGAATCATCCGCCGTCGGCAGCGGTGGCGGCTGCCGCTCCCGCCGTGATCAGCGGGGCGGGCAACGTCGCGCTGATTGCTGCTGCCTCGGTTGTGGCGGTTGGGCCCGCGCAAATCAGCGCTGCCGCCAACACCAACGCCACGCCGGCGGCAGCGGCCGCGTCACAGCCGACCAGCACGATCGACGTCGGCGGCAACCTGCTGGCCGCGCCGTGCGCCGCAGCGGCGTCACAGCCGCCCCCCTCGATCCGTCTCGGGTCCAATGTCGATCCTCCGCCAGCGGCTGCTGGGGCGGCTGGGGGGCCGCTGACGGTCATTGCCGCGATTGCGGTCGATCATGCGCCAGCGGCCGCTGTGGGCGTTGTGGCGCCGCTTGCGCAAGCGGTCGAACTGATTCTGATGCTGTCGCCAGGGGCTGCTGTAGCGTCGCAGACGCCGCACCTGGTCAGCCACGGCCCAAACCTCGCTCTGACCGTCGCCGCGGCGGTCGCCGCTGGGGGGCCGCTGACCGTGGTCGCCTCGATCGACGTCGACCCTGCCCCAGCGGCTGCGATCGCATCGCCGCCGGGCGTGGCCATCATCGCCGGTTCGGACGTGCAGCAGGCGCCAGGGGCTGCTGTGGCGACGCAGACGCCGCACCTGGTCAGCCACGGCTGCGAACTCGACCTGGCAGCCGGGGCGGCTGTAACGTCACTGGCGCCGATTCTGGTCAGCGCCGCGATCGACGTCGATCCTGCGCCGGCGGCCGCTGTGGTTGCGACGCCGCCGGGATCTTCCACCGCCGGGAGTGACGTTGTGCACAGCCCGGCGGGCGTGGTGGCTGCGGTCGCCTCGATCGTCGCGCAGCTGCCGCCATTCTTGAATGTCAATCTGACGCCGGCGGCAGCCGTCGCGTCACAGCCGCCGATCGCGTTGGAAGTGATCGCGCCGCTGATTGTGCAGCTGTCGCCGGCGTCGGCCGCGGCCGCGGGCGGAGTGCTGGGGCTATCGATCGGCGTCGACGTCGACACTGCCCCAGCCGCTGCTGTGGCGGGATACTTGCCGCCGCGCGGCATCGGCGCCGTGCTGATCGCGCCGGCCGATCTGTGGTATGTGCTCGGCGACGTGCTGCCGTATTACACGCTGATCGACGCGCTCCCTTATTACACCGTCGGCGACGTGCTGCCGATCTACGAAATCCCGCGGAGGCCGTAACGATGACAGTCGCAGAGGGCAAATACGAAAAGACCGTGGCCGAAACCAAGTCGATCGTCGTCGATTGCAGCGGTGCGCTGGCCGTGGGCGAAACGATCAGCAGCGTTGACGCAGCGACGCAGACCGACGCCGCCGGCGCCGCGATCGCGGGGGGCGATCAGGTTAACGTCAGCGGAGAGACGGCCAACGCCGCCAAGCACAGCGAACCGGGCCGCGCGCCGATCGAAATCGGCCGCGGCATCGAATGCTTTATCAGCGGCGGCAAGGCGTCGCCCAGCGTCGCGCAGCCGTATCTCGTCACGTTCCCCTACACGACATCCAACGGCCAGATTCTGGTCGCCACGGTCAAGCTGACGGTGAAGCCGTAGCACGCCCCGCGCCGGTTGAGGCGTGGGGATCTTCCATCGAAGCAAAGGAACCAAAACGATGGCCACCGAAACGCAGTTTTTGGCCGACATCCAAGCGCGCAGCACGTGGATCGGGGCGCCGGCCGTGATCAACAACGGGCCGCGCATGGGCGGTCTGCCCGACATCAAGCGGCTGCCGTTCGTCAAGACGATCGGCGGGAAGCCGTCGCAGCAGTTCGTCGACTATTGCGTTTTCGAGGCCGGCGGGCCGGGGGAATTCGTGGTCGCGTTGCCGACCAACAGCGAAAAGTTCGAATTCCGTTCCGCCATCCGCGACGCAGTCGCGACGCGATTGGAAAACAGCCCGCCGGCCGGATTGCTCAATTATCAGATCGTGGAAGCGGACGAGGAAAAACAATACGTGGTGCTGGACGCATTCTTCAGCGCCGCCGGCGGAGCGATCGAACGCGTCAAATACTTCCTGATGAAGAATCAGGGCGCCGGCTGGACGGAAGGCAAAATCAGCGGCTGAACCGATGACCAACAAACGCACGCACACGATCGCTTTCGACCGCGCGCAGATTTCGGGCGTCAGCAGCGACATTCCCGTTTTGCTGACGCGCGCTAACTTCGCCGACGAACTGTTCGACCCCCTCAGCGACTATCGCAGCGACGGGGCCGACCAGCGTTTTTTCGATGAAGCGGGCGACCCGATCGCGCATGAGTTGGTCAGCTTTGCGCTCGATTCGGGCAGCGGAGCGGCAGACGGAGAAATCGAAGCGCACGTGTTGGCGCCGCTGCTGGACGCAGGCGCTGGGGCCGACCCGTTGGTGCGCGTCGAGTACGGCGATCGCGACTTGCCGCCGCTGGCGGTCGACGATCCGCACGGCCGCAACGCCGTCTGGAGCAACGGATTCGCCGCCGTCTATCACCTGGGCGAAGCGGGAACGGGAGTTGCGGGCGAATACGTGGATAGCACCGGCAACGGTTACGACGGGCGAGGCGGCGGCGGTACCGGCTCGCAAGTTCCAACGCAGGCCACGGGCAAAGTCGGCGGCGCGCAATCGTTCGACCGCGACGACAGCCAGTACATCGACTGCGGGACAGCGATGAACCTGGCGAACAGTTCGTTCAGCGTCGAGGCCTGGGCCAATCTCGACGATTATCCGCCCACAACCAGCAACGCGACGATCGTGGCCAAATATTTTGGCTCGGTGCCGCGACCGTTCGCGCTGTACAACTTTCCGCAAACCGCGTCGATCAAGACGACTTGGTTTCAGTACAACTTGAACGTCGCCGCACAATCCGACACGAGTCAGCCGCTGGATGCGTGGACGCAATACACGGGCGTGTACGATGCCGCGGCCGACACGCTGAAATTATTCGTCGACAGCGAGTTGCAGGCGGACGACGAAACCGGCGTCACGACAATCACCAGCGACAACCGCCCGCTGCTGATCGGCGCCAAGGCCGACAACGCTCCGACGCTGTTTTGGGACGGCCTGATCGACGAAGTCCGCATTTCGACGGTCGCCCGCTCGACCGATTGGATCGCGACGACGCACGCGAACCAGCACGACCCGGCGGCGTTTGCGACGGCGGGCGCGCCGTGGTCGATCAGTTATGACCCGTCGCCGGCGGCAATCGTCGTGCAAGGGTTGCCGCTGACGGTCAGCGTTCACCCGCCCGACGGCACGCTGGCGATCACCGCAATCAGCGAAGCGCTGGCGTGGTCGGCCGCAATCAGCGAAGCGCTGGCGTGGTCGGCCGAAGCCAGCGAAGCGCCGGCGACGATCATCGAAATCACTGAGGAGGGCGACCCCTATGGCTGACGAGCAACGCTATGCGCAAGGCGGGCAGCTGCGGCTGCGCGTCACGTTCACCAACGCCGAGACGCTACAGCCCATCGACCCGGGCGCCGTCTATCTGACCGTGCGCACCGGCGCCGGCGCAGTGACCACGTATCAGTACGGAGTCGACGCCGATCTGATCAGGCAAAGCGCCGGCAAATATTATCGCGACGTCGACATCGACGTTGCGGGCCAGTGGCATTATCGCTGGCATTCAACCGGCGCCGGCAAGGCCGCCGACGAACGGCCGTTCGACGTGATCAAGCCCAAGGCCGCGTAGGCGCGCAGCGCACTCGACACGTTGGCCAAGATCGAGTAGGTACTTTTCGGCCGCCCCAACCAAGGCCCCATAGGGAACAGTCGAAATTGCGCTCTAAGTTTGTTTGTTTCGCGCTGTTGCTGGCCGGTTTTTGTTCACAACCGAGCGTTTCGGCCACGCCGCTTTCGCCGATGCGGACCGCAACGCCGTTTGCGGCGAGCGTGTACGCCGTGGTCATTGCGCACGAAGAAACGCGGTTTCTCACCACGGATGAACTGACGGGCCAGCGACGGATCGAAACGCCGCACGGCGTGTTCGACGCTGTGGAGTTTCGATCCGTGTTCGGGGCCGGGCCGCCGCACGTGTTGCCCGACGTAGCGGTCGAGATCGAACAGCGGGGGCAAGACGTCGACGAATACGTCGCGAAGCTGACCGCGGAGCAAGTCAACGCCCCCGACTTCGGCGCGATCAACCCCGACGATCTGCAATGCCCGATCTGCGGCGGCGAACTGGACACGGGGGGCGAGTGCAACGATTGCGGTTTCGACACGCGGCCGCCGTGCGTATGAGTCGATGAGTCATCGACTCATAAGCCGCCTGTCACGTGCCCACACCAGGGCCCGCCACGCGGCGAGCGATCGAGGCGTCACGCCGCGGCCGCCGGGCCCGTCACGCCGGCGGTAGGATCTCGATCACGCATAATCGGGCGCATAATTGACGGCCGTTTTGCCAGGGCGCCGCGCAACGTGCAGCAGCGGCCCGCGTTGCGCTGGCCGCGCGCAAATTATTCCTGCGCGATTCACTCCAAATCGTCCCGCTCCCAGCCGCGGCGGTTCAGCCAGTCGCGGTCGGCGTCGCTCAGCTTGTCGAGGGGCAGGGTGATCTGTTCGCCGCCGTCTTTTTCCAGCGTCACGTTGCCGCCAAACGCCTTAATAAACTTGGCCGTGATCGTGAACTGGCCGTTGGCGCTAGTCCACGTGCGCGTGCGTCGCGCTTCGGCCTGCTGCCGCTCCCGTTCGCGCGCCGCCGCCTGAATTTCCGCCACGCTGGGACGATCCGCCGGCGCCGCGTCCGGTTCGTCGACAGGGCTGGGCGGATTCTCCCCGGCGTCGACCGGTTCGACCGGCGGCACGAAGGTCGGCGCTGTTTCGTAGCCCGCATACGGCGCGGGCTGATCGTCGATCTGCACGGGCGCCGTTTCGTCGAATGCCGACGGCGCCGTTTGTGCGTCGATCGTCGCTGGCGCAGTGACCGAATTCGACACGTCGGCCGTCGCCGCCGCCCCCATGCCGATGAACCCGAGCGAAAACGTGGCGCCGATCAGGATCAGCCAGGCCGATCCGATCATGCCGAGCACGACGCCGGCAAAAGCAAACCCGCGCGGCGCCCACGCCAGCGCGATGAAGCTAAACAGCAGCCCCAGCGGGCTGATCCAACCGCAACAGAAAAACAGGCCGATCAGTGAGACGATGAACCCGGCCACGCCGAGGCCGTTCGACTGCGCGGCTTCGACGAAAACTTGCGTGTACTGCGGCTGCTCTTTGTTCATTCGACACCCCGAAACGCGCTGGCCACGAAAAAAAATTTCCCCCATTCTACGCCGCCAAAAATGACGATGCTACCGACGGCGGCGGGAAGTGGATTAGAAATCCACCTACCGCGTTTCCGGGAAGTGGATTAATCCACTTCCGGGCCGATCGTCGCGACTGCGGCAACCCGCACGATCGTCGCAAAGCTTTACCGTGTCTGTGATTGCAAATCCACCATCCCCGGTTCGAATCCGGGCGGCGCCTCTGATAGATGGCGGTTGACAATTCGAAAGCATCGCTGCTTGCGAAAAGGTCTTTGAACAACCTGTCAACCGCCGGATTCGGCCCGCCGCGCGACGAGCGCGGCGGGTTTTTTGCTGCGCGCTAGTTGACAAGCTTTCCACTCGCTGCTTTTAATTGCCGCTGTTCAAAGACAAGGCGTCGCGACGTGCGACGCACAGAAGCAAGCAGCGATTCTGTCACCGCACAACAGGGCCATTCTGGCCCCGACCGCAAACGCCCGTTTCGGGCGCGCCGGCCGCCAGGTGTTGAATCGCAAGATCAACCCGGCCGCTCTTTCGCTGCTTGCAGCGGCGGCGGCTGGCCAACAACCGAAACGGGCGCTCTCGCCGCGATCGCGTAGGCCACGCATCGCACAAGCAAGATGCGCCGGCCAGACGCCCGCCGCGTCTGGCCGGCGGCTTGCGTGCGCACTGCGAAAAACCCGATCGCGCCGGCTGCTGCGCCCGGCCAATCGTTATGACCAGCAACACACACCACGCCCGGCCGGGCATTTTCGATCGCGACGCGACAAAGCGACGCAGCGGTCGAAAGATTCACGCAAATTTTATTTGCATCGGCCGGCAACGGCGCCGCGCTGATGGGGGTAACCAGCGCACGCAACGGACTGTGAGGCGGCGTGCTTTCGCGGGAGCGAACGTACATGATCGCAACGGCTGCGGGCACACAGTTCACGCCGGACAGCACGGTCGCCGACTATCTGGAGCGGCGTTTTCTCACCGTCCATTCGCGGTCGCAGTCGGCGGCCAGCGTGAAAAGTTACCGCGTCGACGTGCGCAAGTACGATCGATTTTTGGCGTGGCGCTGCGCCCAGCACGGCCAGCAGACGCGCCCGGCGCTGATCGCCGATCTGGTCGACGAACTGCTGGCCGAAGCGATGCGCTGGGATCGCGACGTCAGCCACAACAGCCAGGAAACTGCCAATCGGCTCTATCGCTCCATCGCCGCGATTTGGCGGGCGGCGTGGCGCGACAAGCTGCTCGCCTCGCCCACGATGCTGCGGCCGTTCCCCGCGTACAAGCGGCGGCCGCTCGCGTGGTTTCCCGACCAGTTTCAAGCCATTCTGACGGCCGCTGCGCAGCGCAGCGGCTACGTCGGCGACATTCCGGCGTGCGAATTCTGGCCGGCCTTGCTGTGCGTTCTGGGGCTGACGGGATCGCGGATTTCCGCCGCGATGGCGATCGAGTGGACCCACGTCGATCTGCAGCGCGGTTGGCTGACGATTCCAGCCGAAACGCAAAAGCACCGCGCCGACCAGTTGTTCGAGTTGAACCCCGAGACGGTGCAAGCGCTGCGCGTGATCTATCGGCCGCGTCAGCGGCTGGTTTTCGACTGGCCCTACGATCCGGGAGCGAGGCGCGGCGACGCGACCAGTTGGAAAACGTTGACCAAGCACTATCGCCAGATCGTCGTCGCCGCCGGCTTGCGGCCGACCGTCGACGACGTCGTCCGCGCCGATCTTTTTCACGGCATACGCCGCTGCGTCGCCACGTGGATCGCCGCCGCCGAAGGCTTGGAGGCCGCCAGCAATTATCTGGGCCATTCGCACGTCAGCGTTACCGAACGCTATCTGGACTGGCGGCAGATCGAGCGCAAATTCTCCGCGGTCAAATCGTTGCCGCGGTTTCAAATCGGCCGGCTGCGCGTCGCCACGCCGGGCTGATTCTCGCCCAACAGTACGCGGCGC
>CAZUIY010000315.1:0-4445 GCA_964619975.1 uncultured Gemmatimonadales bacterium
CCGGAGGGGCGGGATCAGACGAGGACGGCCCCGAAGCGCCGCTCGCGCTCCTGATACGCCGAGATGGCGTCGAGGAAGGCGCGGCGGTCGAAGTCGGGCCACAGGATCTCCGTCACGTAAAGCTCGGTGTAGGCGATCTGCCAGAGGAGGAAGTTCGAGATCCGCATCTCCCCGCTGGTCCGGATCAGCAGATCGGGGTCGGGCATGTCGGCGGTGTGGAGGAACGAGGCGAAGCGCTCCTCGTCCAGCTGGTCGGGGTCCAGCCGCCCCGCGGCCGCGTCGCGCGCCGCCCGCCGGGCCGCCTCCAGGATCTCGGCCCGGCCGCCGTACGACAGCGCCAGCGTCACGGTCAGCCGCGTGCCCCCGGCGGTGTCGTCGATCAGCCGGTCCAGCTCCCGGCGGACGGGTGCGCTCAACCGGTCGAGCTGGCCGATCGCGGTGACGCGGATCCCCTTCTCGGTCAGCTCGCGCCGCTCGGAGTCGATGTAGCGCCGGAGCAGCGTCATCAGCGCCTCCACCTCGGACGCCGGGCGCTTCCAGTTCTCCTGGCTGAAGGCGAACAGGGTGAGCCAGGGGATCCCCAGGTCGCCGGCGGCCTCGATCACCGCGCGGACCGACTTCATGCCCTCCCGGTGGCCCACGATCCGCGGCTTCCGCTGGCGCCGCGCCCAGCGGCCGTTGCCGTCCATGATCACGGCCACGTGACGAGGCAGGCCCCCCCGGGCCAGGATCTCCTGCTCGGAGGCCACTAGACCTCCATCACCTCCTCTTCCTTCCGCTGGAGCATCTCGTCGATCTTCTTGATGTGGGCGTCGGTGACTTCCTGCACCTCCTTCAACAGGCGATGCATGTCGTCCTGGCTGATCTCGCTGTCCTTCTCGCGCTGCTGGATCTTCTTGTTCCAGTCCTGCCGGATGTTCCGGACCGCCACGCGGCCCTCCTCGGCCACCTTGTGGGTCACCCGGACCAGCTCCTTCCGGCGCTCCTCGGTCAGCGGGGGGATCGGGATCCGGATCACCTTGCCGTCGTTGGACGGGGTCAGCCCCAGGTCGCTCGCCTGGATCGAGCGCTCGATGGCGCCGATCTGGGTGGTGTCGTAGGGCTGGATCACGATCATCCGCGGCTCGGGGGCCGAGACGGTGGCGAGCTGGTTCAGCGGCATCTGCGCCCCGTAGGCGTCCACCCGCACCAGGTCCAGCAGCGAGGTCGAGGCCTTCCCCGTCCGGACGGTGGCGAACTCGCTCCGCACCGCCTCCACCGACTTGTCCATGTGCTGGTCGATCTCCCGCAGCATCGGGTCGCGCATCGGTCCTCCTCCCGGACTCAGCCGCCGACGGTGGATCCCACGGACTCGCCCGCGAGGATCGCCCGGACGGCGCCCTTCTGATGGATGTTGAATACGACGATCGGCAGGTCGTTCTCGCGGCACATCGCGATCGCGGTGGCGTCCATGACGCGGAGATCCCGCTGGAGGACGTCCATGTACGTGATGCGCTCGATGAATTCGGCGTCGGGGTCGGTCTGCGGATCGGCCGAGTAGATGCCGTCCACGTTGGTGGCCTTCAGGACCGCCTCGGCGTGGATCTCGATCGCCCGCAGGACGGCCGCGGTGTCGGTGGAGAAGTAGGGGTTGCCGGTGCCGGCGGCGAACAGAACGATCCGGCCCTTCTCCAGGTGCCGGACGGCGCGACGCCGGATGTAGGGCTCGGCCACCTCGTCCATCCGGATGGCGGAGAGAACCCGGGTGTCGTGGCCCTTGCGCTCCAGCATGTCCTGGAGCGCCAGGGCGTTCACCACGGTGGAGAGCATCCCCATGTAGTCGGAGGTGACGCGGTCCATGCCCTGCTCGCTGGCCGCCGCGCCCCGCATGATGTTGCCGCCGCCCACCACCAGGCCCAGTTGGGCCCCGGTGGACTGGATCTCTCCGATCTCGTCGGCCAGGCGGTCGACCACGACGGGGTCGATGCCGAAGCCGCGCTCCCCGGCCATCGCCTCGCCGGAGAGCTTCAGGACGATCCGGCGGTAGCCTCTAGGCGCCGACTTCGAACCGGACGAATCGGCGGACGACGATGTTCTCTCCGAGGCGCTGGACGGCTTCGGTGACGACATCGGAGACCTTCCGGTCGGGGTCCTTGATGTAGGCCTGCTCCATCAGGCAGACCTCCTGGTACCACTTGTCCATCTTCCCGCCCGCGATCTTCTCGACGATCTCTGCGGGCTTGCCGGACTCCTCGGCCTGCTGACGGTAAATCGCCGACTCCCGCTCGACCACCTCGGGGTCCACCGACTCCCGGTCCACCGCCACGGGGCTCGACGCCGCCACCTGCATGGCCAGGTTCCGGGCCAGGTCCTTGAAGTCGTCGGTCTTGGCCACGAAGTCGGTCTCGCAGTTGACCTCGATCAGGACGCCGATCTTGCCGCCGAGGTGGATGTAGCTCTCCACCCGGCCCTCGTCGGCCGCGCGGCCGGACTTCTTCGCCGCCTTCGCCTGACCGCTCTTCCGCAGCAGGTCGATCGCCTGCTCGACGTCTCCGCCGGTCTCCTGAAGGGCCTTCTTGCACTCCATCATCCCCACGCCGGTGCGCTGGCGGAGCTCCTGCACCTGGGACGCCGTGATCGTCATGACATGTCCTCCGATTCCGTTCGATTGCCTGGCTTATTCCTCTTCGGTCTCCGCCCCGTCGGCGGCGACCTTGGCGCGGATGATCTTGCGGCGGGCCCGGGCGCGCACGGCGCGGGGCTCCTCCGGCTTCTCTTCCACGTCCTCGCGGGCGGCCGCCTCGGCGGCGCGCTCTTCCTTTACCAGCGCCTGCTGCGAGGCGGCGATGGCGTCGGCGATGTGGCTCGTGATCAGCCGCACCGACTTGATCGCGTCGTCGTTGCCCGCGATCGGCACGTCGATCGGATCCGGATCGGCGTTGGTGTCGACGATGGCGATCAGCGGGATACCCAGCTTGGCCGCCTCCTTGACCGCGATCTGCTCCTTCTTGGCGTCCACCACGAACACCGCGCCGGGCAGGGACTCCATGTCCGCGAAGCCGCCGACGTTGTGGTCCAGCTTCTCGTACTCGCGCTCGATCTGGATGACTTCCTTCTTCGGCAGCGACTCGAAGGTGCCGTCCTGGCGCATCCGCTGGATGTCCTTGTAGCGCGCCAGCCCCTTCTTCATGGTGCGGAAGTTGGTGAGCGTGCCGCCCAGCCACCGGTTGGTGACGTAGAACTGGCCGCAGCGCTCGGCCTCGTCGCGGACGACGTCGGCCAGGTGCCGCTTGGTGCAGACGAACATGACGCTCTTGCCCTGCGAGACCACCTCGCCCACCAGCTCCTTGGCGCGGTAGATCTGCCGCAGCGTCTTGGTGAGATCGATGATGTAGATGCCGTTTCGCTCGGCGAAGATGAACTTCCGCATCTTCGGGTTCCAGCGGCGGGTCTGATGCCCGAAATGGACACCCGCCTCGAGCAGGTCACGCAATTCAGCCGGTACGGCCACGGTGGGTTCTCCTTCGCTTCGGTTTGACGTCCACCGGGTTCGCCGGCCGCCCGCGATCCGCCTGTGGCGGACACCCGCGGGGGCCTCCCCCGGTGTGATGATTTTGTGGTGCTCTTACCGCTTGCTGAACTGGAAGCGCTTGCGCGCCTTGGGCTGGCCGTACTTCTTCCGCTCGACCATCCGCGGGTCCCGCGTCAGCATCCCCTCGGCCTTCAAGGACGGCCGCAGGTCCAGATCGCCGGCCACCAGGGCCCGCGCCACGCCGAGCTGGATCGCGCCGGCCTGGCCCGTCTGCCCGCCGCCCCGCACGTTCACCGTGATGTCGAACTGATTCTCCATCTTGCTGATGGAGATCGGCTTGGTGATCTGGCTCACGTAGAGCGAGCGCGGGAAGTACTCGGTAAGCTCGCGGCCGTTGATCTTCCAGTTGCCCTTGCCGGGCCGCAGATAGACGCGCGCCACGGCGGTCTTGCGGCGCCCGATTCCGATCGACTGCTTCGTCGCCATGCTACTCCTCTTCCTGGATCTGGGTCTGCGGCGGCCACTGGTCGAGATCGACCGCCACCGGCTGCTGGGCCTGGTGCGGGTGCTCCGCGCCGGCGTACACCTTGAGCTTCTTGTACATCGCGCGGCCCAGCTTGCCCTTGGGCATCATGCCCCAGACGGCCAGCTCGACGACGCGCTCGGGATGGGTCTCGAGCATCCGGCGGATCGGGGTCTCCTTGAGGCCTCCGGGATAGCCGCTGTGCCGGTAGTAGTTCTTCTGGTCCATCTTCCGCCCGGTCAGCCGGATCTGCTCGGCGTTGATCACCACCACGTGGTCGCCGGTGTCCATGGAGGGCGTGTAGATCGGCTTGTGCTTGCCGCGCAGGACCTGCGCGATGCGGCTCGAGAGCCGGCCGAGCGTCTGGTCCTGGGCGTCGACCAGGTACCAGCGGCGCGTGATCTGGTCGGG
>CAZUIY010000316.1:0-2640 GCA_964619975.1 uncultured Gemmatimonadales bacterium
CCCGACTCGATCAGGATGCGGGTGACGGCGAGGGTCTCCTCCGGCGCCATGCCCCGGAAGAAGACCGCCATCAGGAGCGCCGACACCTGGTATTCGGCCACCTCGCCCGACAGGTAGCCGCCCAGAAACGTGGACCACTCCTCCGCGGAGAGAGCGCCCCCCTCGCGCTTCCGGGCGATGAGCTCGGCGGGGATCAGGTGCGGTGTCCCCCGCGGAGCCGGATCACGCGGCCGGAGCTCCGCCGACCAGCCGCTCGGCCACGTCGCCCACGATCGGGAGCTTCCACTTCTCGCCCGAGTAGCCCTTGATCAGCAGCACGATCCAGACGATGAACAGTCCCAGCCAGACCAGGAGTGTGATCAACCCGAACAGGTTGCCCAGCGTCCAGGATACCTGAGTGAGGATGATCCCGATGATGGTCACCATCACCCACAGGACCACCCACAGGATCCCGAACACGATCGACTGCGCCGCGTGGAACCGGACCACCGGATGCGTCTTCTCCACCAGGAAGAAGATCACGCCGGTGATGGGACCGAGGATGTAGCAGAGGAGTCCCGCCAGCTTCGGATCCAGCCCGGTCGAGGTCGTCTGGCTGCCGGGCGCCGGAGGCGGTGGGGACGATGGGGGCGGGGACGGAGTCTGCTGGTTCAAGGGTCCTCCTGGGGGATCGGTCCGAGAGATGTGCCGCTGGCGGGTCGATGATTCAAATTACGATCCGCTCCACGGGCGGCACAAGTCGGCCCCCCGGGGGTACGAACCGCCCCATCCGCGATTCGCCCGGCACGTTCTCGATGAACCCGACATTCCGGAGGCTTCGATGTCCCGCGCGCTGTTCGCTCTCGTCCTGGCGGTTCCCCTCTCGATCGGCGCTCTTCCCGCCCCCGCGGCGGCCCAGAATCTGGCGCTCGAGGCCTACGGCATCCGCGGCGGTCTCGCGATCGACGACGACCTGACGCAGCTGCTGCTGGGCCTGCACGCCGACTTCGGCGGGCTGGACCCCTCGCTGCGGCTCCGCCCCCTCGTCTCGGTCGGCGTGGACGACGACGCGCTGAGCCTGCTGGCCGGCGGCGAGGTGCACTGGCTGGTGCCGATCGACCGCACCCGGACCCGCTTCGACCCCTACATCGGAGGCGGCGTCGGAGTCTTCCACGTGGATCCCGATCACGGCAGCGGCACGACGGACGCCGCGCTGCTGGTGACCGCCGGCGCCGACGTGGAGGTCCAGCGGTGGTGGGGCTGGTTCGCGGAGGGGAAGTTCCTGGTGTACGACGACGTCGTCTTCCGCCTCGAAGGCGGGGTGAACTGGACCTACTGAGCCGGGGTCAGTTCGGCACGGCCATGGTGGGCCGGAACAGGCTGGCGCGGACGATCGAGGCGGTCGGCGTGGGGTTCGACTCCTCCACCAGGACGATCCGCCGCCGGCTCACCTCCCGGACGGTGCCCCGGAGCTCCCGGACCGCGCCGTCCCGCTCGATCTCGAACGTGATGGCGGCGCCCTGCCGGGCGGTCCACAGCGAGCGGGAGAGCGCGAAGCGGGTCGCCACCACCTCGTCGGGCGCGATCGGGGTGGTGCCGATCTTCAGCAGCGTGTCGCCGTCCCGCATGCCGGCGCGGGCGGCGGTGCCCCCCGGCTGGACCTCGGTCACCACGAAGCGGCCCCCCGGGCCCGGCTCGAGCCGCGCCCCCAGCCGGTCCGGCTCCCCCTGGTTCACCGCCCGCAGGCCGGCCCGCGAGAGCCCGGCCTCGATGGACAGCGACCCCGGCCCCGTCAGCGGTCCCAGCACCGCGGCAGAGATGCCCAGCGAGGAGGCGATCTCCGGCCAGATCTGACGGTGATCGTACCCGGTCGGCGGCGACCACCGCTGTAGGTAATACATCGCCTGCTCCAGGCCCCGCAGGCCCCGCGTCTCCTCCAGCAGCGTCATATCGATCAGGAACGCGGCCAGGGTGCCGCCGATCAGGAGCCGGCTGAGCGAGCGCTCGTCCGCCTCCCTGCGCGCGGCGACGGTCAGCGCCTCCGGATCGATCCGCTCGGTGCCGCCGAGCCCGTACCACGCCGTCAGGAGGCGGCCCATCGAGTCGTAGAAGGGCTGGCGGCCCGAGGCGCCGTAGCGGATCGGCAGGAGCTGGGCGTAGTACTCCGCCGCCCCCTCCACGAACCAGTACCCCTCCAGCGACGGATTCGCGCTCCAGTCCGGACGCACCAGCTCGGCCGGGCCGAACCGGCCCGGCAGCCACGCGTGCATGTACTGGTGAAGCAGGAGCTGGCCCAGACCGGCGTCGCGCAGCCGTCCGGCGTCCAGGACGGGCAGGAAGTACGACGACCCCATGGCGTGGCCGCTGGCCCCGAAGCCGCCGCTCTCGGGCGGCTCGAACTGGAGAGCGAACAGGTACCGCTCGTAGGGCGGGGCGCCGAAGAACCGGGTGCCGTAGTCGATCGTCTGGTCCACCAGCCGGAGGAGCGAGTCGGGGACGAAGCCCGGCGCGGCGCCCTGGACCGTGACCTGATGCGGCCGGCCCTGGACGAACAGCTTGTAGTCCCGCATCCCGTCCCCCAGGACGAAGGCCGACGGGGGGAGCTCGGCGTAGCTGGCGGCCGCGTAGCGGTTCGCTCCGGCCGGCCGGAGCGGGCTCACC
>CAZUIY010000317.1:0-1180 GCA_964619975.1 uncultured Gemmatimonadales bacterium
GAAGGGAGCCGCCACCCCCTGATCCCCGGCCCCGAGCACTTGCCGGACGGCAAACACGCCGAACCGGCATCGACCAACACACCCCGGGGTGGGGCCAAATCAGAGGATCACAGTGGGGCCAAATGGGATTGTCATACTCACCTCGGCGGCGGTGGCGTTCGGGGCGGTGTAGACGGGCCTGAGGTCCCGGGCCAGTTCGTCCCAGTACTTCCTCGAGGCGTAGCGGAAGGTGTTGCGGATCAGATGGATGATGCACGTCTGCACCGTCGCGGCCGGGAACACGGCGTTCACCGAATCCGGTAGGCCCTTGAGCCCGTCGCAGACGACGAAGAACACGTCCCGCACCCCGCGCGACTTCAGGTCGGTGAGCACCGCGTACCAGAACTTGGCGCTCTCGCCGTCGCCGTCCCCGGCCCACATCCCGAGGATGTCCTTGTGCCCGGCCAGGTCCACCCCGATCGCGGCGTAGACGGGCCGGTTGCGGACTTGGCCGTCGCGGACCTTGACCATGATGGCGTCGATGAAGACCGCCGCGTAGACCTGCTCCAGTGGGCGGGCCCACCAGGCCTGCATCTCCTCGATCACCCGGTCGGTGATCCTGGTGACGGTGTCCTTGGAGACCTCGGCGCCGTAGACCTCGCCCAGGTGGGCGCTGATCTCCCCGGTGGTCAGGCCCTTGGCCGAGAGCGAGAGCACCACCTGGTCCAGGTCCGAGAGGCGGCGTTGGCGCTTGGTGACGATCACCGGCTCGAAACTGCCGGCCCGGTCCCGGGGTACCTCGATCTGCACCGGTCCGGCGTTGTCGGTGATCACCGTCTTGGCTCGTTTGCCGTTGCGGGAGTTGGCCCCGTTCCGGCCCTCGGGATCCCCGGGCTCATAGCCCAGATGCTCGGTCATCTCCTCGTCCAGGGCGGCCTCGACGACCATCTTGGTCAGCTGCTTGAGCAGCCCGTCGGGGCCGGTCAATGCCGCTCCGCTGGCCCGGGCCTGGCGCACCAGTTCCCGGACGGCGTCCTGCTCGGCCGGGGATAGCTCCGGGGGTTGATCCGGTGTCTGGTCCGGCGGCTCGCCGGGATTCGGTGGGCTCACACCCACCAGTGTCTCGATGTTCTCGTCCATGTCGACCCTCCAACCCCTGCCGGGGCGGTTGGGCCTCTTACACCGTTATTGCGATACTCCC
>CAZUIY010000318.1:0-1615 GCA_964619975.1 uncultured Gemmatimonadales bacterium
GGGCAACGCCGTGAAGGATTCCTACGCCGCGTGTTTTAGCTCCATTTCCCGGAGTTTTTTCAGTCGGCGCTTGTGCTCTAGGCTGGCCACGGCGACGACCGGTTCGCCGCACGACGGTTTGTCCTTCATCTTTGGCTTGTATCGAGCTTCCTTCGAATGCTTCCGCTCGTATTCGTCAGTCACCGCCTCGGCAAGCAGCGATTCGAAGTCGCTGAGGTACGGCGGCCGATCGTGGAGGTGCTTCAGGGAGCGTCGGGTCGCGCGGAGACTTTCGGCAAAGCTTAGCTTCTTCGGATCTGCGTTTGGCCTGCGCAATTGGTGCTTGAGGGCGAACAATTCGATGACCGTCATGCCCAGCAGAGACCATTCCAGTTCATTCAATGCTCGCTGGCTATTGCGGCTACGAAGCTTGCGACACTTGAACGTTTGCTTGAGGGCGCGAAATCCCAACTCGACTCCCCATCGCAATTCGTACAGACGAAGCATCTCGCGAGGAGAAAGCTCTTCCTCATCCAAAACACTGGTTAGCAACCAAGCTTTTTTGCGGCCAAGCTTCACCTGCACCAGCCGCAGTTTCAACGGCTCCAGTTTTCGATTCATTGCTGTGCGGGGCCAGCAGTAGACAATGCGCGTCTTGCCTTGACGCTTTCCGACGCTGACTTCGAGGCCTTCAAGCAGGCTAACATTTCCCCCGACGCGGACCATAAAATTATGCCCGTGGGCAAGGATGTGTTTCCAGAGATCATAGCCGACGAAGCCTGCATCCCCTACAAATAACGTGTTTTTCAGAAAGTGGCCATTCTCGATCATGTCCATCGCATGTTGACGTTCGCTCGCGCTTGACGGGCCCAGCTTCCAGCACCAAGGGAGCCCCAAGCCGATTTGCCACATCAGCGTCACCCAGATTTGGGGACCTTGCGGCTGCGGCTTGGCCTGCTCGATCCTCTTTCGCCGCATGCCTTTGGTTTTTTTCTTGCGATATTTCGCAGTCTTTCCTGCGCCGTAGTTCTTCGCGCAAAATGCATCCTCATTCGACACAGTCCGAGGTGTGCTCGTTCGTGATCCATCCATTCCGATCGCACACCACTTCCCGACCCGCAGATGCTTCCCACCGATCTGTTGCATCAGCTGATGGGCTCGACGTTGCAGCATGGGCATGAACATCGCCGTCCACGTTTGCAATGCACCGGCTAATCCTTGATAGGTCGTCAGGGCCGCTTTGCCAAACAGCTTGTGCGACTGATCCCGCGAATCGTCGAACGCGTCGGTCAGCTTCTCCGCGTCAGACCACACCCACAGCAAAGCGTGGATGATCAGCGCCGAGGGAGACCAACTGGTATTGCCGTGAGCGCTCAAACGATCGAAACTACCCTTCTGAACAAACCAACTCATTGCTTGCTGCACTTGCTGGGCGTTTGCATTCGCATTCCTCCGAGATCCACGGCGATTTTTCCGGGACTGACGCCGCTTGTTTGCTCGCTTCGAACTCATGGCCAGATTCCTTTCTGACTGAATTGGTTTCAGTTAGTGTTGGGGGGAATCTGGCTTTTTTTCATGTCGCCACGGTTAAGAAAACCCCAATTTTGCCTGAGAAAAATCCTTCACGGCGTTGCCC
>CAZUIY010000319.1:0-2733 GCA_964619975.1 uncultured Gemmatimonadales bacterium
CTGGACGCCGGGCGCGACCTGTTCCGGATCCGCGGCGCGCGGGCCGAGCTCGACCGCGTGGAGGCCCGCTTCGACGACACGGCGCTCCAGACCGCCTCCGACATCAAGATCCAGTACGTCAACGCGCGGCGCGAGATGGGACACGTGCTCCAGGCCGAGCGCGAGATCGAGCGGCGCGGCGGCCACATGGAGCTGGCGGAGGTCCGCTACGAGGTCGGGGCGGTCACCCGCTCGGACGTCCTCCAGGCCCGCCTGTCGATCAACGAGGGCGAGATCGCCCTGCTCCAGGCCCGCCAGCGGGCCGAGGAGGCGCGGCTCGCGCTCCGGCGGCTCCTGGGCGGGGCCCTGCCCGACGCGCCGCTGGAGCTGTCCACCGACTTCCCCGTGTTCGAGCCGGCCTTCGACGAGGCGGAGCTGCTGGCGGCGGCGCTCCATGGCCATCCAACGCTGCGCGAGTCGCGCGCCGCGGAGCGCGCCGGCGAGGCCCAGCTGTGGGTGGCCCGCACCGAGTACCTGCCGACCCTCCAGTTCCAGTACTCGCTCTCCCGTTCCGTGGTGGACACCTCGGACTTCGTCTTCTCCGACTTCGACGACCGGGACTTCTGGGCGGTCAGCTTGAACTGGCAGCTCTTCGGGCGGTTCGACCGCTACGCCCGGACCAGCCGCGCCAACGCGGACGTGACGCAGGCGCGGCAGGAGGAGCGGCGGCGGGCGCTCCTGATCGAGGAGCAGGTCCGGGTGGCCCACACCCGGCTCAGGACCGCGTGGGCCGCCCGGCAGACGGCCGAGGCGGCGGTGGAGCTGGCGCGGGAGGACCTGCGGCTCGGGGAGGGCCGCTACGAGACCGGCACCGGCACGTTCCTCGACCTGCTGGACGCGCGCGTGCGCTCGAGCCAGGCCGAGACCGATCTCATCACCGCCACATACGACTTCTACCTGGCCCTGGTGGAGCTGGAACGCGCCACGGGCCTCCAGCTGTTCCCCGAGGGAGTGATCCAATGACGCGAAAGAAATGGCTGATCCTGGGGGGCGCCGCGCTCCTCGTCGTGGTCCTCGTCCTGGTCAGCGTGATGACCAGCCGGGAGTCCGGCCTGGAGGTGGAGTACGAGCCGGTCCAGCGGCGGGACCTGATCGCGGTCGTCAGCGCGAGCGGCGACCTGGAGCCCGCCCAGCAGGTGCAGATCAGCGCCACGACCCCCGGCGAGGTGGTGCGGATCGGCGTGGTGGAGGGCCAGCGGGTCGCCCGCGGGGACTTCCTGCTGCAGCTCGACCCGGTCGCGGCGTCTGCCGCCGCCGCCGGCCAGTCGGCCGCCGTCGCCGCGGCCCGGGCCGACCTGCAGAGCGCCGAGGCCCAGCTCGAGCTGGCCGAGCGCCAGCACGAGCGCGCCCAGACGCTGGCTGAGCGCGAGCTGATTCCCCGCGCCGAGCTGGAGTCGGCCGAGACCGAGCTGGCCGCCCGCCGGGCCGCGGCATCGGCGGCGCGGGGCAGGCTGTCCCAGGCGGGAGCCGGACTCCGGAGCGCGCAGCACGACGTGGGCCGCGTCACCATCCGGAGCCCCATCGACGGCGTCGTCCAGCGGGTGAACGTGGAGGTCGGCGAGGTGGCGATGATCGGCACCATGAACCAGGCCGGCACCGTGCTCCTGACGATCGCCGACCTGGGCGTCATGCAGGCGCGGGTGGACGTGGACGAGACCGACGTGGTGCACCTCCGGGTGGGCCAGCCGGCAGAGGTCACGGTGGACGCGTTCCCCGACACCACGTTCACCGGCCAGGTGACCGAAGTGGGGACCCTGCCCAAGGTGGTGCCGACGGCGGCGGGGCCGGCCCAGGGCGCCTCCGACTTCGAGGTCAAGGTCACGCTGGAGGGCCAGATCCCGGCCGCGGTCAGCGGCCTGACCGCCTCAGCCGACGTGACCACCGCCACCCGCGAGAACGCGCTCGTGATCCCGATCCAGTCCCTGGTCGTGCGGCCGGTCCAGGACGACACCGCCGAGGGTGGCGTGGTGGAGCGCGAAGGCGTGTTCGTGGTGGAGGACGGCGAGGCGCGGTTCGTGCCCGTGCGGGTCGGCATTTCGGGCGACCGGTACTTCGAGGTGCTGGAGGGGCTGGACGAGGACGCGCGCGTGGTGAGCGGACCCTACCAGGCCCTGCGGGACCTGACCGACGGCGAGCCGGTGCAGGCGACGGAAGCCGACGAGACGGCGACGCCGGAGCCCGAGGAGGAGTGAGCCCCGGCGAGCGGCCCCTGATCCACGTGCGCGGCTTGAGCCGCATCTACCGGATGGGGAGCGAGGAGATCCGCGCCCTGGACGACGTGGACCTGGACATCGCGCGCGGCGAGTACGTGGCGATCATGGGACCGTCCGGCTCCGGCAAGTCGACCCTCATGAACCTGCTCGGCTGCCTCGATACCCCGAGCGCCGGCGAGTACTGGCTGAACGACCGCGAGGTGAGCCGGCTGGACGAGGACGAGCTGGCGCTCGTACGGAACCGCGAGATCGGCTTCGTCTTCCAGACGTTCAACCTGCTGCCGCGCGCCAGCGCGCTCCACAACGTGGAGCTGCCCCTGGTCTACGCCGGCATGCCCCGGAAGGACCGCGCCGTCCGCGCCGCCGAGGCCCTGGCCTCGGTGGACCTGTCGGACCGCGCCGGGCACCGCCCCAGCGAGCTCTCGGGCGGCCAGCGCCAGCGGGTGGCGATCGCGCGCGCGCTGGTCAACCGGCCGTCGAT
>CAZUIY010000320.1:0-2745 GCA_964619975.1 uncultured Gemmatimonadales bacterium
ACGGACGTTACCGTTGCCGATGCACTGCGGAAGTTTGCTCCCGCCTACATCGCGAAGTATCACAAGCGAATGCCACCCCATCATCGCAAGGTGCTGGGACTCGTCACGCGTTGCAAAACGGGTGAGCTTGGCAACGCGATGTATCGCTGTGAGTCTTGCCAGAGGCTTCACTGGGTCGGACGCTCCTGCGGCAATCGGCACTGTCCGAATTGCCAGACAGAGAAGACTCAGCAGTGGCTCGCCAAGCAGACGGGCAAACTGCTTCCGGTGCAACACTTCGTCGTCACGTTTACGGTTCCCGAGGAACTGCGGCCGCTACTGCGCGCCCATCCCGAAGCCGGCTACGAGGCGATCTTCGCCGCGGGCAGCGAAACGATCCGCACCCTGTTGAAAAACCCCAAGAATCTCGGTAGCGAAAAGATCGGCTTTTTCGGAGTGCTGCATACCTGGGGGCGCGACCCGAAGGTCTACCATCCGCATGTGCACTTCGTGGTTCCTGGCGGCGGTGTCAGCCCCGACAGTTCCCGGTGGGTTCAGGTCAACCGTGACCAACTGTTTCATCCACTGCCGGCGAAGAGACTCTACAAAAAGCTGTTTGTGAAGGCTCTCCGCAAAGCAGGTCTCTACGAACAGTTGCCAGCGGGCGTGCTCAAATTCGATTGGGTGGTGAACATCAAACCGGTCGGCGATGGCCAGGCCGTGTTGAAATACTTGGCACCGTACGTCTATCGCGTCGCGCTCTGCGACAATCGGATCGTTTCGGTGGATGAGCAAGGTGTGACGTACCGCGTCAAGCCATCGGGCAAACGCAGGTGGAAGACGCGTCACCTGGATGGCGATTCGTTCGTCCGCGCCTTCGCTCAGCACATTCTGCCGCCCGGCTTTCGCAAAATCCGCTACTACGGCTTCATGAGCCCGAACTGCAAACGCCAGTTGGCCGATGTTCGCTGGCTTGTCTGGCTCTGGCGAGGCTGGACGTTCTGGCTGGCAAGCGCGATGGCGCAGTCGGAGACGGTCCAACGCAAGCGCCCGAAGTGTCCCCATTGCGGGGGTGAGCTTGAACTGGCAGGCATCACCGACGGGGATGGGGGGTGGCTGTGGCGTCCGCCGCTTTCCACGCGAGGTCCCCCAGAGACACCCAAGGCGGCTCCGCAGAGGAAAAGAGCGATCGTATGACCCACGCGAGGCCGACAATCCGAGTCACAAAAAATGTCGCCAGTCGTCATTCCGTAATCGGTCTGCGCCGCGGCGGCCAAAACACCGTTCCAGAGCTTTCCAAACGCAGACCAACTGCCATCTTCAGGCGACTGGCGGCAGTGTCCAGAGCGACGATGCAGATCCGCGGACGATTCCTCCAGCACAAAACAGCACCACGCTCAATCGATCGCAGGGCCGAACCGGCGCAAAACCCTGCCAGGTTCGCGGCCGGCTCCGGCCATCTTGAACAGAGAATTTGAGCATCGGCTCGATCGCTCGGGTGGCGAAGCCCTGCCAGCTACAACCAAAGAACAAATGGCGACACCGCTCTTCATTCACGCGATGTCAAATTCTTATTGGTTCAAGAAAGCCGCTGCGCGGCGTAGTGTTCTCGCATTTTTTCCATAAGTTTGGTCGGCATGGCATGCTGGTTCTTTTGTCTTCAACCCAAAGGAGCAAACCATGCCGACCTACAACAATCTACCAAAGCCCTCGGAGTTCTTCAAAGGAAAATGGTACGACAAGCTTGTCGAAGACCTGCGGCTGGCCGGAATGGCGAAGCGAACGGTCTACGGATACGTGCGTGCGATCCGCAAACTCTGTGGCTTTCATCGAAAAGCACCCGACAAGATCTCGGAAAACGACGTCCGCGCCTACCTGCTGCATCAAATCGTCGACCTGGAAGTCGCCTCCGGAACTCAAAGTGTGCTCCTTTCCGGGATCAAGTTCTTCTATCGCACCACTTGCCCACGAAAGTGGAAAGTCCTGGAGCAAACCAAAATCAACTACGTCAGCGCGCTGCCTGAAGTGATCACGCTGGACCAGGTCTTTGAGATGATCGATGCCTGCCGAACTTTTCGCATGAAGTGTTTCATCTGGGTCACCTACACGCTTGGCCTAAGAATCGGTGAGGCGGTCAGCCTCCAGGTGGGCGATATCGACAGTCAGCGGATGATGGTCCATGTCCATCGAGGCAAGGGAGCAAAGGACCGTTACATCCCTCTGGCAGGCTCCACGCTCAAGGTGCTCCGCGCACTGTGGGAGAGCCACCGAAATCCTACCCTCTTGTTCCCCGCCGAAGGCCGCGATCACCAGGACGGCTCGCAGTCCAAAACCCCTATCAGCATCTCGACCGTCCAAGGTGCCATCAAACAGATCACCGAGCAGTTGAACTTCGGCAAGAAGGTCAGTACGCACACTCTGCGGCATTCTTATGCGACTCACCTGCTGGAAGCCGGAGTCAGTCTGAGGGCGATTCAGAAATACCTTGGCCACAAAAGTCTGCAAACGACGATGGTCTATCTGCATCTGACCGAGACGGCCGAAGCGGATTCGCGACAGATCATCAACCGGCTGTTCGCCGGACGCGGAAAAGCCAACGATTAGATGGTTGCCCTCGCGGAGGCGACGGACGTTACCGTTGCCGATGCACTGCGGAAGTTTGCTCCCGCCTACATCGCGAAGTATCACAAGCGAATGCCACCCCATCATCGCAAGGTGCTGGGACTCGTCACGCGTTGCAAAACGGGTGAGCTTGGCAACGCGATG
>CAZUIY010000321.1:0-1832 GCA_964619975.1 uncultured Gemmatimonadales bacterium
CAGCAATTCCCGATCACGTCAGAAGTGTTCTGCTTCTCGGGCGAAAACGCAGCTATCACTGCTGGCGTTTCGTAAGACTGCGATGCTAGCGACAGCTTGATAGTCACTTGTCTTTTGGGAGGGATGGTATTGAATGGTTGTGGATGAATCTTGACGGCTCGCGGAGGGACTTGCTGGGCATTCGCAAACTGCTCCCCGGAGTGTCTCTCATGCTGTACCCAGATGCTATTCCTCCCCAAACGCGCAGACATCTTTCCTTCGATCCGCTCATTCGCCAGATTCGCGTGCGCGCCAAACAACTTCCAGATCCGCGCCGCCAAGCCGATTGCGAGTACTCGATGGCCGATGCCTTGATGTCCGCCTTCGCGTTGTTCTCACTGAAAGATCCGTCGCTGTTGGCCTTTGAAAAACGCCGCTACGACGAGAACATCAAGAACCTGTTTCGCGTCTTGAATGTTCCCAGCGACACGCAGATGCGAACGATTCTCGATCCGCTCGAACCGGATTTGTTGCGGCCGATGTTCAACGATGTGTTTCGGCAACTGCAACGCGGCAAGGCGCTGGAGCCGTACGTCTTTCATGACGGCTGTTATCTGCTGTCGCTGGATGGCACCGGATATTTCTCGTCGAAAAAGATCCATTGCGAGTCGTGTCTGCAAAAGAAGAACAGCAAGACCGGCGAGATCACCTACCAGCATCAGATGTTGGGAGCCGCCCTGGTTCATCCCGATCACAAGCAAGTCATTCCGCTCGCGCCGGAGCCGATCATCAAGCAAGACGGCGACAACAAGAACGACTGTGAACGCAACGCCGGCAAGCGTCTGCTGCAAAAGATTCGCGACGAACATCCGAACTTGAAACTGATCGTGGTGGAAGATGGCTTAGCCAGTAACGCGCCGCACATCCGCGAGTTGAAGCGTCTCGACATGCACTTCCTGTTGGGAGCCAAGCCAGACGATCACGAGCATCTCTTCGAGGAAGTGAACCGGGCCGAGGCCGCCGGCCGCGCCACGACGCTTCTCTGGACCGAAGTTGTTAAGCAAGAAGAAGTGCTGTGCGAGATTCGTTTCGCTCACGATCTGCCGCTGAACAAATCGAACGCGGATGTGCGGGTCAACTTTCTGCAATACACGGAGTATGCACCGGATGGTTCGATCCGCAAACGCTTCAGTTGGGTCACCGATCTGACGATCACGCGCGACAACGCGCGGCATTTGGTCCGCGGCGGCCGGGCGCGTTGGAAGATTGAAAACGAAACCTTCAACACGCTGAAGAATCAGGATTATCATTTCGAGCACAACTTCGGCCACGGCGAGCAGAATCTGTCGGTGATCTTCGCGATGCTGATGATGTTGGCCTTCCTGGTGGACCAAACGCAGGAACTTTGTTGTCCGCTGTTTCAAGCCGTTCACAAAAAGCTGGTCAGCCGCCGCTCGTTGTGGGACCACCTGCGTTCGCACTTTCGTCATTGCCTGTGCGAATCGATGGAGCAGCTTCAGGAAGCGATCCTGTACGACTTGGCCAAGGAGATGCGAATTCCCCGCTTCGCATCACGTCGCGGGGCACGAGCTCCTTAACTCCGCTCTCCTCGCAACCTGATGCACTTCACTCGTGGTCTGGCACCACGTGTTATAGGCAACGTCTGCGCCGAAGTGCTTGAAAGATGTCCCGCGAGCAGCATGCAAAGTGAAAAGACAGCAGCTCTTAACAACTCGGCTGCACCTCACGCCAAAACAACTTCGCCAGTTCCGCCTGACCTACGTATCTTTCCATCCCAACAATTGCATCCCACCGCACACTCCACTCACAGACAACTCGCCGGGAATTGCTGG
>CAZUIY010000322.1:0-1483 GCA_964619975.1 uncultured Gemmatimonadales bacterium
CCGGCGGTCGCCCTGTACCTGATCGAGGAGGAACGCGAGACGGTGGAGCGGCTCGAGAAGAACTACGGCCTCGACCTGCAGGTGCGGGACGATCCTCTTCTCCAGCGGGACGAGTTCACCCTGCTGGCGCTCCCATCCCAGCGGGCCCTGAAGCTGGATCTGGCCGGATGAGCGCCTTCCGGTGGGGCCTCCGCGCGGCGGCGGTCCTGGCGCTCGGTCTGGCCCCGGTGGCGTGTCCGGTCGACATCGGGCTCCAGGAGCCCGACAGCGGCCTGTCGCCCAAGGTGGAAGGGCGGGAGTTGACGATCATCCACGGGAACGACCAGACGGCGCCGACGGGGACGACGCTCCCGCAGCCGCTCAGGATCCGGCTGGTGGACGCCGAGGGCGAGGGGCTGCACCTCTTCGAGGTCACCTGGACGATCACCTCCGGGGGCGGGTCGGTGGAGCGCGTCACGACGTACACGGACGTGGGCGGGATCTCCGAGACCGTCTGGACCCTGGGGCACCGGATCGGGCGCCAGACCGTGATGGCTTCCGTCGGTGGTCACACCGTCGAGTTCGAGGCGGAGGCGACGGGGCTCCTGTAGCCTCCGGCGAGCGCTGCGGCCGATTGACGCCGGGCCCGGAAACGGGTACTTTCTCGGCCGTTCCTCGAACCATTTTTCGTTAGCGTGGCGCGCGCCAAGCGCGCCTTTCTGCCGTAAGGGATGGGTTCAGACATGCGCGCGATCATCGAGACCGGCGGCAAGCAGTTCACCGTCACCCCGGAAGACACCATCCGCGTCCCCACGCTCGAGGGCGAGCCGGGCGACGAGGTGACGTTCGACCGCGTCCTGTACGCGGCCGACGAGGAGATCCACGTGGGCAGCCCGGCGGTGGCCGGCGCCAGCGTGACCGCGGAGATCGTCAAGCATGGCCGCGGCAAGAAGATCGTCGTGTTCAAGTACAAGCGGCGGAAGCGCTACAGCCGCAAGACGGGCCACCGGCAGAACTTCACCGAGCTCCGGATCACCGGCATCTCGGTGGACCGCTCGGCCAGCCGGCGGAAGAACCAGGATAAGAACCAGGATACGGAGGAATAGGAGATGGCTCACAAGAAGGGAATGGGCTCGACCCGCAACGGCCGGGACTCCCCGGGGCAGCGGCTCGGGATCAAGAAGTTCGGCGGCGAGCGCGTGCGCGCCGGCCACATCCTGGTGCGCCAGCGGGGCACGAAGTTCCATCCCGGCGTGAACGTCGGGATGGGCAAGGACGACACGCTCTTCGCTCTGTCGGACGGCGTCGTCTCGTTCGAGCGGCGCGGCCGGGACAGGAAGCTCATCTCGGTACGCTCCGAGGCCTGAGGTGGCCGCCGGCGATCGCGTGAAGATCACGGTCGTCGGGGCCGGCCACGTGGGCGCCACGACCGCCCAGCGCCTGGCCGAGAAGGACCTCGCCAACGAAATCGTCCTGATCGACATCGTCGAGGGCATGCCCAAGG
>CAZUIY010000323.1:0-7452 GCA_964619975.1 uncultured Gemmatimonadales bacterium
CGGGCTGGCGATCGGCCTGACCGGGATCGCGGCGGCGGCGTTCGCGGCGTTCGCCTACGTGATCGGCCGCGCCGACTGGTCGGAGTACCTGCAGATCCTGCACCTGCCGGGAAGCGGCGAGCTCACGATCTACTGCCTGGCCCTGGTGGGCGCGGCGCTCGGGTTCCTGTGGTTCAACGCGCATCCGGCCCAGGTCTTCATGGGCGATACGGGGTCCCTGGCGATCGGCGGCGCGTTCGGCACGCTGGCGATCCTCCTGAAGATCGAGTTCGTCCTGGTCCTGATCGGCGGCGTGTTCGTGATGGAGACGCTGAGCGTCGTGATCCAGGTGATCTCGTTCAAGACCCGCGGCAAGCGGGTCTTCAAGATGAGCCCGCTCCACCATCACTTCGAGCTGTCGGGGTGGGCGGAGGAGAAGATCGTGCTGCGCTTCTACATCCTGGGGATCCTGTTCGCCATGCTGGCCGCCTCCACCCTGAAGCTCCGATGAGCGCGCCGGAGCGGATCGACGGGGCGAAGGTGGGCGTGATCGGCCTGGCCCGCTCAGGCGTGGCCGCGGCGCGGCTCCTGTCGGAGCGGGGGGCCGAGGTGTACGCCTCGGATACGGCCGACGGGCCGGCCGTCCGGGCGGCGGCGGAGTCGCTCGGGGAGGCCGGCGTGGACGCCGCGGCCGGCGGACACGACCGGGATCGGCTGGCGGGGTGCGACTGGATCGTGGTCAGCCCCGGGGTTCCGCCGCGGGCGCCGGTCCTCGAGGATCCGCGCGTGGCCCGGCTCCCGATCTACTCCGAGATCGAGGTCGCATCCTGGCTGGCGGAGGCGCCGATCGCCGCGATCACCGGCACCACCGGGAAGACGACCACGACCGCCCTCCACGGGGAGATCGCGCGGGAGGGCGGCCTCGCGGCGCCCGTGGCCGGCAACATCGGCGACGCGTTCTCGGACGCGGTCCGGGACGCCGGGCGGGTCGACTGGTACGTGCTCGAGGTCTCGTCCTTCCAGCTCGCCCGGACCGCCGCGTTCCGGCCCCGCGTAGCGGTGGTCCTGAACGTGGCCCCGGACCACCTGGACGTCTACGACGACATGGACGCGTACGTGGCCGACAAGCGGAGGATCGGACGGAACATGCGCTCCGGCGACGACCTGGTGCTGAACGCGGAGGACTCCGTGGTGGCGTCGTTCGGCGAAGGCGCCGCGGCCGACGTCCACTGGTTCGACCGGACGCGGCCGGTGGAGCGGGGCGCCACGATCGAGGACGGCTGGATCACGCTGGTGGGGGAGCCGGGGGCGGGTCGCGTGGCTGCGGTCGAGCGGCTCGGGATTCCCGGGGCCCACAACGCGCAGAACGCCCTGGCGGCGACCTTGGCGGCGGCCCGGATGGGGATCGATCCCTCCGCCATCGGCCGCGCGCTGGAGGCGTTCGCCGGTGTGCCGCATCGGCTGGAGACGGTGGCGGAGGAAGAAGGGATCCGCTGGGTCAACGATTCCAAGGCGACCAACGTGGATTCGGCACTGGTGGCGATGGAGGCGTTCGGAGAGGCGCCGCTGGTCGTGATCCTGGGCGGGCGTCACAAGGGATCGTCCTACGCGCCGCTGGCGGCCGCCCTCAGGGGCCGCGCCCGGCGGGTGCTGGCGATCGGCGAGGCGGCCGATCGGGTGTCGGGCGAGCTCTCCGGGGCGGTCGAAGTGGAGCTCGCCGGAACGCTCGAGCGCGCCGTCGAGCGGGCGCGGCAGGTGGCGCGGCCGGGGGACGTGGTGCTCCTCTCGCCGGCCTGCTCCTCGTACGACCAGTTCGAGAACTACGAGCGCCGGGGAGACGCGTTCCGCGACCTGGCGCGCGGCCGTTCGAACGGGGCCGGCCGATGAGGCGCGCCGCGACCGCCGGCCACCGGAGCGCCGAGCGGAGCCGGACGGCGGACCGGAAGCCGCCGCGTGGGCCGGTCGACCGGCAGCTCCGCATCATCGTCCTCCTCATGGTCGGCTTCGGCCTGGTCATGGTGTACAGCGCGAGCTCGGTTCTCTCGCTGGTCCAGTTCGGCTCCAGCACGGTGTACTTCACCGGCCAGCTCACGAAGGCGATCCTGGGCGTGGTGGCGATGCTCGCGCTTTCCCGGCTGGACTACCGCTGGTGGGAGCGGATGGCGAAGCCGCTCCTCTGGGTGAGCGTGGCGCTCCTGGCGATCCTGATCGTACCAGGAATGGAGTCGTGGACGGTGGAGTCGGGCGGCGCCCGCCGCTGGATCGCGGTCCCCGGTTTCACCTTCCAGCCGCTCGAGGTGGCCAAGCTGGCGCTGATCGTCTGGATGGCGGCCACGATCGCCGGAAAGGGCGCCAAGCTGGACCGGCCGTCGGAGGGTCTGGTGCCGCTCCTGACGGTGCCGGGCGTGATGGCGCTCCTGCTCCTCCTCCAGCCCGACTTCAAGGGGGCCAGCCTGCTTCTCTTCTTCGCGTGGACGATGCTGTTCCTGGGTGGCGTGCGGCTCCGCTACCTGGGAGCGATCGCCGGCGCCGCCCTCCCGGTCGGCGTGGTGGTGCTGGTGGCCGAGCCGTACCGGCTCCGGCGCCTGATGTCGTTCGTGGACCGGGGAGAGGACCTGCAGGGCATGTCGTACCAGATCCACCAGTCGCTGATCAGCCTGGGGTCCGGCGGCTGGTTCGGCGTGGGGCTCGGCTCCAGCAAGCAGAAGTTCGCGTTCCTGCCGGCCGCCCACAACGACTTCATCTACTCGATCATCGGCGAGGAGCTGGGGCTCCTGGGGGCGCTGGCGGTGCTGCTCGCGTTCCTCTGGTTCGGCTGGCTGGGGCTCCAGGTGGCGCGGCGGGCGCCGGACGCGTTCGGCTTCCTGCTGGCGTCGGGGATCACGCTCCTGGTGGTGGTGTCGGCGCTGGTGAACGTGGGCGTGGCCACGGCGGCGCTGCCGACCACGGGGCTCACGCTGCCGTTCATCTCCCACGGCGGGACGTCGCTGATCGTCCAGCTGGCGGCGGTGGGGATCCTGCTGTCGGTGTCGCGCGACTCGGTGGAGGAGACGCCGCGCCGATCGTACGCCGGCGGCGGGTGGTGGCCGTTCCGGCGGAAGAGGCGGACCGGTGTCGCGTGAGGCCGGCGGCGAGGTCCGCGTGGTGATCGCCGGTGGCGGCACGGGGGGCCACCTGACGCCGGCCCTGGCGCTGGCGCGGGAGCTGTCGGATCGGGGCGCGCGGGTCCTGATCGTGGCCGGCACGCGCGGCCCCGACCGGGCGTTCCTGGAGGACTCCGGCATCCCCCACCGGTTCATGAGCGGCCCGGCCATCGAGCGGCGCCGGTGGTGGAGGAACGCGGGTCTGCCGTGGACCCTTTCGCGCGCGGTCGTCGAGGCGCGGGACATCGTGCGGGGGCTCCAGCCGCACGTGGCGGTCGGCACCGGCGGCTACGTCTCCGGCCCGGTCATACTGGCGGCCGCGCTGGCCCGCGTGCCGATCCTGCTCCAGGAGCAGAACAGCCGGCCCGGCATCGCCACCCGCGCGCTGGCCCGCTTCGCTCGCCGGATCTGCGTCCAGTACGACGCGGCGGTCGAGGCGCTGGGCGGCGGGGGCACCATCGAGGTGACCGGGAGCCCGATCCCGCCGCCGCGCGCGGCCCCCGCCGACTTCGCGGACCGGCTGGATCCGGCGCTTCCCACCCTGGGCGTCTTCGGCGCCAGCCAGGGGGCCCGCGGGATCAACCAGTCGGTCCTGGACCTCCTGGCGGGAGATCCCGACGCGGCCGGCTACAACCTGATCTGGCAGACGGGTGCCAACGACCACGCGCGGGTCGCCGCGGCCGCGGAGTGGCCGGAGCGGTTCGTCGTCCGGCCGTTCTTCTCGCCCATGGCGGCGGTCTACCCGCTCCTGGACCTGATCGTCTGCCGGGGGGGCGCGATGACGATGGCCGAGGTGACGGCGTGGGGGCTGCCGTCCATCGTCGTGCCGTATCCGCACGCGACGGCCGACCACCAGACGGCGAACGCGCGCGCGCTCGAGGCGGTGGGCGCGGCCCTGGTGGTGCCGGAGCGCGACCTCACATCCCGCCGGCTGGGCCACCTGGTGGACGGCCTGATGGCGGACCCCGGGCGCCGGGAGGCGATGGCGCGGGCGGCGAAGGCGCTGGGGCGGCCGGAGGCCGCGGCCACGGTGGCGGATCGGGTGCTGGACCTGGCGGCGGCGGCGTGATGGTCCAGACGGCCCTCCGGCTTCTGGGCGACCGGCGGCGGCTCCACTTCGTGGGGATCTCCGGCGCCGGCATGAGCGCCCTGGCCGAGATCCTGCTCGACCGGGGACACCAGGTCACCGGCTGCGACGCACGGCCCGGCGAGGGCGCGGAGCGGATCGCCGGGCTCGGCGCCCGGGTCCTGGCCGGCCACTCGCCCGACCACCTGGACGACGACGGGGGCCTCGTGGTCTCCTCCGCCATTCCGCCCGAAGAGCCGGAGGTCGCCCAGGCCCGGGCGCGCGGGATCCCGGTGGTGCGGCGGGCCGAGCTCCTGGGCGCGATCATGGCGGGGGCCCGCGGAATCGGCGTGGCCGGAACCCACGGCAAGTCCACCACGACGACGATGACCGGCGCCGTCCTGGAAGCGGGCGGGCTCGATCCCACGGTGGTGGTAGGCGGGCGGATCCGTGGCCGGGGGGGGAACGTCCGGATCGGCCGCGGCGAGTGGCTGGTGGCCGAGGCCGACGAGTACGACCGCTCCTTCCTGGCGCTGCATCCGGAGCACGCGGTCGTGACGAACCTGGAGGCGGACCACCTGGACGTGTACGGCACGGTGGAGGCCGTGCGCGCCGCCTTCGCCGAGTACGTCGGGCAGGTCGCCACGGGCGGCGCCGTGGTAGTGGGCGCCGACGACCCGGGCGCGACGGCGCTCGAGGTCCCGCCGGGGCGGGACCGGATCACCTTCGGCATCGACGCGGCGGCCGACGTCCGCGCCGAAGGGATCGAGGTCGACGGAATGCGGACGCGCTTCGGGCTGGCCCTGGGTGGCGCCGCGGCCGTTCCGGTGGAGATGGCGATGCCGGGCCGGCACAACGTGCGGAACGCGCTGGCCGCCGCCGCCGTCGGCTGGCGGGTGGGCGTGGACGGCGAGGCGATCGCGGCCGGCCTGGCCACGGTGCGCGGGGTCGGTCGGCGCTTCGAGCTGATGCGGGACGACGGCGTCTCGGTGGTGGACGACTACGCGCACCATCCGACGGAGGTGGCCGCCGCCCTGGCGACCGCCCGGGCGGTATACCCGGGCCGGCGGCTGGTGGCGGTCTTCCAGCCCCACCTCTACTCGCGGACGCGCGACTTCGCGGCCGGGTTCGGCGAGGCCCTGGCCGCCGCCGACCTGGCGTTCGTCACCGCGATCTATCCGGCCCGCGAGCGCCCGATCCCCGGCGTCACCGGGGAGCTCGTCGCGGAGGCGGCCCGGGCCGCCGGCGGGGCCGAGGTCGTCTACCTGCCCGACGCGCTCGACCCCGCCGTCATCGCCGCCCGGCTGGAGCCGGCCGACGTGGTGCTCACGATGGGAGCCGGGGACGTCGACAAGGTCGCCCGCTGGCTGTCGGACGACCGCGGCCTGGACGCCGCGCCGGCCGGGGAGGCGACCGCGTGATGACGTCCACGACCCTGCCGGGCGTCTGCCGCCGCGACGAGCCGCTGGCGCCCTTGACCTACTGCAAGATCGGTGGGACCGCGCGGTTCTTCTGCGAGGCGGCCTCGGAGGAGGACGTGCTGGAGGTGGTCGAGTGGAGCCGGGGAGTGGAGGAGGAGGCCCGGCGGCCGTTCGTCCTGGGCGGCGGCGCCAACGTTCTGATCGCCGACGGCGAGCACCCGCTGGTCCTCAAGCTCTCGGAGCACTTCAACGCTATCGAGGTGGACGAGGAGGCCGGCACCGCCACGATCGAAGCCGGGATCTACACGCCGCGGCTGGTTCGCGAGGCGTGGAACCGCGGCTGGGAGGGGTTCCAGTTCCTGGCCGGAGTTCCGGGCTCTCTCGGCGGAGCGGTCGTCATGAACGCCGGCATCCGCGAGCTCTCGACGTGGGAGCTGGTGGAGTCGGTGGAGGGGATCACCTGGAGCGGCGAGCGCCGCCGGGTGACCCGCGATCAGGCCCGTCCCCGCTACCGGAGCGGGAACCTGCCGGCCGACCTGATCGTGACCCGCGTGACGTGCCGGATCGTCCCCGGCGACCCCGAGGCGATCCGCGAGTCGGCGCGGGCGCTCTCCCGCTCGCGGAAGGACACCCAGCCGCTCCGCTGGCCGTCCTGGGGCTCCACGTTCCGGAACCCGTCGGGAGTGTCCTCCGAAGGCCGGACCGCGGGCGCGCTGATCGACCAGGCCGGGCTCCGCGGCCACCGCGTGGGGGACGCCGAGATCTCGGACATGCACGCCAACTTCATCGTGAACCGGGGGAGCGCGACGGCCGCCGACGCCCTCGCCTGCATCCGGGCCGCACGGGAAGCGGTCCGCGAGAAGTTCGGGATCACGCTGGAGCCCGAGGTGCGGCTGATCGGCTTCACGGCGGAGGAGCTGGCGTTCCTCGAGGAGGACGCGTGATCCCGCGCGGCGTCCGGCCCGGCCGGCTGACCCGGCGGCGGAATCGCCGGATCGACCGGACGCTCCAGGACGCGCGCCGCCGGCGGCTGCGGAACACGCTCCGCGTGGCCGTCTCGGTGGCGGCCCTGGGGCTCGGCGCCTGGCACGGAATCCGCCTGGCGGACTCGCGCGACTGGCTGGATCTGCTCAAGGTGACCGAGGTCCGTGTGACCGGCGTGGACGTCGCCAACCCGAACGTGCTGGTGGCCGAGGCCGGGCTGATGGGCGCGGACCTGCACTACTGGTCGCCGCTGGGGGAGTACGCCGAGCGCGCCGAGAAGGACCCGCTGGTCCACTCCGCGCGCCTGGTCCGCCGGTTCCCGAACCGCCTGGCGCTCGAGATCGTGGAGCGGCGGCCGGCGGCGCTCCTGGACCTCGACCGGCTGACCCCCGCCGACAGCGCCGGCCGGGTCCTGCCGGTCGACCCGTTCCACGCCGGGTGGGACGCGCCGGTCCTGTCGGGTCCGTGGCCGGCCTCGGCGGTCGTCGACGACGCCGGCCGGGTGAAGCCGGGCGCGGTCCGGCGGGCGCTGGCCTGGCTCGGCGAGGTCGAGCGCAAGTACCCGGCCCTGGCGCGCGAGATCTCCTCCATCGAGCTCGACGGCCGTGGCACGGTGACGCTCCGGATGGTCCACGCCGAGGGGGCCATCGTGCTGGATCACGACACCCCCGTCGACAAGCTCTCGCTGCTGGACGACGTTCTGCGGGACCTGCACGAGAAGAAGATTCCGTTCGCCGTACTCGACCTCCGCTTCGACGGCCAGATCGTCGTCCGGAAAGGATAGGGAATGTCCAAGGAAAACATCATCGTCGGGCTGGACATCGGGACCACCAAGATCTGCTGCATCATCGCCGAGATG
>CAZUIY010000324.1:0-2328 GCA_964619975.1 uncultured Gemmatimonadales bacterium
CCTACGGCAAAGTCGGGATCAAACCGCACGTGGTCGTGGACCGGCCCGAACGCGAATACACGGCCTTCTACGGCGGCACGAGCGACGAAGACCTGGCCCAGGATCTGGACATCCTCAAAGGCCTTGAAGTCCTCAAACGCCAGGCCGCCAGGTAAACGACGAAAAAATATTGGCGAGCCGAGCGGCGTAACAGGCTGTTGATTTAATATTTTCGCTTGTGGCGTAGCGCGTTCGCGCTATACTGCTCGCGGAGGTTGATTATGACGCAATGGGCGAGACCGCCGCAAGATCGTAGTCAGATCGTGATGTATTCCAGGATGTTGGATGAGGCGATCCCCGCGGATCATATCGTGCGGCTGTTGGACGACATCCTCTGCCGATTGGATTGGTCGGCTTGGGAAGCGAAGTATCACGTGAACCGGGGGCAGCCTGCGATTCATCCCCGCGTCGTGGCGGGTGTGATTTTGTACGGGTTGCTGACGCGGATTCGTTCCAGCCGGAAGCTGGAAGAGGCGCTTCAGTTTCGGTTGGATTTTCGCTGGCTGGCCGAGGACCGCGTGATCGATCACACCACGCTCAGCGAGTTTCGCCGCAAGCACCCCGAGGAACTCAAGAAGCTGTTCGTCCAGATCTGTCTGGTCGCCCGCGAGATGGGGGCGCTTCGGCTGGAACAACTGGCATTCGACGGCACGCGGATGCGAGCCAACAACCGCAAGACGGGCACGCGAACGCCCGAACGGCTCCGCGAAATGCGGGAGGAACTCGCTGCTCGGTACGCCGAACTTGAGGCCAAACTCGAAGCCGCCGATGCGGAGGAAGACGCCTTGGTCGGCTCGTCGTTGCCCGACGAGTTGGCGAAGGAAATGGCCGACGTGAACCGCCGCCGAGAGCGGGTGGATGCGGCACTCGAGGAAATTCGCCGCATGGAAGAGGCGGGGGAAACGCTGCCGAAGCGGATTCCCATGACCGATCCCGAGTCGCGGCTAACGCCGAATAAAGACGGCGGTTTCGCTGCGAACTATACACCCATGGCGACGGTCGATGTGGACAGCGAGATGATCGTCTCGGTGGACGTGATCGCGACGACCGACGAAGACAAACATCTTTTGCCGGCCCTCGAAGACGTCAAAGAGTCGTTCGAGATGGACGAGTTGTCGCCGGAAGTTTTGGCCGACGGCTTGATGGCGACCGGCGAAAACCTGGCGGACCTGGCCGAGACCGACGTCACGCTCTATTCGCCGATCTCGCCGGGCGATCCCGCGGACAACCCGGCGATCCGCGACGACCTGAGCCAACCGGTGCCCGAGTCGGACCGGGATCGCCTGCCGACGAACGGTAAGAAAAACCCGCAACTCGACAAGTCGGCGTTCATCTACGACGAGGAGCGGGATTGCTACTGGTGCCCCGAGGGGCAAGCCCTGCCGCACACGCGGGACACCAGCCAAACCATGCCGTCGGGACGAAAAGTTTCCGTGAAGCGTTATCAGTCCGACCCGGAAATCTGTGCGGATTGTCCGCTCAAAGAGATGTGCCTCAAAGGCGATGCGAAGAGCCGGCAAATCAGCCGCGACGATCTCGAACCGTTCCGGGAAGAGCAGGCCGAGCGGATGGCCACCGACGAGGCGAAAGAAAAATACGAACGTCGCCGACACGCCGCGGAGTTTCCCTTCGCGATCATCAAGCATCAATTCGGCGCAAGACAGTTTTTGCTCAGAGGCCTTGAGCGAGTCCGGGTGGAATGGCTCTGGCTGACCTCGGCCTTCAACCTGACCAGGCTGTTCCGCCTGATGACCAGCGGCGCCGATCCACCCGGCTGACGAAACATGTGTCCCTAACCCGTCCCCTTCACCCTTTGAATTCGACCGCCCGCCTTCCCCCGCTCCCGCTGCGCCCGCAGCCGAGCGGGGGAAAGGGGGAAAACCAGCGACCCACCGCGTTCACGACAATAATTCAACAACCTGGTAAGCGGCTGGGTGAAGAGTCATGCACGATCAGTGCTCCATCTTCGCCCCCTCGCCCTGTCTCCCTCTCGCAATGAACTCAGGGGACTTACGTCCCCCGCTCGCCTTAGGTCTTCGGGTTGCCTTTGTCGCGGTAGCGGGCGCTGACGCGGGCGAGTTGGCGTTTTTCGGATTCCGAGAGCGCATCCATGCCTTGCTGGTGGACTTTGTCTAACAGTTCATCCAAGAGGCGTTCGGCTTCCTGGTCCTTCTCGGCCTGGCGGCGGGCTTTTTCGGCTCTCCGGCGGTCTTTCCATCTTTGGATGAAACCGGGCTGGCGTTCCACCTTGGCTTCGGACTGCTCCAGGCTGGTATAGCCTTGGGAAAA
>CAZUIY010000325.1:0-1354 GCA_964619975.1 uncultured Gemmatimonadales bacterium
CCGGATGTGCGTGAGCGGCTGGAGGAGTTTGTCGCCGAGGCGTTCGCCTCGCTGGTCCGGAAGGACCAGCGGGCCAAGGGTGGGCTGTACCTGCAGGGGTTGATGCTGGAGGGTCGCCGGAAGTCGATGCAACCGATGGGAGAGCGGCTCGGGATCGACTACCAGCAGCTGCAGCAGTTCGTGTCCACCTCGCCGTGGCCGGTCGAGCCGGTCCGCCAGGTGTTGGCGTCCCGGGCGATCGAACTGGTGCGCCCGGAGGCGTGGGTGGTTGACGACACCGGGTTCCCCAAGGTGGGTACGGCCTCGCCCGGGGTGGCCCGGCAGTACTCCGGCACGCTGGGGAAGATCGGCAACTGCCAGATCGCGGTGAGTGTGCACGCGGTCACCGACCAGGCCTCCTGCCCACTGGACTGGCGCCTGTTTGTGCCCGCTGCCTGGGACGACACCTGCCAGGACACGGCCCAGGACGCCGAGCAGGTCAGGGCGCGCCGGGCGAAGGCGGGCATCCCCGACACGGTGCGGCACCGGCCCAAATGGCAGCTGGCGCTGCAGATGCTCGACGAGCTGGCCGGCTGGGGCCACCGGCCCCCGGTGGTGGTGGCCGACGCCGGTTACGGACAGAACAGCGCCTTCCGCACCGCTCTGACCGAGCGCCAGATCCCGTACGTGGTGGCCGTCAAGGCCGACACCAGCGCCCATCGGGCCGAGGCCACCCCGGCGGTGATGGACTACTCCGGGCGCGGGCCCCGTCCGCGCACTGCCCGCTACCACCAGGCCCCGTGCTCGGTGCAGGCCCTGGCGACCGAGCACCCCGAGCGGTTCACCGAGATCGCTTGGCGCACCGGCACCCGCACCGGCCCCGCGAACCGGTCGGCGGTGATGAGCAGCCGGTTCACCGCACTGCGGGTGCGCCCGGCCCATCGCACCATCCCCAGGGCGGCGGACGGGACCCTGCCGGCGTGCTGGCTGCTGGCCGAATGGCCGACCGGCGCCGCCGAGCCCACCGACTACTGGCTCACCACCCTCGGCGAAGACACCGCGCTGGACGAACTGGTGCGGCTGGCCAAGATCCGCTGGCGGATCGAGCACGACTACCGCGAACTCAAGCACGGCCTGGGCCTGGACCACTTCGAGGGCCGGACCTGGCTCGGCTGGCACCACCACGTCACCCTGGTCACCGCCGCCCACCTGTTCGCCACCGCCCAGCGCCTGGAGCCGGACCCAAAAGCACCGGCGGCGGCCAGCTGAGCTTCTACCAGACCCTGGCCGCCCTCCAGATGGCCGTCATCGCTCTGATCGGCCACTGCCCCTCCTGCCACCAGGACTGGAGGCCGACCTAACGAAGTACTACTAG
>CAZUIY010000326.1:0-1311 GCA_964619975.1 uncultured Gemmatimonadales bacterium
TCGTATAGTTTATCCACGGTGGTCTATTTCTGCGGCGCCGTGTTGCGATGCTGTTCTTCGTTGAACGCCGTGCCCAAGACGCTGGCGATGTTCTTTCCCGAGCAGGCGCGACAAGGCTTCATTCCTCACGCCACCACCGGACGCATGTGGCTGCTTCGGCTGGGATATTACAAGTTGCACGCACCGCTTGAGCAGGCCGACGACTGGATCTTGTTGGCCGACCATGCGATCGAGATTGGAAAACATCGGTTCTTGGGAATCATCGGAATTCGTTTAGCGAATCTTCCACCGCCCGGGGAATGCCTGAAGCTGAGCGACATGACTCCCGTGGCCTTGCTGCCCGTGGAATCTTCGACTCAAGACATCGTGTATCAACAGTTGGAAGCCGTCATCGCTGCCACCGGCATCCTGCCCGCCGCGATCTTGAGCGACGAAGGCAGCGATCTTTCCGGCGGCATCGACCGGTTCTGCCAATCTCATCCGGAAACAACTCGCTATCGCGATCTGCCGCACTTGGCGGCACGGTTGTTGAAGAAGCGTTTAGAAAAGAACGAACGTTGGATGGCGTTTGTCAAGCAAGCCACGCAGACCAAATTTGAGACGAACCAAACGGAACTCGCGTTTCTCGTCCCACCGCGATTGCGCAGCAAGGCTCGCTACATGAACCTGCAGAGCCTGTTGAAGTGGGCGGAGAAGGTGCTGACGGTGCTGAACGATCACGGTCTGGTGGCTCCGTCGTTGTGTAGCGTCGAGCGTTTGAACACGAAGTTCGGCTGGCTGCGTGAGTATCGGCAGGATCTTGCCGTGTGGTCGGGTTGGCTGGCACTCACCGATCGGGCGCTCGACGTTGTCCGTCGCAACGGTTATTGCACATCCACTGCCGATGACGTGAAACAAGCTCTCACTGAGATCTCGGATACTCCCGAGAAGGAGTTATTGAAGCACGAACTCTTGGAAATCGTCAAAGCGGAATCATCGAAAGCGAGGGCCGGTACGCGCATGCCCGGCAGCACGGAGATCTTGGAATCGAGCTTTGGTAAACTGAAAGAGATCGAAGGCGACCACAGTCGTAGCGGCTTTACGAGTTTGATACTCATCTGGGCGGCCTTGTTTGGACCCACGACATCGGCGGTCATCCGCTTGGCGCTGACGGAGGTTCCTGTGAAGCTCGTGACTGCGTGGTTCCGCAACAACTTGGGGCCGACCATCCAATCGAAGCGGGCAAGACTGGCGCACGCCTTACGACGAAAGTCGACAGAAAACCCGGAAGAACCCTAGAGACTTAAAATCCCACATTTTCAACTGGCCAGG
>CAZUIY010000327.1:0-69190 GCA_964619975.1 uncultured Gemmatimonadales bacterium
CCGCCACCGCATCCGCCACCGCTTCCAGCAGACCCCGGATCGCCGCCGCCGCCGCTTGGCCCACCCGCACCACCCGCCGCCGGCACCTGCGGATTCGCCACACCCCCGAACGTGCCCGTCGCAATCCGGATCGCCGCCGCCGTGATCGCGCTGCCGGTCGCCACCGAGTGATTCGCGCCGCGCTGCGACATGCTGATCTCGCCCGCGATCGCGCAGTCACCGGTCACGTAGACGACGGTGAACAGTTTGCGCTTCGACGGTCGGAACACCTGGCCGCTGTTGATTGTGAGGTCACCTTTGACGACAACGAACGCGGCGCGGCTGTCCTCAGTGGTCGTGAAGTAGTCGTCAGAGCTGAACGCCGAGACGGTCAGCGGGCCGTCGACGATGTGGTAGTCGTAGGCGCCGAGCGATTCGCCGTTGATCGTGAGGGAGGCGGGGCCAGCGGTAGGGGAGTCGGTGGCATCGCCCGTGGCGAGTTGCTGCGCCAGCGCGTAGGCATCGTCCGCTGACGCTCCCGGGGTCCACGCACCGCTCGCAATCACCACCACGTACTGCGCGGTCGTGATCCGCGCCAGCACCACCAGCCACACCGCCGGCCACAGCAGCAGCACGAACAGCCACGCCAGCCAGTCGCCAGTCATGGCAAAGCCGCGAGACGCCCGCGAGGGCAGGCGCAGAACAGGTCGCTGGGTCATCTCGGCACCTCAGATCATGCGGAGGACGGCAATGAACGTTGCGTCCTCGCCGGGGTCCTGGTTCAACGTCGGCCGCAGGAACCGCGGCCAGTTCATCGTCTTGCCCGCTTCCTCCGGCTTGAGGATCAGGTAGTCCCCCTCGCTCAGCGTCAGCGTCAGCTGCTCGGTGGTACCGTCAGACTCCAGCAGATCGCCGTAGTCCGCAGCCGCACTCGGCGGCGTCGGCTCTGCGTTCTCGTTGGCGTCATCGGTCAGCGATCCACCGCTGCCGTCAAACGTCATCGTCGTCGCGGTGCCGATCTCCACGCACCGAATCCCGACCAGCGACAATTCGGCCGTGTCCAGCGGCGAACCCGCCGCAAGCTGGGTCTGGCCGTTGGCAATCACAAACGACTTCTCGACGCGCATGTTCCGGGTGCTCATCGCACTCCCTCCTCAAAGGCCCACGAAGGCAACGTGTGAACCGGCGGCGGAAGCCCCGGTGTTCGCTTCAATTCCCACTGATCGGCCGGGACGCCCGGGACATACGCCGGGCCCGCCAGCGGTGACCGCACCACGAGCAGCCACGCCGCACAGGCCAACTCGAGGCCGGGGTCGCTGGTCACCGCGTACCCACTGGCGGCCAGTTCGCGCACGCAGAACAGGGCCAGCGACGACACGGGGTCACCGAGCACCACGCGGTCAGTTGCCCGCCGCCCGTGCTGCACGTCCAGCGTCATCAGCGCGCGGATATCCTCCACGGTGATGCAGTGACGGGTCTGTGCGGTCGGGTCGAGAATCACGGGAGTGTCGATGCTCCGATGGGTGTAAGTTACCAAACAGGCTATGGATCGACGCTTTCGCCGTCCTGAGTAGACGACATGCGCAACAACCGACGACCGAGAGCCGTGAGACGACCCGTGCTTGCGCGCACGCGAGCACTTCGGCCAAGGCTGACCCAATAGTCGCGTAGCAGCTTCTGCCTCTCGTCCACCCCAATTCCCTCCAGGATTCGTTCGGAACGCATCTGATCGGCCAGCCACTTGTCGCGGGGAGACATTCTCTCCCCATCCTTGACCACCGTGGCCTTTTCGCCCGCAGGCTCGCTGTTGGTTGTCATCACCAGCGCAGAACCAAGATGCTTGAGCCTGATTGGCTCCAGCCAGGCAGGCCTTTCGGGATCGTTCAACGGATTCGGATATCGCGCCAACGGCTCGCGACCGACCGCAGCACGAGACGCCCCGATCAGCCACCTCTCGTACTCATGACGCTCGTCGCGCGTCGCATCCTTGTGCGTGCGTACCACGTCCCGGATGTCGTTGATGATCTCCGACCAGTCCTGGTAGTAGGCAGTCTCGGCCTCCCGGTCTACCGGTCGCTGGCGACCCTCCAGGGAATCGTCGCGCTTCGCCGTGTCGAGATCCTGTTTCCGCTCATAAAAATCGTCCATCGACTGGCTGTAGTCCTGCCGCAACTGGAACCCTCGAAAGAGATCGAAGTAGTTCCCGTCGAATGCCCGGCGGTAGATCCCACCCGAAATGTCGTCCACTAGCCATTCAATCTTGGCCGGCGACACATCAATGCCGATGGATCTCAACCACCCGGCAACCGTGCGAGACGCCTCCAGCGTGCGTCTTGTGTATTGGTTTCTCGGGCTTGCATCCTCCAGGGCCTCCGGGATGATTGGCGTGCCCTTGAAGAAATCCTCGTTAGCCAGCAACTGAGCAGCCTGCGAGATCCCGGCGGGGAGCAGGTTTGGCGTGCTGCTACGAGCCATATGGTCAACCCACTGGTCCAGTGCCTCCGGATTGTTCTCGGCAATCTGGTCGGCCATCGCCTGCACGCCAGCACTGATCGTGTACCCCCACTCGAAGGGGCGCGGGACACGCAGCCACGGCTTGCCCTCGTCGTCAGCAAGCGTCCAGTATCCGTACCGCAGCCATGTCGGGGATTCCTTGTACCAGTCGTCATCCTTGACGCTGAGCCACCATGCCAACGTTGCGCCGGCCAGCGCCGCCGCGCGCCACATCGTTACCGCAGGCTGATCGCGAATCGTTCGGAAACCCTTGTCCAGGCCTTCGAGCCCCGCATTCAGGAACGGAACCATGCGGTTCATCGCCCGCATGTTCGTGCCCATCCGCTTGAAGTTGGTCGTCACGTCGTTGGCAGCATTGATGGCCTCGACCATCACCCGCCTGGGCGGCTTCTGCCCGCGTTCCACCATCGATCGCAACTGATCAACGGTGTAGTACTTCATCAACACTGCCCGATATTCGGCCAGCCGGGGTCCAACCTCGGACGTGGAAAACGCCTCGCGCATGCTGTCCAGCGTTGAGTTGAAAAGGTTCCCGACAACACGCCGCGGGAGCCCCCAGCTTGCACCCTTGAGGGAGATCGGTTGCCAGACGATCCCGAGATACCGTCGAGCGATCCCGCTCTTGAGCATCGACTGTGCCGTGCGGATAGTACTCTGGTAGTCCAGTCCGACAAGATTGGCCAATGGGCCGCCGGACGCCTCCCACAGCTTCACGATGGGATCAGACTTTGCCGCCTCCCCGCCGTGGAACTCGCGGACCTTGGCCCACACGTAGGACAGCATCGTGCGCGGAATGTCCACGATGCTGCGGATGCCCTTGGCCTCCTTGCGCTGCATCAGGAACACGCCAACGTCGCGCACCATGTTTCTTGCGCCGAACGCAGGGTTGATCCCGGTTCGGCCGAGGCGCATCAATCCCGCCAGTTGGCCAATCATTTCGATGACCGGACCACCCTTGTACGGAGCAATAGCCTCGACAGCCTCGAACAGTGAAGGCTCGCGGATCTCGAACACGCGACGATTGCCAGAGGCGTCAATCCGCTGGACGTACATCTTGTCGCCAGCCTTCCACTGCGGGCGCCAGATGGTGACCAACTGCTCCAATTGCTGCGGCGTCAGCGTGTCGAATGCCTGCGGGTCAACGCCGGCCGATTCCAGTTGTGCCCGAAGCTCGCCGACCGATGCGGTTGTCACGTTGAATGACGGGTCGGCAGGCATGATCCACCCGCCAAGCCCGCCTACCGACTCGGCCGTGTCGATGATCTGGTTCCAGATGATCTGTCGCTGTGCTGACTGGTAGAAGCCAACCGTGCGATTGATCGTGGCCTGTAGCGGATCAATGACTTGCAGACCAGAGCCACCCTCCGTTCGCCTACGAACGGGAGACTTGGGACGGATCGCGCCAGCGCCACCGAGAATCGGAGCCTTCTCCTTCACGCGCTGGAGCGGGAGGTATGTGTCCCACGCCTGCTTCATGGCGACCGCCGAGTCGGCCGTCAACAAGCCGGCATCAACAGCCATGTCCAGCAAGGCGTTGTTGTGGTCCGTCAGCGCCTGCGCCGCGACCTCGAACCTGTCCAGTTTTTCGGGCGACAGGTTCATCCCGTTGTTCGTGAAGATGAAGTCGGCATCGGCCAGCGACATGCCCGGATTGTAGGCACCGCCGGACTTCTCGATGGCCTCTTTGGAATGCCGCGCCCACGCCCACACGGACCAGTCATCGTACTCCTTGGGGGCGATTTCACCCATCGCCTTCGCCAGCGGAGTCCCGTTCACTCGCACTGGCTGGTCGCCCAGCGTGAACACACCGTTGAAAATCGCGTCCTCGGCATACTTCGGCGCCGTCTGGTTGAAGGCATCGTAAATCTCCTTGATGCCCTCTCCGACCGATGGCGAGTGTCCGCTGCGAGCCGCTGCACTCTCGAACGTCTGGATCGGGAAGCCAGCATCCTTGACGACGCGGTATGCTTCACGCATCCGCTCGCCCATGCGACTCGCGACCGTCTCCGCGACCGGCGGCTTAGATCCAATCGGCTTGAGATTGGCCTTCAACTGGGCCTCGCGCCCCTGCGCCCGCCAGCCATCGACGTATGCCTTGGCGCGACCAAGACGCACCGCCCAGTCGCCATTCTGAGTCAACCACTCGTTGAAATGCTGCTCCCAGGCAGAAATGTCGATGCTTCCGTAGTCCTCGCCCATCCACCACATGCGGACATACTCGGCAAACCCCTCGCGGGAGTTCTGACGGCCAGCGTCATAATCCAGAAGGCCAATCTGGCGCAGCGCCAACATCGGGGCACTTGTGATGGCATCCGTGGTGTTCTCGATGTGGTGAGCAACCTCGTGCGCCGTGGATCCGATGTCGCCCGCCCACTTGGTGCGAGCAACATGCCGCGTGCGGTCGTATTGCCCGAGAGCTGCCTTGGCTGCCAGCCGGCGCTCCTCCTGGACGGGAATGCCAACCGCCTGCTCGAGGTAGCGGACCACCTCGTGGTTGCTGCGCGGAACACGCGGAGGCCGAACCTGACTGACAACGGGGTCGACCGCAGGAACAGACGGAATCCTGAATGACATCCCCAGCGGCTGCTGTTCCTCCATGCGGAACGACAGATTGCCTGTGGCGTCAGGCAGGGTCGTCTCCCGAACAACGACCGTTCGAGCATCCGGATCAACAGACGCCACCTCGAACGAGACGCCACTGCCGATCAACACCTCGTTTGGGTCGCCGCCCGCAACCACTCGCCCGATGTCGCCAATGAAGGCAGCGCGGCTGATCGGACCCTCAATCCGAATCGTTGTAACGCCGGGTCGCGCGCCAGACGGTGGCTTCTTGAGAGAAGCGGATCGCGTGCCGACCCCGGACAACACCGTCCCTTCGGTCGCCTCCAGCAGGCGGTCGGCATAGTCACCAATGACGGTCCGGTAGATAGTGTCTTGGTCGTAGTTGCCCGACCGGCTGTCAATCAGTTGCTCGATCAGCTCGCCCTTGCGGACCAGATCCTCGTCAAACGCCTCGCCGCGCTGCGCGGCAGAGATTGCGTCAGACTCCGTGATGTATTCGATGATTGCAGCCGATGTATCGGGGTCGCCGACAATCTGCTGAACCTCAGTTGGAGCAGATTCCCGCCTGGCTGCCTCTTGGCCCGAGATGGCATCCGCTGCCTCGACGAACATGTCTCCACGCCCAGCCCTGAACGGGATTTCCTCAGCGATCGTATTCGGCGCGAGATCTTCGTCGGCCAGTTGCTCCATGCCGAAATCGAGAAACTGTTGATCCAGTTCCGCGTCGTCCGGCAACCGCTGCGCATGATCGACAAACTCATACCCGGCGTCATTCAAGACGCGCCGGGCAAACACTCCGGGATCTTCCCCGACGTGCCGGGCGGCGTTGTAGATGATCTCGGCCAGGTTCTTGCCGTCAGGCCCCGCCTCGGCCAGTCGCTTGTCGATCTCTTGCTTGCGGGCTGGCGAATAGTCGGTCCCGTCAATCAGCGCATCCCGAACACTGCTCGGATCCACAGACTCCAGTTGAGAAAGGTTGGCCCACACCCATGTGTCGCGGCGGACGCGACCGGGAGTAGATGAATCAACCATGCGCCGACGACCCACGTCTGCGTCCCGCCGCATCACTTCGCGGCGCAACAGACGGTGAAGCTCGTCGCGGCTGTCGGCGTCCCACTGGCCATCCACCACGCCGGACAGTTGATCTTCCGTCAACTGCTCCGCATCGGCGAGTTGTCGGGCGGCTTGCGGGTTGTCGCCAACAAATGATCGAACAGATGCCTCGTCAGGCGCTGTCAGGATGCGCCCCCGAACCTCGAGTTCCTGCTGGCCCTCCGGCGTCACGTCGGCAGGGCTGGATTCGCCATCTTCCCACGGGGACTTGGTAAGCTCTCCCTCCTGCTGGCGCTGAATCCACTGGCGATACCGATCCAATGGGCTCGTTGCCAAGCTCTTGATCTGCTCTGCCGTCTCCCCATTCGGGCGAGCAGTGGCAATGTGCCCGGGCAGCAGCAGGAACATCGACACCCCGACCGCCTTCTCTGCCGTCTTGACGAAGTTGTCGGCGAACTCCCTGGCGTCGAACTGCTGGTCTTCCAGGTCGCGTGTTTTGTCGTAGATGAACTTGGCTGCCTCCCGCGTCAGATACTGCGCCAGTTCCTCTGCCGACTCCAGCCCGACGGCCCCGGTGTAGTTAGCAACCCATCCAGCCGCCTTCTGGTACAGGGAGCGCTTGAGGCCGCCAAGCGCAGCCTGCGGTCCCTTCAGCAGCATCGTTTGCGCGTGCTCGATGCTGCCGGTGATGGGGGATGTGACCAGGGACCACAGCCGAGCCTGCTTCTTGTTCATCCCGAACTGCTCGAACTCGCGCTGCGCGTCCGGCATTTCCCGCACTGTCCAATAGGCAATCCCTCCTGCCGGCCCACCAGCGGCCGTTGCGCCAACGCCAGCCACCAGATCCGGCAACATAGCGACCGCGCCGTTGAAGCTATCCGTCAGCCAGTCGCCCGATTCCAGCGTGTCCGCCGACCGTCGCATCCTGTTGGCCAGTCGGTAGAACTCATGCGCAGGATCATCCTCCTGCCACATCCTTGACAGATCCTCGAAGGCCTCGGTCATCTGCACCGCGCCGCGCAAGAGACCTTCCCCGGTCGCCTGCCATCCCTCCCGCTTGTAGTGCCCGCTGGACAGGACATTTCCCAAAGACGACCGGAACGTTTGCCGTTCAAGCGGCGTCATCCCCTTGAGGACATCTTCGAGCAAGAACGCGCCACGCTCGCCATCGGCAAACCTGCGCGCAAGCGCGTGCATTTGCGATTGCTCAGCCAGCGCCGCAGATGTTCTCTCGCTGTCCAGCGCCGACAACGGGAACCGGGTCTTGATGTCGGCCAAGGCCGTCGTGGTATCGTATTCCCCCGCCTTGCCCGGGTTCACCATCCCGTAGCGGCCGGCTTCCTCCATCGCCTTCTGCATGGCTGCTCGACTGTGGACAACTCTGGCTTGCCGGAACTCGTTGCTCCGCTTGTCATCATCGGCAGTTGTAAAGCCAACCTGGCGAGCCAGTTGCGTTGTCTCGCCCAGCAGTTCCGTAAGTGTTGGCTCGGGCAGTTCAGGCATTGGAGTCCACAATGAGCAAGTTTCTTGACGACCTTGGCTACCAGGACACACACGAGGGAACGAGCGATGTCCTCAACCCTCTGTGGTTCATCGTTGGTGTGTCGGCTATCGGGGGTGCGCTCCTCATGTCCCCCAGCCGCACAGCGCATCACCTAGGCACGTTTCTGTTTCTGCTCCTGTTCACAGTCGTGATTGGCATGGGGGTCGGCGCCATCGTTCGATGGCTCAGAAAATGAACGGATATTTCTTCTTGAGCTGTTCCATGATCTTGATGGCCTCCTTCGCACTGCTCTGGCCCCCGGACTTCATCAGCTCGTTGGCGCGGGCAATCTGCTCGCGCAGACCATCCCGGCTTGACTCGGGAACCATGGCAAGCGCCGGATTCTCGCCAGATGCGCGAAGCCGCTTCATCTCGTCGTAGGTGTTCCTGTACCGCTCGTACTCGACCTCCCACTCCTTCTTGAAGTTTTCGGCCGTCAGCTCTCGCAAAGCCTTTCGCGCCTCCTCCAGCTTGACCTTGTTGCCCGTTTGCCGGGCCTGGTCCCGCATTCTTTCCAGCCGCTTGCGATCCTCCTGCCGGAGCTCGGTGACACGAATGGTTCTGTCGCCAACATCCGGGTGCATCTCGCGCCACTTGTGAATCGGCAGCGGCCCTTCTGATTCCTGAACGTGTTGCGCCATCTTGTCCGTCCACACCCGCTGAACCTCGCCCGGCGATGACTCAGGCGGGACCATAAGGCCTTGGGCGTTGATCTGGCTGTGGATAACTGCTCGGTCGGCAATGTCGGCACGCTCTGCTTGCGCTTGCGCACGCGCAGAAGATGTCCCTCGCTCAGCATCGTCTTGCGCAACGGCCGACGCTCCACCCGCAACCTCTTGGGCAACAGAGGCCCCAATGCCCGGGCCCGCGGCCGACGCAAGGCTTCTGCCCACGTCCTCGACAGCGCCCCGGGCAGCATCGAGGGCATTGGCATCGGCTGCTGACGCGCCCCCCGAGGGCTCTGGTGGAGCGTCGATAGCTTGCCGCAGCGAGCGGAGGTGGTCCTCTCCCAGCCGTCGCTGCTCCTCGGTCAGTTCGTCCGAGAATGGCGCGTTCTCTGCCTCGAACGCCATTCGTTGCTGACGAACAGCCGCGGCATCATCCGGAGACATGCCGGCTACCGTGGGGTCGAGCCACTCCGGAATCGGCTCGCCGCGCTTCATTGGCGATCCTTCCGGGAACGTGAGATCAGTTGGCTCCTTCGGTCGCTCGAGGAACTGCCCCTCGCTGTACTGGTCGAATGTGCGCCCGCTGCCATCGATCATCTTGCCGACCCGTTGGCCAAGATATTCGCCCTCCGGCTGCGGGCCCGACTCGAAGGCTTCGATCGCCGCACGCTTCTGGTTCATGTAGGCAAGGATCTGATCCTGCGACGGCATGTGGCTTGGATCAGAGCTTTGCGCCATCAACACTTCCCGCGCCTCGTCGTAGAGCTTGGCCGCGTCGATCTGCGTCCGCTGCTGATCCCGCCCGCGCATCAGGTCCGTGATCTTGATGTTGCCCTTCGCGTCCACCGCGAAGGCGTGCCCCGTCGGCGAAATCTCCATCTGGTCCCGCTTGGCCCGCTCGATCGGCGACGGCTCCTGCGGTGCGTCAAGGTAGGTCTGCTTCTCGGCCTCCTTCTGCTCCCGCATCTGGCGCTTCTCGTCCGGCCGCAGGATCGTCGAGCGGTTGATCGTGTCGATCTCGCGCTGGATCTTCTGCAACTGACGGCTCACATGCTGCGGGTAGCGCGGTGTCGGCGGAGCCGCCTGCTGCATCGCGGACTGCTGCGCAGCCACCAACTCGGCCTGCTCGCGCACCACCCGGTCCTGGTCGAGCTGATGCGCCCTGCCGAACCCACGCTGCTGCTGCTCGGCGTAGTCCCGCGCGGTCTGCTGCTCGTCCTGCCGGGCCCGCAGCGCATTCATCTGCTGGGCAAGCCCCGTGGACATCTGCGCGCCGGCAATCGCCGCCTGCTGGTTCAACTGCCGCCAACGCTGCGCCGCTGCCACATCGTGACGACGACGGTCCTCCATCCCGGCCGTGAACCCGGCCTGCGCGTATGCCGCGACAGGATCATAGCTTACGCCAATTGGCATCGCTCACTCCCCTAGAAGCCGGGCTTGTACCATCCGTACAGAGGATGGCGATTGTAGCCAGCGTTGATCATTTCCCCGGCGTTGCTCTGGCCCTGTCCGTACTGCTGGCCCATCTGCGCAATCTGGCCCGGGTCCGGGAATCCGTCGTTGCGGCGCTCCATGAAGTCCAGCATCTGCTTGCTGAACTCGCCGGCCAATCCCAGCTTCTGCTGCGCCAGCGACGCCTCAAGCCGGTTCTGCGCCGACGTGCGCTCGCGCAGGTTGCCGGTGGCTGCCGACTGACGCACGGTCGTGTTGCCGAGGCCGCGGCTGTTCAGGTCGGCGTACTGCCCTTGAAGGTGCTCATCGAACTGCCGCGTCAGATCCTGCCGCTGGTTGCCGGCGAGCTTGTCCAGTTCGCCGACGGCCGTGCGGTACCGGTCCTGGTAGCCACCGAGAATGTCTCCGTAGCGTTGCTCGTTGGCCTGCCGGGCAGCCTCCCACGCGCGACCAGCAGACTGCATCGGCCCGCCGCGGGTGTTGTACGGGTTGTAGCTGGACGAGTAGGTGCGGTTCGGCACGTTCCACCGGCTGAATACGCCACCACGCGCCGAGGCCGACGTGTCGTACAGGTTGCTGGTTCCCCATCCGGGCATGACGGCCTCCTACTGAATGACCCCGATCGTGTCGAGTTCGGTGCCAATCGACTCCACATAAGCACGAAGATTCTCGTAGGCCGTCCGCAGCGCGTTGACATCGGCCACGGTGGCGTACACCGTCCCGGCCTGTGCGTTGTCGATCCCGGTGTAGACACCGCTTTCGTCGTCCGCGCTGTAGCTGACCGTGGGCGGCGTGGCGCTGGCTCGAATCACCTCGCGGTCGCCGTAGAACAGGCTGGTGCTGCCAGACCCGCTGGCCGTGTTCGCCAGTTGGTGGTCGGTGTCGTCGCCCCCGAAGCGAATCGCAGTGCCGACGTAGAGCGTGTTGGTGCCGACCGTGTACGTCAGTTCGGCTTCGGTAGTCAGCGTGTTGTCGCTGTCTCCGAACGGGATGTGCGTGGCCGTCACCAGCAGATTCGACTCGGCCAGCGACTCCACGATGTTCGTCAGGACATTCTTGACGGCGCCCCAATTCCTGTAGTTCGGGCGCGCATCTTGCGGACGTGTCTCGCAAGGGTTGATCGCCTGCAACAGGTCGTCGATGATTGCCTGGGTAACCGTCATCAGACGCGCAGCCTCCCCCGCTGGGCCAGTTGCGCCGTAACAGCTTCCAGCGCCCACGCGCGGTCACTGTCCGTGCCCGACAGCCGCAGCCGGAACGCACCACCACTGGACCGCGGGCGCACGGTGCGGCTCATGCCGGCGGTCCACGTACCCGTGCTGCTGGCGGTGTCCGTGTCCACCGTCTCGGATGTGTTGCCGGTGTAGATCGTCCACGTCACGCTGCCGCTGTTCTGCGCCAGCTCGCCGATCAGCTTCTGGACGCTGCCCCGGTTCTCGTAGTTGCCGCCGTGCTGGATCGGGCCAATCTCGACGTGGCTTTCAATATCGGTCCCGTCATCCGTCTCGGCGTAGCGGTCGAACCAGCGCACGTACCCGTCGCGGCAGCCCAGCAGCACGTCGCCGCCGTACTGGAGCAGACTCTGTGGCTCGTGGTCCTCGGCGCCGAACACCACCGGCCAGAACGACTGCGTATCCTGCGCCCACCACCAGTGGTCGTGCTGGCCCTTGGAGTTGTCGCCACCGACGAGGAAGATGTGAACACCGCGGGCATTCACGTCGTACTCCATTGCGACGCTGACCTGGACGTTCTTCAGTTCGTCCGGCAGACGGCTGTGGCTCATCAACTGCGGGGCGCTCAGGCCACCCGGCGGCAGCATGTACAGACCGTTCTCCGCGAGGAAGTAGATCTCGCTGTCCGCTCCCCGGCACCACGCATCGGCATTGACGATGCCCACGCTGCGGCTCAGGTTGTCGAGACGGCCATCCTGCATCGGGTCGCCCCGGAGCACGTACAGTTCCCGTCGAGCGGAAATCACGAGGTAGTCGTCGCCGACAGCGAACAGAGCCGTGATCGGCTGTCCGGGCACGCCCGTTTTCTGGCTGCTGGTACCGCTGACCGGCTTGCCAGCACCCGTTTGCCCCGTCTCCCAATCCGTCACATTGCCGGCCGCCGACATGTTCCACTGGTGGGGATTGTCGGGGTCACCGGCCAGCACCAGGCGGTCAAGGTACGTCTCGACCAGCGGGCACCCGACCGGCACCTCGTTGGCCACGGCGCCGCTGGTCAGGATCGTCAGCGTGCCATCCGACGGGTTGTAGACCTTGGTCGCGCGGATGGCCCGGAACGTCAGGCTCGACAGGCTGTTTCCGGGAGACGTTGACAGCACCAGGCTGGTGCCACTCACGCTGCTGATCTGGTACGTCCCGAGCGCGGCGCCAGCGCCAGCCGTGATATCCACCACAAAGTCGTTGGCGTTGACGCCTGCCGTCTCCCAGTTGCCCACGCTGGAACTGGTGAGCGTGGTACCGGGGCTGCTACTGGTCGCCCCGTCGGTGCCCTCGATCCCATCCGAGTTGTCCGCGATGTAGAGCTTCTGGCCGATCTCGGTAGCGCGGATGCGGCGATCCGTCGCCGTGCGCAGGCTGGTGCTCACCGCCGTGAAGCCGCCCAGCGCCGGCCGACTGTAGAGCCGACCGCCGGACAGCGCGACCACCTGTGACTCGTGATCCTCGTGCGCGGTAGACGGCTTGTACGCCACCTCGATCTTGCGCACCTTCAACTCGTCCACATCCTCGTCGTCCGGCTCCAACGAGAAGCCGAATGACTGCTGCGACCCCTGCCCGGAACTAGCGGCGAACGAACTCTTGAGCGTGTTGCCCAACCAGTAGGCGCTGACGGCGTTGTTGCTGACTTCCACCCGGAACCAGCCCGGCTTGACGCCTGCGTTGCCGGTGCTCAGGGTGTCGCTCGATACCAGCGAACTACTGTGGTAGTCCTTGATCGTCCCGCTGTACGCGCCCGTGTCCGACAGCGCCAGCTTCACCTCGACGCCGCTGGTGGTGACGCTCGGGCTGTTGTTTTCCATCCGGCAACGGATGTGGTACGTGCCGCCGAACGCACCGTTCACGGGCGTGATGTACAGGCTGATCGCATAGTCGTTGCCGCTGCCGGTCGCGATTGTCTGGCTGGCGAGGATGCTCACCGGGCTGCCGCCCTGCGAGATGTCCACCGAGGTCATGTCCATGCCGACTTTCGTCGCGTGAACCTCGAACCCGCTGCACGTCACCAGCCACGCGAACACCGCGCACGACAGCGCGATCCAGAACCACTGCATCTGCGGAAGCGCCCCCTGTCCCATCGCGATCAGGGCCAGTTCGGGCGGCAGCACACACAGGGGCGCGTTGTAGCAGGCGCTGCTGGACACCCCCTCCTCGCCCGTCAACACAGTCGGGAGAGCGTCATCGGCACTGCCGACCGTCCAGCCGCTGCCGATGTTCGAGAAGTTGTCCACCCACTGGACGACGCCCTGACGCGCCCACGTCACCTTCCACAGGCCGCGAACCGGACTCCCGCTGTCGAGTTGGTCGTATTCCCACTTCGACAGTCCCGGCCGGGAGCCCCCTCGTTGACGACGCTTGAACACATCGTCGGGGCGCACGTTCTGCGCCTCGTCGCAGGTATAGGGCGGCTGCGACTGATAGCTGCGCCGTCGATCCAGACCGGCCAGCGGGAACTGCAACTGGATCGTGCGCTTCTTCATCAATCCTCGACGATCTCGGGGATTGCGTCATAAAGCGGCGTCTCCACCACTTTGCGGTTGCCGTCCGCATCACGAACGTACCGGCCGTTCTCATCCGTCTCGTAGCGCACCAGCAAGTCGCCATCGTCATCGAGCACATACTGGCCATCCAGCGAACTGACGAGGTTCGCGCCAGCAGACATCCACTTCGGGTAGGGCATCTGGCTCTCCTTGTGCTGCGAGGTTTACACCTCGGCGGGTACTTCGGCGGGCTCCTCGACGGGAAGGTTCTCCCGTCGCCGTTCGGCGTCGGCCGCGATGATGTCCCGCATGTTTTCCAGTTCAGCGATCCCGCCGTTGAGCGTCTGCACATGGCCCAGGTGAGTCTCCCGGGCCTGTTTCAGCAGATCAATGCGGGCCTGAACGTCGTCAACGGTCACGTTCATCGAGTTCGGCGAGTTCGCCGATTCGCTTCTTTCGCTCATGGTTCTCCAGTCCCTTGATGGTGATGCCCTTCGCGAGCATTCGCTTCTCCAGCCACAGCGGCGGGCGACCACGAGGTCGCTTGACCTTGCCGCCGAACGGCCCGTCCACCTCGATCATCTCGTCACAGTCCCACGCCCACTTCGGCGTGAACTCGAACGTCTGGAGCAGATCGAAGCCGGTCATCTCCTCCAGTGCGCGGGCCATGCAGCACACGCGCAGGACGACCATGCGCCCGAGGGCGTCGTTCCACTTCTTGAGCGTCATCGGGATCGAGCAGTCGCAGTAGCGGTGGTCCTTGTGGAACGCCTGCTCGAACTTCGTGACGGTGCCATTGAATTGCAGCACTGGTTCCTCCTCAGGTCGTCAACTGGTTGGCGGTGCCGCCGGTGCCGGTCAGGAAGAACAGTTCGTCGTCGTCCGTCTCGAAGTCGGCGTAGAGATGGCCGGCATTGGCGCCCGTACCAGTCGGCGCAGTGCCCGTGGACTTCATCGACAGGTAGTCCGTGCCAACCGTGCTGCCCGGCTGGACTGTGGTGCCGAGTTGCAGCACGCTGATCCCGCCGGTGATGTTCACCAGCCCCTCGGCGCCGGCCGTACCGCCGCTGGACGCGCCACCAGCACCCGGCACGAGGTTGATCTTGCCGCCAGCGCCGCCGTCTCCCGAGCCGGCCGAGGCCGCACCACCGGCACCGGCCGTGATCGTGATGGCTCCACCGGCACCGGCCGCATGGGCGCCCGTCGAGTCGGTATCGCCGCCAGCACCGGCCGTGAGGGCGAACGCGCCACCCGCGCCACCAACCTGACCCGTGGCACCACCCGTATTCGCACCACCAGCACCGCTGATGATCGACAGCGCGCCACCAGCACCGCATGCGACCGCGTTGGCAGCAGAGGCACCGTCACCAGTCTTGAGGTTGAGCAGGCCACCCGCCCGAGCGGCGGTCGGCGTGGCACCGGCGTCCTCCGTCTCGATGTAGACGCCGTTGCCAGCGGTGTCGGTCTCTGCCGCGAAGCCGCTGATAGCCGCGTTGTCGAGCTGGAGCGCATCCACGGCGTTCAACGCCAGCGTCATCGGATCCGTCGAGCCGATGCGGAGGTCGCCGCCGTGAACAACCGATCCGTCCGCGTCCAGAACCAGCGCCTTGGAGTCCGCCGCCGTGCCGGCTGTCACGCCGGACAGGTAGGCGTTCTCCGTGATGTTGTAGTCGATCGCCGTCCACGTCGCGGTCGTCTTGGTGCCCGTGTTGAGGTAGCGGTACGTTGCCTCGTCGCTGCCGTCGGTGTGGTGCCAGATGGCACCCGGCGCGAACCCCTCCACCGTGATCCCGCCGATCTGGCCGACAGTCTTTCCCCAGCCGCGAAGGTATCCCTCCGGCGTGAGTTCGGCCCGCCCCTCGGACGTGAGCGGAGAGTTTTCCAGCAGATACTGCGCGTCATGCCCGGGCATGGGAGCCTCCTTCAGTACTGGACGCCATCCCACGTCACACGGGTGTGGTAACGCGGGTCGTAGCCGTTGCGTGAATCAGAGTGGTCCGTCATCGGACCGAGGTTTTCCGCCGAGTAGCCGTGCTGCATGTCGCGCTGGATTGAGCGCTGCAACCGCTGCTCGTACATCTGCGTGTACATCCCGAGTTCGTCGTCCCCGTACAACTCGGCCTTCGCCAGACACGAGAGCTTGATCGTCTCGCTGTGCTGCATCCCGCCGAGGTGATAGGCCAGCGAACTCGTCAGCTTGTCGGGGTTGACGCGCTGCCAGAACCAGACCGTGTAGTCCTGATCCGGCTCCGGCCACACGCGCAGTTCCGCCCGCTGCCCCGCCGCGTTGGTGGACGTTTTCCACGCAATAGCCGCGATGCGAGGCTCGCCGGTCGCCGTGTCCAGCGAGTGATTCGACACCACCTCGCTTGCGTTGCTCAGGCGGATCCGCCCGTAGCGGTTCTCGCTGCTGTCGTATTCGAGGAACGTTCCCTCGATGCCGGCGAACGCATCCTCCAGCTGGTAGATGCCGCCCTCCGCGTCGATGCTGAACGTCTTGCTGGTGCAGGTTGCGTTGCCGCTGACCGAGATGACCGTGCTGCTGGTGTAGCCGGTGATCGTGAACGTGCCGATGTCCGTGATGACGATGCTGCGGCCGATCATCGTGGCGTAGAACGGCGTGCCGCCCGAGGCCGTGACGGTCGTCGTGCCCGCCGAGTGAACACCCGTCACCGTCACGTCTGCATCCACGGCCACATCGGACCACAGGACGATCGACGTGATGTGCTTGAGGAACGACCAGTCGTGCGCCGTGTAGAACTCACGGATGCCCGACTGGAGTACTTCCTCCACGCGATCCGTTTCGTCGCTGGTCCATGCCGCCGTGTCGCGCCCGAACCCGAGGAAATCCCCGACAGCCACTTGAAGCGTGGTGAACGTTGCTGAGAGTGTGCTTTCAGCCATCGGGGACTCCCTGCGGGCTCAGGGGACGGACGATCAGGCAGCGGCTTCGGTCGCCTGGTAGCAGGCCACCCAGTCCCAGTGGACGGGATGGCTGGCGTTGGTGGCCTGCTTCACCGACAGGATCGGACTCATCCGCTCGTCGTCGGGGAACGTCGCCGCAGCGATGTTGGCCCCCGTGACGTAGGTCGAGATGGGCGCGCCGTTGACGTAGATCGTGATGCGCTTGTCGGTGGACGCCTTCGGATCGAACACGAACCCGAGGTTGACCGCAGTGGCCGCCGAAAGGGACGTGACCGCCGCGACCGCCGTGGTGAGAGCGCCGCCGTCCGCCTTGTAGACGAACTTGATGTTGTCGCCATCGTCCTCGTCCAGCCAGAAGCCGATCAGCGCCTGGTCAGCGAAGTCGTTGCCGTCATCCGCCATCCACGAGTTGGCCGCCGAACCCTGCTCCGCGAGCCCCATGAAGGCGCCCTTCTGCGTGTTGGCTACCGTCGTCGCCTCGAAGCGGCACTCGAAGAACAGCTTGTACTGGCTGCCCACCGTGTCGCCGATCTGGAACGGGGCGCTGTTGGCGTCCCCGTACTGGATCGAGGCCTCGAGGTTGTCCGACGTGGTGCCGGTGTACGACAGCCGGCCACCGAACGTGTCGGACGGCGCCAGCGTGACGCTGGTGTCCTCGTAGCCGTTCCACCCGCCGGACTTGCCGGAGTGCGCACCGACGTTCGAGACGACGTAGTGGTTGAACCCCACGAAGTCCTCGAAGAAGCCGATGTAGTCCATCGGGTTGCCCCCACCCATCGGGAAGGAGCGGTTCCAGACCTCGCCGAAGATGATCGGGGAGGGCCGGTTTGCGCTGTTTGCGCCGTGGTAACGTGGCATATCAATTTCCTCCTTCGATCATGGATCAGGCGCGGTAGCCGACGGCCTGGTGACGGACGTTCTCGCACACCCAGTTGAACGTGGTGTCCACGTGGAACTCGGTGACCGTGTGCTGCCGACTGGCGCGCGGAATGACGGTCTCCTTCATGAAGCGGTTCTTCAGGATGCGCGTCCCGAACTTGTTCAGGTCGAGCATGTAGATCGGGTCCGTCAGCGACGAGTCGCGCAGCTTCGGCACCTGGATCACCGGGTAACCGCGGAAGAACACCATGCCCTGCCCGGTGCGCGTGAAGCCCTGCGTCTTGCCGCCGAAGGTGGCGAGGTCCGCGCCCAGGTTCTCGTTCTGCGCGTCCAGCATTTCCTCCATCTGGACGATGGTGTCGGTGTTCACCATCACGAAGCAGTAGCGGTCACCCTTGCGGTCGTAGCCGGGAATCTCCGTCGGCGGGCGCCAGTTGGTCCGGTACTGCGCCGTGCGCATCTTGCGGACCAGCGACGCGACGCTGAACGCCGAGTAGGTGAAGGTCCAGTTGTTCCACGACGAGACGCTGCTGGCGTCGATGCCGCCCTTGTCGCTGTGGCCCGACGGGTTGCCGCCGTTGAACCCGTCGCTCGCGTTGTCCGTCACCCAGTAGGGGATGCCGAACGCGTTGTCGCTGCCGTCCGCCGGAGACGACCACAGTTGCGTCTCCATCAGCTCGGCCAGGTCGATCATCGCGCCAGCGCGACGGGTAGCGACGAGTTCGACGATGCGATGCGGCTCACTCGCATTCATCATCACTTCGATCTCGTCGATCGCGTAGTTGACGGTCGAGTGACGCCACTCCACCTCGCCGTTCGTCAGGTTCGGACGGACATCCACGTCATCGGTTGCCCCGATGCCGGTCATCTTCGCCGCGCCGGACGTGGACGTGATGGCGTTGAAGCGCCCCTTCGTGCCGCCCTGGTACCGCCGGTTCTCCTTCCGCATGAAGGTGTCGGCCAGGTACCACTCGAAATTCGACGCCAGGTCCTCGAACTTGTTCGGACCCAGGTGATCCTGCGTTGCGACCAACAGGTCGGCAATGTCAGATGCCTGCTGAACTGGCATGTACGCCTCCCGCGCCGTAGCGCTTCACGGTGCGGGACGCGTGGTTGACCACCTCTCCCGTCTCCTTGTTCTGGTTGTGTTGCTGCGACCTACTTCCAGCCCTTCTCGCTCATCCACGCACTGACGCCCTTGGCGGCCCGATCCAGACGCTCATCCTCGGAGACATCGGGGTCGCTGGTGCGAACAGACGTTTCCCGCTGGGCCGGTCGCAGTGTCCGGCGGCGGCGAGCCTTGTTCAGCTTGTCGCTGTCCTTCTTCTTCTTGCTGCTGGTTTCCGACTGTTCCGACTTCTTGCGGGCGTCCTTGCCGAACAGGGCTTCGGCCGCTTCCCGCCATGCGACATCCAGCGGCACCTCGTTGGCCGCCGCGATGGCGTATGCCTTCTCGTTGATCTTGAGCAGGTTCTTCCCCACCTCGCTGTCGGGGTGGTTCGTGAACGGGCTGCCGTTGCCGACGAACGGCTCGTACTCGCTGCCGAGGCCCGACATCGACCGCTCGAAGCGGGTCATGTGCAGATTGTTGTGCAGCTGGTCGATCTGGCTGCGGGCCTGCTTGTCGCGCTCGGAGTAGTGGGCGTTGATCTTCTTGAGCAGTTCCCGCTCGCGCTTCGTCCGCTCGCCGTGATGACTGTTCATCTTCTGGAGCACCGAGCGGAGGGCCTTGCCGGCGTCCGGGTCCATCTCGTCGATGGCGGTCATGTCGTCGCCGAAGTCGAAGTCGGGCGCGTCCTTGTCGAGCGCTTCCAGCTCCTTCTCGATGTCCAGTTCCGCGGCCGGTTCCGGCTGCTTGCGGTCGCCCTTGTCGGTCGCGTCGTCCTTGCCGGCCGGATCGCCGTCGGACTTCTGCGTTTCGCGTTCCACGAGCGCTGCCAGCGCCTTGTCGCCCATGTCCGCGATGACATCAGGGTCGAAGCCGAGGTCTTCCGCGCGCAGTTCCAGCCGCATCCGATCGCGACTGATCGGAGCCTCGTTCCGCGGCGTGTCGTCGTCGCTGTCATCGGCATCCGATTCGTCCGCGTCGTCGTCGGCATCCTCGTCATCGGCATCGTCGGCGTCGTCATCCTCCTCGTCGCCAGTCTCGCCAGCATCGTCCGGCTGGTCTGCGGACTTCTGCTCGACTTCGGCCTCGTACTCGTCTTCCGACAGGTCATCCGCGCCAGACGCCGGGGTCGCAGCGGGCTTCGATTCCGCCTCGTCGGCAGGGCCCTCCTCCATGCGAATGCCGGCATCCTTGAACTGGTCAAGGTAGGCATCGGTTGCGGCCTTCATCGCGTTCGAGTCCGGCAGCGCCTGGGTTTCTTCGGTGTCGGGGTGCGGCATGATTGCCTCCTTGTCAGTCCGGGGCTCGCTCGCTGTAGCCCGCGTTACGGTCATGGAATCCCATCAGCGCAAGGTGCTGCCGCTTGTGGGTCTTGTCCCGGTAGACGGGCTGTCCGTTCCGGTATTCAGTCGGCACACCGCAGGCATCGCACTTCTTCATCATCAGCACCGAGTCCTCGGCGTTGACTTCGAGGGCGGTGCCAAGCTGCGGCCAGTTGCCGGGAGTTGCGCGATACCCGCGTTGCTCGGCAACCACGTCACGGCGATAGACCACGCCACCCCGTTCGATGGACGCGGGACGCTCCTCGTGAATCGAGAACACTTCCTCGATGGTCACGCCGTCATCGGATGTGAAGCAGTAGACCGGCATGTCACTTGCTCTTGCTGGTGGCCTTGGTCTTTTCTTCCTCGCGCATCTTGCGGACCCGCTCACGCTCGCGAGCCGGCTCCATCTTCTCCTCGTGACGCACCCACCACGCCGCGCGCCTGGCGTGGGTCGCGTACGTGCCGACGAGTTCGCTGGCCTTCGACCACGAGAAGCAGTGGTCGTGCTTTTCGACCTTCGGGAAGCGGGCGTTGCCCTCCGCGTCGGCCGTCGGCGCATGTCGCTTGCACAGGCCGTTCTCGTGCCACCCGCAGGAATGGCAGAAGGGAAACTCCTCCAGTTCATTCTCGTTCGGAAACACAATCGGTTCGTCATTCGGCATTGATCAGTACCCCCCTCCGTTTCCGTTGTTCCCGCTCCCGTTCTGCCCGTTGTTGGACCCCATCATCCGGTCCATCATCATTCGCGTCCGGTTCTGCCGGGTCGGGCCCGGAGCGCGATTGACCCGCTCGTATGTGCGCGTGGTCTGCGCCGGCTTCGGCATCTCCTGGCCGGGTTCCACCGGCCCGCGCTGGCCCTCGTCGCTGGCCCCCTGCAACTGCATCACGTCGAGGATTTCCGGCGTGTTGCTGTACTTGGCGAATAGCCGCGTGAACTCGATCATGTCGGGGGCCACGCCCTGCTCGGCGTAGAGCGGGATCGACGGCATGGCCACTTGCGTGAACCACGTCATCAGCGTCTGCAACCGCTGGCCCGGCGACTGGTAGGTCATCGAGTAGGGCTCGACCGTGAAGTTGTAGTCGAGCCAGTCGCCCTCGGTTTCTTCGGCCGAGAACACGCCAGCGACCGCCGCGTTGGTCACGCCCGGTACCTGCTTGACGATTGGAATGCGGATCGTGGGGTCGTGCCACATCCACCAGCCCAGCGACTCCATCACGCCCTGCGTGAAGGCCACCGTCTGCTCCTGCATGTCCTCCATGCGACGGCTTGCCGCCTGCGCGAGGATCTGGTCCTGGCCGATGGTTTCGGACTGCGGCGAAATGCCTGCCTGCAACGCGAGGTTGCCGGACATCTCGGAGAACTTCTCCTCCGAGGCCATCGCGAACATCATCAGTTCCTGGCTGACGCCGCCGAACTGAGCCTCGACGAAGTCCTGCGCGCGCGGGCTGTTGACCGCTACCGCGTCACCGTCATCGCTGGTCTTGATGTTCTTCGCGTCGCGGTCATTGCCGCGCATGAACAGGCCGAGTCGCTTGAGACGCTTGGCCTGCCGCTCGAGCTTGCGCCACATCGCGTTGACCGACAGGTGCAGATCAAACACGGTCGACAGCGGCGGCACGGGCATCACCTGGCCCGGCATCGGCGTGTAGCGCAGGAAGTGGAACGGGCCACGCTCGGGACCATCCCATTCGTAGTCGCGGACGATCTTGCCGGGGTGGTTGACCGGCACGGTAATCATCCGGCCGACGCCACCTTCCGACGGCAGATAGAACTCCCACACCTCCACATAGTCGAGGAAGCCGTCGTCGTGGGAACTGTAGTTGCTGCGACCGATGAGGTTGGCACGCTCCTCGCCGGACTCATCGAATGGACCCTGCGAGCTGGCCGTCAGGCAGTCCTTGTTCGTGTACAGATCGCTGTCCATCACGTAGTCGAGCGGCAGCATCTGGCGGTAACCGCAGTAGCTGAACTGCTCGGGACGGCGCGCGCCCGTGTCGTGTACCCAGTCGTCAAACGGGATCGGGTCGGCGAACGGCTGACCCACGTCGTGCATGACGCCGCCGATTTCCACCTGGGGGCCATCGGCCATGCCAACGCGCATGATGGCCATGCCCATCAGGGCTTCCATGACCACCTCGCGGATCATGTCGCCCAGCGTGATTTCCCTCGACAGGTGATTCAGCGCCAACTCGAGTTCGGCCGCCTGCATCTTGAGGTCGCGGTGCGGCGTGTAGATCAGGACCGCCGGGTGGTTGGCCACCAGACCGCGGCTGTACGTGTTGAGGTACAGCTCCACGAGGTTGACCGGCACCGGCTTTTCAGCCGCATTCGGGCCATAGTGGCGCCCCGCGTACTGCTTCCGCGCTTCACGGGAGAACGCCCGGAACGGCTCCAGGTTCCGGCGGTCACGCTCTTGCGCACGCGCCAGATTGGCGAGCATCCGCTCCTGCTTCCGGTCAGTCTTGGCGTAGGTCACCATGCTCCGTAAGCGGGTTCGGTTGATTCTTCTTGCAGAACACGCCACGCGAACGACCCGACCGGCGGCTCGAAGTCGATAACGTCGTCTTCCGCAGCCCGTACGGAGCCGCTGATGATGTCCTTGACGGCGTGCCACGCGACGGCATCCGCAATCACGCGGTCGCCGTGGTTGTCACCGGCTCCCGACAGGTCATCGGTGGTGGCCGCAGAGGAGTGCTCGATGCGGCCCTTGGCGAACCGGTACGCCCGGCATTCGTTCAGCGCCGCCTCGGACGGGTTGAGGAACCGGCCCACGGACAGGGCTTCGGCGTAGTCCTCCAGCAGCGGCTGCTTCGTGGTTTTGGTGGACCACCAGCCGACGTTGTCCGTCACTCGCCGCGAGATGCTGTTCGTGTTCTCGCGGTAGTGGAGGTTCGAGTATCCGCGGTCCAGCACCTCGTCGCGGAACGACTGGCCGGGTCCGTTGCACTCCCAGATCAGGTAGGCATCGTGGAACATCCGGCAGAGAGCGATCACGTCCTTGGCGAAGGCGTGCGGCTTGAGGTAGGGCGTGACGTACTCGCCCACCTTCTCGCCGGTCCGGGCATTGACGACCGAGGCGCAGGAATTGGAGGCGCCGGTGCCGTTCGAGATGTCGCAGCCGACGACGTACTCACCGGGCGGAACCTTCCCGCCGCGCTCGTACTCGCACCACAGGTAGAGCGCGCCGGCCTCGTTGTGCGTGATGCCCTGCGGTTCGAGCGTGTGAGGATCGCGCCGGATGTTGCCCCGGTGACGGGCCACCGTCGCGTGGTTGGCCTTGAGCTGTTCGATGATCTTCAGATCGAACAGCGGCCGACCCGACCCGTGGTAGTCCAGGTCCAGCTGCTCGGCGACCAGCCGCGGCGACCGCACCCGGCACTCGCGGTCGTACCAGGGGGAGCGCACGCGGTACGACCCCGGCATGTCCAGCACGAACTCGTAGTTGTCCGGGTAGCGATAGTCCTCATCGAGGATCTTCAGTTCGCCGTTCTCGTCTGCCGTGTAGAGGCCGGCGCTCTTGCGAGGGTCGGTGGACCAGTGCAGGGAGATGCTGATGATCGGAGAGTTGGGCTCCTCCGACCGCTGCTTCATGTCGTAGAAGGCGTTGTCGACGCCCTTGGGCGTGGAGACGAACACGCAGTTGTTCGTCACGTCGAACACGGAGCCGAGGGCTTCGGTGCCCATCCCCGGCTTCACGTCATCGAACGTCGCGAACTCGTCCATCATGACCATCGTGCGACGGTCACCGCGGCCGACGTTGCCCGACGTGGCCTCGCCGTCCACGACGGTGCGCGTGTCCGGGTTGTAGCGGTGGAATGCCTGCCGACAGTCGTGATTGTCCGGGTCGTAAAGCGGCGTCAGCCAGCGAGGCGCCCACTCCCCGAGGAAATCGAACTTCCAGAACAGGGACTTCGGGTTGCCCGGCTTCTCGACGTAGTCTGCGGTGCGCGAGACGAACAGGTAGGACTCGTCCACGTAGAAGTTGAATCGCCACCGCTTGAAGGCGATCGGCAGCCACGATCCGCCTGTGTCGCGTGACTTCTCCAAGAAGACGTGGTTGCGCCCGAGATTGTCCCGTAGCTTGATCAGAACGTCATTCTGCGCATCCCACGTGATGAAGGGGACGATCTGGTAGCCCGGTTTGAGGCGCGGGTCGTAGGTCCAGGCGAACACGTTCACGTAGAACAGGACATCCCGCTGGCACATGCACCGGAGAACCGCCTGCTCCTCGGGGTTCCCGCGGGCGGACTCCAGCACGTAGCGACGGAAGTGAAGGTTTGCCTCTTCGTCCGTCGGCACCAACTGGCGGTAGTACTCGCTCGTGTACTCGCTCTTGTAGGTCGTCACCCGCGGTCCTCCGCAGGCGACTCCCGCCGCTCGTTCATGTTCGGACGGGCATCCTCCAGGATCGTCCACACACAATGCGGGTGATCCCAGCGGACTAGATTGCCGTCGAACAGGGCGTATTCGCCGTCATGCCCGTCGTGCTCCACGAGGCTGTCGATCTCGCGAACCCACCACAGCTTCTCGTCGTACTGCACCAGCACCCACATCATAGGTCGGCCCCCTGCTTGCACCGGGGAACCGCTTCCATGTGGAAGCTCGGGTACCAGTAGCCATCGGCGGGCTCGGGCTGGTTGCCCGTCACCCGCCCTGACGCCTCAAGGTCCGATTCGCAGACGCGGAGATTGCAGACCGCCGGCAATTGCCCGTCGCCGTAGTTCGCCGTGAGACTGTGCAGCAACAGATAGCGAAGCTGGTCGTCATTGAACGTCGGATGACGCAGTTCGAACTCGACGGTCATCTTCACCCGGCCATCCTTTCCGCCCGCTCGCGGAAGTCGGCCAACTTCACGCATTGTTGGATGATGTGGTCGCCATGGATCTCGATGGCCCTGTGTCGCTCCATCGTTTGCACGCGCTTCGCCAGCGACTCGTAGAACCGGGCACGAGCCTGCGCGTAATCGGGGTTCATGTAGTAGAGCCACATGCCCTTCACGCCGGGAGTGGGGAACGTCGTAATCCCGTCCGTTGAAAGAGCATGGAACAGCCAGACCAGTTGTTCCTCGCTCAGGGGCTCCATGGAGCCGAGCGGAGCATCCGGGTCAAACTGCTGGGGCGGTGGCTTCTTCTTCTCGGTCGGCGCGTAGTCGTCGTCCGGCTCGTCTGGTCCCTCGACGCGAGGATTCAGGTCGTCCTTCTTCGCGTTGGCCCGACGGTTGAGCACGCTGGCGTATGGCTCGACCTTCTTCAGTCGCCGCAGCGCCACCTCGTTGAGGTGTTCGCGCTTCTCCGCGCGGATGTCCTTCTTGTCGGCGATGGCACCGGTCTTGACCCACTGCTTCTCGACAGCCTTCTTCTCGCGCTCGAGCGCCGCCTTCCACTGCTTGAAGATCCCGGCCTCGCGCAGCTTGCGCTTCTGGATGTCGTTGAGTTGCCGGGCGCCCATCAGTTGCCCCCGTTCCGTCCGGATGGAGGCATGGCCTTGCCAAAGCTGTCGAGCAGGACGGGCGTCGGCTTGTGACGCTTCATCCCCTCCGCGATGCAGTGCAGGAGCGCCGGATGGTCGTCATGCGCCGGGCCGCCACCCTTGAAGGAGCACTTGCCCGACTGACCGTCCGGCCGCTTGAAGGACAACTCGCGGGCCTTCCCCGACGCGGCCTCATAGACGACATGCACGGCGGTGCGCGAATCCTCGTCGAAGAAGTCACAAGTGAGGATGATGGCCACGGCGAACTGCCTGTTTCCGGGGGCCTCTGGATTCCGGGCGCCAGAATGTGGGGATATCAGCACCGGTTTGAGTAGAAGTGTGCAACAGGATGAACACTTGGTCAAGCAGAAGTGTCTAATCCGTTGAACACTTTGGCGCGCAACGGCTTGCGCGTCCCGGAAATTAGGGACTTGTCCCCAATGGAATCGTGTTGCACACTGTCTAGCAGATTAGACACCCGGCAGCCGACATGAGTCAGCGATGAGCGACGAGATCAAGCCCGACGACCAGCAGCAGTGCGTGGACGATCTGCTGGAGGTTCTGCTGTTGCAAACCGCCGAGATCCCGGCCGAGCTGGAGGCGATCCGTCGCAACAGCGAGAACGCGCTGAAAACCGTCCAGCAGTTGCAGGAGTCCGGCGGCTGCAAGTTTGACTGCTCAAAGGATGGTGATGTGACCACCTTTCGCCTGCGAGGCGGAAAGACGGTCATCCACATCAACCCACGGGCGCGGTTCGCAGAGCGAATCAAGGTGGAGCGCAATGACTGACCCGCGCCTGACCCCCGCCGACGAGAACGCCGACGGCGTGCAGGATACCGTCCCGGTGGATCGCAACCGCGACGGCGTGATTGACGAGCGGGACGCACCCGAGGCGCCGGTCTACCGGATGCCGTGGGGCGATGGCGTTGAGTTGGAGGTGGCGGTCACCGACGTGCGCATGGAGCCCCGTGCGGCGCCGACGATCCGTGACGTGGTCGCCCGCATCCAGTCGGACGCCGACGCGCGCATTGCCGAGGTGGAGGCCGCTGCTGACGGCGCGTACCGGGCGGCCAAGAAGTGGCTGCACTGGTTTGTCGGCACGCTGTCGGTGTCCACGGTCGGCGGCATCCTGTGCATCGTCTACTACTCGGCGGTGCTCACAGGCAATCTCGGCACGACCGTGGAGACGGTCTACCAGGCGCCGCCGGCCGCCGAGGCGTGGCTGGAGAGCGTGCGCCCGCTGCTGGACGACCCGACGACCGACGAGGACGACTATTCGCGCGGGCGCGATGCGCTCGGGCTGGAGGGGGAGTGATGGACCTGTTCACCATGGTCGGGCTGGGAACGATTGTCGGACTGGTCGTGCTGGCTCTGGCGTGGCTTTGCGCGCGCGTTGCTGGCCGCCTCTGGCTGGTGTCGCTGGCGTGTATGCTTGCCTGCTCCACCGGCTGTGCCGGACAGACGTGGCAACTCGGCCCTGACGGCTTGACCATCACCAACCCGCGCACCGGCCAGACCGGCGTGCTCATCAGCGATCACCGCACCGGCGATGGTGGCGACGACGCCGACGGACACGCCGGCATCCCCGGCTGCGCCGAGTGGATTCGCGCCAAGCGACTCGACACGCCCGACGCATGGGCTACCGCTGGTCGCGCGTATCAGGACGGCGTCCGTCAGGCATTCCGCGCCGCGAAAAGCGCGAAGGGCAGGGTGGCCGGCACCGAGGCGCGGGCTGGCGAGGCGTTCGGCGAGTTGGATGAGCGGATGGGGGAGACGTACTGAGCTACGCGAAAGGAGAAGATGAAATGCGAATCGCAATGACCACTTCGTTCAACGACGACACCTATCAGTCTGTCTGCGTGACCGTGAATGACGACGGCAGCCGGCGCGTGTGGGTTGACGGCGTGTACCGCTCCGACCTGGACGTGGAGGACGATGACTGATGCAGATCGGCAACATCAAGTTCTATCCATACCCGTACCCGGATTCGACGCGCGGGTGGACACCGTTCGACAAGACCGTGGTCGGAACGTGCTCGCACTGCGGCGGGAAGGTCACGCTTCCGAACGTCATCTGGAGCGTCGTGCCACCGGAGCCGACGTGCGAGACGTGCGGCGCAGTCGCGCAGAAGCCGCAACTGCCAGTGATCCCGATGGAGCCGCCGCCGAAAGCGAGCGCCGAGTATGTGTTTGTCCAGCGGCGTGGCAGCACGTCGGGGCAAGGGGTGATCGGGGGGCTGCTGACGTGACCCGCCACGCCGACAACCACCAGACCCGCCGCGAGCTGGTCGCCTTCCTCTTGGCGTGGGTCGCCATCTGCGCGCTGGTGCTGTTGCTCGCCACGGGATGCGTCAGCCAGGGCGAGTTTGACGCGGTGCTGACGCAACTGGAAACGACGAAGGGCCAGCTCGCCACCGTGCGCAAGCGCAACGCCGAGATGGTCAGGGATGCGCAGGAGTCGGCCGCTCTGTGGCAGGCCGTGCTTGATTGGCTGGACGAGGATGATGCGCGCCTGCGCAAGATCCTGTTGGGAGGGACGCGATGATCCGAACCATCACCATCGCCGCCCTGCTGCTGATCCTCGCCGCCCCTGCCTTCGCGCAATCGGAGCAGGAACGGGAGCGGATGGCCGACCGCATCAACACCAACGCGCAGATCCGCAAACTGGCCACGCGCGGACTCGCCGCCAACGAACGAATCATCGACAACGGCAAGGCCAATGACGCCGACCTCGTCGATGTCGAGACTGTCGTCGGCGAGGTAGCCGCGACCGTCACCGAGTGGAAACAACTGAGCAACCCCGAGGCGTGGATTGCCGGCATCGGCGCTTCGCTGGCGGGGATCGCGGGCGTCGGCTGGCTGTTCAAGCGCGGGCGCGACGCGAAGCAGGGCGCCGAGGCGCTGATGCAACAGGTGCTGTCGCTGGGTGGAGAGCCGGTCGCGGAGGCCGGCAAGCGCCCCTTTCGCTACGCACCGCCGGCCGCTGGGGGTCGCACGGGGAGCGGGACGATTCGGGGCACACACAGCGGAGGAAGCAGCGGCGGACACGCTGATGAGCAGCATCTTGCCGTGAAGCCCCCGAACGCGATGCCCGCGCCGACCGAGTCGGGCACCTACGAGATCCCGCCGGGCGTGCGCATTCGCATGGGCGGCACGACGGGAGGGAACGGGCACTGATGGGCATGTGGGCCGACTACTGGAGACTCCGCGCCGGCCAACGCGCCACAGCGCCGCGCGAGCCTCCGCGGCGATGCGCGCGCGGAATCGCTGGTCGCGTCGGCCGCGCTCCGTGCGGTGTCGCCGGGGCCGGAGCGGTCCACGCGACGCACGCAGCGGATGCCGCATCAACGGCGATACAGCAAGCGCTGGGGATCACACGGGTAACCCGCAGGGGCGCCCATCGCCTCCAGCGTTGCCCCTGTCGCGACCCGCTCCACCCGCTGGATGCACGAGCGCCCCGGACCAGCCGGGGCGCTTTCGTGTTCAGGCGATCATTCACCATCCACCCAGAACAGTACGCTATCGGCGCGGCCCCCTCTGCCAATGTCGCCCTCGAGCGGGACGCCCTCGATTCGCGCCCCGCGCAGCCTCTCGATGAATCTCCGACCATCGGGTCCGGGGGTTGAAACAAACCCGGTCACCGGCAAGTCCTCGAACAGGGCGCGACATTCCTGCGCATCGCCCGGTAGCCGACCGCCAGCCGCCCGTTGGCATCGAAGCCGGTAGGCGTGGCGTGGTGTGGTGAACGATACGTCATACCACGACCCGCCAGACTTCTGCATTGGCGTGCGCCACGCTATTTCAGCCGCGCTGCGTGCCTTTGGGCGAAGTCTCATACCTCGAACTCCGACCCGGGCTCGCCTTCCGCCACCCACTTATCTAGCATCTCCAGAGCATCCTCGCCGTCCAGCGTCAGCCATCCGGGGGCCGAGGTGCCGTGTTCCTCCAGCCCGAGTGCCCCGAGCATGTACAGAACGAAGTAGTACAGGCCAACGTTGCGCTCGCCATTCGGGCCAAGACCGACAGCTTCATCGAACGCCGACGTGTGAGCATCCTGCTGGGCGCGATACTCCGGGTCGTTCCAGTCAGCAAAAAATCCCGTGGCCCGACGGCTGCGGCTCCAGTCCGACTGGTTCTTCATGGCCCGCAGGACTCCACGTAGCCACCGAGCCGCTTCCTCGGGTTGGCCGCATCCACAGAGCTTGCAGCGTTCAATGATTTGATCCAGGTTCATTCCGCCTCCATGATCCGCGTCGGATAGTCTGTGTCGTCAAAGGCTTCCGCCCAGTCGGACCACGCCTTGATGCGTGCAGCCTTCCAGCCAGTGACAGCGCCCGACGTGATGGCCTCGCGAAGGGCCTCGATCACTTCGGCAGGCGGGCCCATCGTCGGGATCATCGCCCCGCCATCCGACAGGTAGACAACCTCGCCCGTCGAGTGCTGGGCGGCGCAGTTCGGGCACGTTCCCCACGAGTTGAAGGCGGTCGAGCACTCCACGCACCGGTAGATCGCCTCGTCAGCCATCGTCGCCGCCTTCCCGCCTTCGCTTCTCGAAGTCGTAGAAGTCGTCGAATGAGTCGAAAGGCCGCTTGCCCAGCAGGGCGTTCATGTTATCGATGCAAGCCTGAATGGAAGGGAATCGGCCGTGTAGCGCCCAGTACGCGTCAAGCGCCCGCTGAGACGGTGGAGATGGCCGGGCTCCGTCAGTGGCCAGCGACGAGTCGATCCACTCGGCCTCTTCGCGGCTCAGTTCCTCGCCCCGGTAGTACACGTTAGTCCCCATCGCCCCGCTCCTTCTTGCCAAACGGCCGCAATGCGTTGGGGTTCTGCGACAGATTTGCGCTGTATACGATGGACCGCTCTTTGGCGGTCAGGCCAGGCATCGACCGCACCTCGTCATCGGTGAGGTCCAGTGAGCCAACAAGTTCATCAGGATCTGGCAAGTCACACTCGACAAGGCCGTCCGGTTCGATGCCGAACACCTCGCGATCAAATATCACCGCATTGAATCGACCGCTGACAACGACACGGAGCGTGACCCGTCCATCTTCGGTTTCGTCGAAGCTGCGCAATGTCACGCGGTGCCGACTGGAGGGCATCCAATAGAGCGTCCACGGATCGAATTGCTCCGCCACGGCACGCACTTCGGGGGGGCGTTCTGCGACCCACTCCCGCCATGCCCGCTCTTGCTCGGGGGTTGGCTCCACAAACCTAGCCATCACTCCGCTCCTTCCCTTCAAGCTCGCGAATCCCGATCTCCATTGCCATCCGCAGGATGTTGGACCGCGACTGCGGCAGATCGCCGGGAAGCGGCATTGTCTCCACGAGGGCATCGGCCCTGTCCAGCAGATCGGCCGGGACGCGCAGCGTGATTTGTCGCTTGCCCCGGTTGCTCACGGCTTCACCTCATAGCCGTCGCGGTGCTTGTCGAGGATGGCGCGGAGCCACGTCTGCCAGTTTGCGTCGTCGTCAAGCTGGTCAGCGTCGGCCAACGGCCATGAGAACCACTTGTCGTCACGCTGCCAGTGCGCCTGCAAAGGTCCAATGCACCCGAACCGCTCGCCGTTCGGCCCCGGCGGGGGCGTCCACGTCACGCGGTCCAAGGCTGGCGCCTCGTAGTAGCGGGTGATGCCATCTGCATCGGGGCGCACCGCGATGGATCCAGACCACGGTCCCGGCAGCGCCACGCGTCCCTGCTGGCCCTTGAACTCGCCGACTTTGATCCGCACGCGATCACCTTGCTTGAACTTCGGCTCGCGCGACTTGTCGGCCACCCAGTACGGGATGCCGACGCTGGCCGGCAAGGTCGTCGTGTGCGACGGCGTGGGGGTGTGCTTCGGCGCTGGCTCGTCATCGTCGGCGGCCGGGTAAATCTCGTCCTCGTCGCGAACCCCGCCGCCCACCAAGTCGTACTTCGTCTCGCTCGTCTTCAGAACTACTGGATCGAGAAGAATTGCACGCGCCGGCTTCCGGTGAACGGCGCTGATCGTCCGGCATTGCCCGTTCGACATCACGCGGTCGCCCACCTTGTAGAGCGGTTCGTACACCTCCCCGGTGTAGTCGTGGACGGCCTGCCGCATCTCGTCGTCGGTCGGCAGGGCTATGCCCTTGTAGACCTTCCGGCGAACGGGGGTCATCGCATTCGGGTCCGGCATCGCCACCGTCTCGGTGCGGCCGAAGGCTTCGTCGGCCGTCACCACCCGGTGCTGTCGCTCCCGCTCGATGCCAATCCCGATCTCGCGCTGATGTGCCAGTCGCTTGCCGTTGTACCGCGACCACACGCACTTGAGGGGGTCGAACGTCGCCACATGGGCAGGGGTTCTGCGAGCAGCGTCAAGTAGCCTGCTCTCGCCGGGCGTTACCCACTCGCACCCGACTGTACGCGGATGGCGGGCTTGTTCGATCACCTCAAGCATCCGGCGCTTGTCGTACACCGTGTAGCCGCCGCGCAGGATCTTGATGGCGTCGGCCTCGTCGCCGGGCGAACTCGCGGTCTTGTCGCCCACCATGAGCGCCACGCTGCCGTCTGCACCGTCGCTGGCGGACACCGTCATCGAGGCGTGGAACGGCGGGCCGTTGTCCTTCGGCGTCCAATTGAAGCGCTGCGCATACTTCGCGTGCAGGACGGCGTACCGCTCATTCGCCTTGGCCAGTTCGTCGCTGAGATAGTCGGTGAGTCCGCGGCTGGCCCAATACTGCGCGTCGTCATCGGACGACGGCTCCCCGTGTGCCGCCACCCACGCCGCGTACTGCCCCTGCAGCAGCCGCTTCGCGCGCGTCACGCGCTTGACGTAGCCCCGCAGCGGGAGCTTCTTGACGATCTCGTGCGCCTGCCAGCCGGGCGCCGTCGCGTCGAGGTACGTCCACATGTCGTCGTCGGTCGCGACGATCGTGATGCGGAGGGGCGTTGGCGGGGTGGGGCGGCGGCGGAACAGGCGAATAGCCGCCGCCAGATGAATGACCACAAGCCAAGCCGCCAGGATGACCACGGTGGTCAACAAGGCGGCCTCGGGAGTCGTTGCCAGCCAGTCGGTCAGGTCATGCAGGTTCATCAGACCACTCCCGCGAAGAAGAACGACGCCAGCCACGCCAGCAGCAGAACGCCAGCCGGCCCGCCAATCCCACGCCCGCACGCCTCCGCGTGGGCATCCGAATCCGACAGAAGCTGCCGCACCCTATCGCCATTGCCGCCGCTCGGCGAGGCAATCCAGCGCACCAACTGGAGCATCCACACACCCGCCATCGCCTGCCAGTAGCCGACCGTCGCGGACACCGAGAAGCCGCACGCCGCGAGGAACGGGGCGCCGTACCACTGCCACGTCAGCATGACGACAACGGCCGTGATGAACATGCCGCCGATGGAGAAGGCCATCAGCACCATGAAGCGGCCGAACATCGCCATGCCGTCCGGCTTCGGTGGCTTGGCCCCCTCGATCATCTCGTGCAGCTTGTTCGGCGGGCTGGCCCTGTCCAGAATCTCTTGCGTGCCGGTCATCACTCGCGCTCCTTCGCGGCTCTCCGCTCCGCCGGGATCTCCACGCGCTCGTTGAATGCGGCCAGCAAGTCCTCCACCGTGCCGTGCGGCGCCAGCGGCACCAGCTTCGCCGGATCGATCCGGCGCGCCAGAATCGCCTGCGCCAGTGGAGACTCCACCGACTCCACAATTCCGACCGGCTCCATGTGGCCGATGTCGGACGCGCAGCGCAACAGGAGCCACGGGCCGGCGCTCTTGCGCTTCGACTTCCACATGGCGATGTTGTACAGGGCGTGCCACATGTCGGAATTCAGTTGCTCATTCGGCGTCATCGCCCGTCCTCCGCTTCGAGTGCCCGGTAGGCCGCCATCGCCACGGCGCGGGGCAGGGTGTCGTCGCGAGCCTCGTACCTGACGCCCCACGACCAGTCGAGCATCACCAGCCAGTCATCGCGGACACCGCGTGTGATGTGGATATCCAGCTTGTCCAGCATCGCGCCGGGCTTGTCGGTGCCTTCCAGTTTCGCCAGCGCCTCCAGCAGCTCGACCATCGCGTTGCCGTCGCGCAGGCAGTCGGGCGCCCTATCCCTTGTGCGCCACAGGCCACCGGGCAACGGCTTGGCCCACATATCAATCAGGCCGACTTGCCCGAGGTTGAACTCCCACCCACAGAAGCGGGCCAGCCGCTCGTTCACGGCGCTGTCAGTCGGTTGCGTCATCATCGTCCCCCTCAGTCCCTGCGGCTCGCGCAACCAGCTTGTCGCCCCGCAAGAACACCTCGTATTCCCCATCCTCGTCCGGCACGTAGCCGATGCAGTACGCCGCTCGCACGAGAGCCTGGTGGGGCACCACAAACCACTCCTGCAACGACCGCGAACGGTCCGCGACGGCGCTGACGGCATCGAAATCGGCAAGCGCTTGCCGCACGCGCTGCGCAGCAAGCCCGGCAGCTCCGGAAGCGCTCATCCCGCGAACCTCGATCCCGTCCAAAAGGACCGGTGAGCAAAAGCCAGAGCAGCGCGTCGGGCTCTCATTCAGCCACGGTGGCCGGGGCCAGTCAAAGCTATCAAGACTGCCAACTACAGCCCGGACCAGATTGTCTATCTCTCGCGACCAATCGATGATGTGCACTACTCGTCCTCCGCTCCCCTACCGTTCCACAGTTCGATCGCACGGGCGGTATCCGCCTCGTCGGGCGTGCCCTGTCCGTACTGATCCAGCTTCTCTCCCGCCAGCACCACCAGCGGGCCCCGTGCGCAGCAAAGCGGGCACTCGACAAACACGCTGGTGCCGGCGGCGCTCGACGTGTTCCACGACTCCGTTTCGATGCGGGGCGAGTCGCAGGCGCAGAACGGGCAGGGGGCCGCGTCGTTCATTCCGACTTATCGGCTCTCGCAAGCTGGACATGCCCGTCAGCCGCACGATGAACCATCATGCTGCCCTCCGGGTCAGGCACGCAGCCCGTGATGAACGTCGAGTACACGCAGTGCCGCTGGGGGTGGCTCCGCCACCTCCCGTACGAATGGTTGGTGACGACCACCGCTCCGGCATCGGCCATCGCGTCCAGCGCCTTCTGGAACCACAGGCGCAGCGCCTCATCGATTGGCAGCGGTTCCGTCGAGCACTCCTCGAAGGGGATGACATCCACATCAAACAGGCGAACCGGACGTACCGTGACGGAGTCCGGCACGCCGATCTGGCAATGGCAGTCAATCTGTAGCTCATCGACGGTGAGGGTCGCCTCCACGAACCCGCACAGCGTCGGCTCCTCGCCGAACCACGCGGGCGTCGTCACCCGGTAGCGGTCGAGATCACCCAGCATGGCACGCAGCCGGTCCTCGAACGACGGCGGTCCGGCAGTCGGGACCATGGCGTCCGGGTGCGGGGTGCCCTTGGGGTCCAGCCGGTGCGCCTCCAGCAGCAAGTGCCGCGCGGCCTTCTTGTAGGCTTCTGCGTCGTTCATTCCGACTCCTTGATCGATGCAGCCCCTGGCGCCGGCCGCAGGCTGAGGTCAGTCATCGCCCCCGTCATTCTCCGTTGGCCCTGGCAATAGCGGATTTCGCTCTCTCGATCAGCGACTCTGGCGGAACGTCGTCGCAGCCGACGACATCCACAATCTCGCGCAGGCAGTCCAGTAACCCGGGGGACTCGGCCATCAGGCGAGCATTCGCCTCGGCCGATCCCGGCGCTATCTCGATGCCGCCTCCCCGGTTGATCGTGTGCCCCAGCACGAGCGTGGCAATAACGGCTCCGCAGCAGGGCGACGACACCGAGTAGCCCTTGTGCGGAGGCGCCGGTGCGTATTCCCACGGACCCGGCGTGTGCTTCGGCATCAGAGCAGCCCTCCCCCAGCGCATATCCCGAGCATATCCCACGCGGGATGCGAAGTCAAATGTTCGTGTGCAACAGAATGGACAGTGGCGTCAGCGGGCAACTCTGTTCCTCTCCTGTTCCTCTCTGTTGCCCGTCAGCAACTCAGTTGCTCTCCGGCGGGGCATAGTGGCCGCCTCCTTTATTATCGGCCATAGTCACCTCGCGGCCCTTGGGGTTATCACGTCCACGCCGTCCGCCAGCTTGACGGCCTTCGCCCGCCGACCGGGGAACCGGACCGACTCCAGCAGGCCATAGCGGTGTTCAGCCCGCCACAGCATGGCCCGGACCGCGCGACGATCCTTCTGCTCAACAGCGCCCAGCAAGCGATACACGGCAACGGTCGGGTACGGCTCTCCCTTGGGCGCCAGAGCCGCGTACAGCATGACCTCGTGATCAGTCAGCACGCGACCGTCGGCCACGCGGGTCCCCAGGTCAATCGTCGTGCCGGCCTGCTCAGCCATCGCCCCAACCTCCCTCAGACAAACGACTTAACGTCAAACAACTTCGTCCGATCCGTAACCCGGACCAGCACCGGCCGCACCTCCGGCCCACCGTCCACCTCCATCAACCCCACCAGCCTCTCACGAGCCTCCTGGTACCCGTCCAGCACCGACCCCCCATCCTTCTCCACCAGCACCACCGCCTCGGGCCCGCCATCCACATCAGCCGTCAACGTCACCCGGTACCGTCCACCCCCCGGATCCGAGATGCACAGACTGCATAACACCCGCTCCGCCGGCCGACGCTGACCCCACGGCTTCACCGTCCGCCACAGTTGCGACTCGGCAACATCCCGGCAACGAGGCTTCCGGCCCTTGGTCTTCTTCTGCATCCCGCGACCCCAGCCCGCACCAGAACATGTCCAACGAAATGAACACTACCGCCACCAGACAAGAACCGCAACAACCCCTTGACGAATACTGCAAATCCGGGTATGACTGCCGTCCTGCGGCGGTTCATTGAGAGAAGTCCTCGCGCGCGCCCGCGCTGCAGCGAGCGACCACCGGGAGCGAGCGAATCCAGGCTTGCCAAGCAAGCCGCACGCCCCATAGCGGAGCGATCCTCCTAGCGAAGCGATCCGACAACACCCGCAACATGGCGTAACAGGCGCCTGCGCGACCTGCGGCTAGGCGTCTGGACGAAAGCGCGATAGGTGTCCGTGCAACCTACCTTGTAGAGTCCCGGCTGAAACCCCCCGGGGGGCGTGGTCAAGAAACAGCAAGCCGGCGAGGGGCCCCAAGGGTACCAACGCCCTGCGCCGGCCGCAGCGGCGGGTGATGTACACGCCATGCGCACGCTGCGTACGCTGCACGTACAGTAGCTCAAGGCGTCGCACAGCAGAATTGGCCAGCGGGAGAGGAAAGGCCAAAAGCGGACTGGGGAAATGCGATATTCGGCAGTGATAATGCAGAAACGGACGTTCACGGGATCGGGGACACGCCGAGCTGAGTAAACAGCGGGCACACCGGGAACGCTCTGTGCCCGGCAGAGAGGATCGCCATAAGTCCTTGGTACGCAAGGGGCAGGAGCGAGCGGCCTGAGTGTGCCGTCGCCCCTCCGGTGCATCTGCTGGGTGTTGCTGGTGGTCGGAAGCGTTACTTACCTACCTGTAGGTAGGCTGGAGTCGGCCTGTTTCCGTACCCAAGTCATCCCCAATTGGACGCGCTACATATGTCAAAGGCCCTTGCTGGGCGGGTTGTAGAGCGACGCACTGGGGAAATGGGTGGATGCGCCGTGAGGGTTGGCTGATTTTCCACTTGACTTGCGGTGTGTGTGGTGTAGGCTGGGTGTGTGGGCTTGGTCCGTGGTGCGGTGTGTAGCCGCTGGGCTGGGCCTGCAGGACGATGACACGAGGGGAAGACGATGGCTACGATGCAGACTCAACCGATGTACGTGGTGCGTGACGGTCGGGCCACGGCTCGCGAGGCGGCTGACATGTTTGCTGCTACGTGGTGGGCAGAGCCGCGCAAGATTGACCGCTACAACGGCGGGCGCTTCCAGCTCCGGCACGGCTTGCGGTGGTATCGCGTCGAGATGACGCCTGCCGGCTGGGCAATCTACCTTGACGGTACAGACGCCTGATTCGCTCCGTGCGGCGGGTGCGATCCCTGCCGCCGGCATCTGTCCCAGCGAGGGGCGGAGTGAATCGAGACGATGACACGAAAGGCGAAGCGATGACTATGGATCAGCGGTACGTGGAGGCGAAGCAGCGGCGGGAATCGCTGGAGGCAGAGCTGTCCGCTGCTACTGCCACGTACCCGGCCGGGACTGGCGCCGGCAATGGCGGACTGACTCCCGACAAGGTAAAGCAGTCGCCCGAATGGCAGGCAGCGCATACGGCCGTGAAGCGGGCGATGAAGGCCCTGCAGGACTGGAACGCGTACATGGTGCGCACCTTCAAGCGGCAGATGCAAGCGGAACGCCGCAACCGGTTCGCAAAGCGCTGATTCCCTCCCGTGGCCGGTTCGATCCCGGCCGCACCATTCGCGGACCGCAACGGGCGGGCGCGGGAGCAGAGGCTAGCCGGGTGTAGCCGGCGCAGACGAGGCGAGACGATGACCGGACAAGCGCGAGCAAAGAAGGGCGGCGAGATCGGGACGAACGGCGAGTTCTACGAGGGTGGCAAGTTCCTGCCGACCACAGAGAAGCCGAAGCGCCACGGCTCCGGCAAGCGCAGCACCGGACGCGAACAGTACGAGCCGTACACGTGGGCCGTGCCCCCGGCTGACGGCCTGCGCCCGGTGTTCCGCCATGTCGGCGTGTTCATCGTGCTGGGCCGCGACGGCCACGCATCGCTGCATCCGACCGTCAACTGGGCATATTTCCGCACGTCTCCCGAGTTCGGCCAGAATCTCGCGGACGCGTGGAATGCGGGCATGCGATGGGAGACGGCCGATAGCTCCGAGTTCTTCCCTCACGCCGACGCGCTGGACCGCTGAAACGAGAAGTGCCCGGGGCGTGTGTAGCACCCCGGGCGTGTACCCCCCGGACGATGACACCACAGGGAGAACACATGCAGACTAGCACGACGATCCCCGAGAATCAACCCGAGCTGGCCGGCTTCGCCGACGGCGACCCCTGCCCGGTGCACGGCACGGCGTTCCGCAAGCTGTACACGTTCGGCAGCAGCATGACGGCCGAGACGGACGTATGCACCTTCCACGGTTGCCGGTGCGCGGTGGCGATCCCTCACGACCCGGTCGGCACGTTGCATCTGTCGGCGGTCTACTGCCGGACCTACGATGCGGCTGCGGGCATCGGCCGGATGCGGGCGATGGATTGGTCTGCGCGGATGAGTCGGGGCGGCTTCTGACCGTTGCTCCGCTGGCGGGTGCAACTCCCGCCGGCTGGATCTGCCCGAGACGGGCGGAGCAACCACGAGGCACCGACGAGGTACAGGACGATGACGACGATGACCGACACGCAATACGACAAGCTGCAAGAAATCGGCCGCAACGCGATGGCCAGCATCCGTGAAATGGTCGCGGCCCTGGAAGTGGACTACGACCGCCTGCAGGAACTGCGGCAGGATCGCGAGTACCGACAGGAACGGCTGGAGGAACTGCGCGACGCCCGAACGGATCTGCAGGAGGACGGCGACGATCTGCCGGAGGATCAGGCCGCCGAGCTGGCCGAACTCGAAGGCGAATGGACCGACGCGGAGAAACTGGCTGAACTCGAGGAGGCAGCGGGCGAGTGTGAGGACGATGACGACGCCCGGCAGCGCATCCACGAAGACCCGCTTTCGATCCAGTACCGCAGTGGCTGGGCGAGCAGCCCGGCCGAATTCGAGGCTCAGGAGTACGAAATCCTGTTGGGGACCGGCGGGCCGGCCGTGCGGATCCTCGGTGAAATCGGCGGCGGGTGCGTGCTGCAGACGCAGGACTGGGGCACGCAATGGACGGACTACCACGGGGGCGATGCCGACGACCGCGCCGCGCTGGAGGCATACGTGGACTGCCTCGGGGTCAACGATCTCTGACCCACTGACCCACCGCCGAAACCCGCTCACGCGGGTCTGCCGGTCGCTCCGGCACTGACGAGGCTACGCCGGGCAGCACCCGGCACCACCACGAACGGAGCAGGACGATGACGACCGAAAACAAGATCATCGTGTCCATCGATCGCGACGGCGTGTGGGCAGGCGACGGCGTGTGGACCGCTGACTGCACTATCGTGGATTGCGCTGCCGTCTTGGGCAGTAGCCAGGACGAGAGCGACGAGACCTACGAGGCTTTGGAGGCCGCGTTGGCGTCGCTGCCGCAGGACGCCGAGCACTGGCGCGGCCCGGTATCGGTCGAGCGGCCCGATGGCGTGTACTCGGCGGTCCTGCTCGACGAGGCCTGACAAACCCGCCGGGAGCACCCGGCACAACGGAGACGAGACGATGAGATGTGAAATCTGCCAAGCGCCTCCCGCGCCTGGGGACTGGCTGTGCGGACCGTGCCGCGCGACCCGCTGCACCAAGTGCGAAGCGCCTCCCGCCCCCGGAGACTGGATGTGCAAGGAATGCCGCCGAGACTATGAGTGGCAGGTCGGATACGCGCAGGGACGACTCGGCGGTTCGCAAACGGCCGGGTCGATGGCTGGTTATGACGCTGGCCGTGCCGATGGTCGGCGGTCGTGACGACCACAACCAAAACACGAGAGGAACGAGACGATGACCGACACGATGACCGACACCATCAAAGCCGCAATCGCCCAGATTCTAGACGACCGCGCAGGAAGCGCCGCAATCGAGTTGGTCCGCCACGCCCACGGGGATGAATACGTGGCCCGGCTACGACACGCCGTGTCGGCGGCGAGCGATGCGCTGGACCACCTGGCCGACGTGGCGTCAGATGGAGCCGGCGAGTGCCTGCTACGCAGCGAGGTCGCCGGCCCGCTGACTACCACCGCGAACGGAGAACTGTGATGAAGACCACCGCCCACATCATCGCCGGCATCGCCAAGCTGCACGCCACCGGCCAGTACGACCACTACGAGGTGTCGCCGTTGTCCGGACCTCACGAGGGACCGCTGCCTGCCGGGTACGCAGGCGAAGCGTACTCGCTCACGGACCCCGATCTGATCGCGGCGCTCACCGCCCTCGCGGACGACGGCCACGCGTTGCCCGGGATCGAGGCCCGATGACGGCCATCCAACCACAAAACACGAACGGAGACGAGACGATGACGACCGCAACCGCTTACCTGCTGGATCGTGACCGCCTGGGTAATGCCAAGAGCCTGCCGAACTACGCGCCCGGCTGGACCTTCAACGGCGCCGGGCACCACGATGAGGAGCGCCGCGTAGTCCTCCCGGACGGCTGGACGCCGAACGACGAACAGCCGGAGGTGTTCGATGCCGCCGGAAACAAGGTGCTCATCGTTGGCGCGAACAATGCCGCACTTGTGGTCGAATGTATGGATTCGACGCGCGTTGCCCTGCCTTGGGCTCGCTGACACGCAACCCGCCGGGCAGCACCCGGCACAACGGAGCAGGACGATGGCTGATATTCAAGACTACAAGGGTCCGTGGTCGGTTCGCTGCGCATGTGGATCGCTGCTGCGATGCGAGGAGCGCCGGCAAGTTCGCTGCGCATGCGGGAACAACTTCACGGCGGGGCAGCTTCGACACAAGAACGAGACCGACGAGGACGACCGCGAGAAGCGCGCAATCGTCCACGACTTCACCGGATCCTGACCCCCACCCACCACCCCGCACCAGCCCGCCACCGCGCGGGCTTGCGGGCGTAGAGGGCCACCAGTACGGAGCCGACGGACGATGACAACCGCCATAGCCTACTGCCGCATCTCCACCGACGAACAGGCCGACGGGCTCGCCGCCCAGCGCGACGCCTGCTGGGCGTGGTGTGACCGCGCCGGCGCCGAACTGCTCGCCATCCACGCCGACGAGGGCGTGAGCGGCAGCACGGGGCTCGACAAGCGCCCGGGTCTACTCGAAGCCATCGCCAGCCTGCAGAAAGGTGCCGTGCTGGTCGTCGCCCGGCGTGACCGACTCGGGCGCGACCCGATCCACGTGGCGATGATCGAAAGCGCCGTCGCACGCAAAGGCGCCCGCGTCGTGTCGGCCGCTGGCGAGGGCACCGACAACGATGATCCGGCCAGCATCCTCATGCGCCGGATGATCGACGCATTCAGCGAGTACGAGCGGCTCATCATCAAGGCGCGGACCCGCGCTGCGATGCAGGGCAAGAAGCGCCGGGGCGAATTCACCGGCGGGGAACCGCCGTTCGGCTGGCGACTTGCCGCCGACGGCACCAGCATTGAGCCGTGTCCACTGGAGCAGCCCGTGCTGCAGACCATCGAGCAGATGCGCGCGGACGGGCTCGGAACAAGGGCAATCGCCGAACGGCTGAACGCGGAGGGAATGCCGGCTCGAGGCACGCGATGGCACCGGACCACGATCCGTCGCGCGCTGGAACGGGGGACAAACTGATGGGCAGACCAGCACTGCGGCAGAAGGTGAAGCTCGCCGACGGTACGATCGTCGGCGGCGGCGCGACCGGCAAGGCGAAGCTGAACAAGCTGGAGAAGCTGATTATCGCGGACCTCGCCGAGCGAGAGGGCGGGCTCGTCACGATCGCCGAGCTGTGGAAGCGCTCGCTCGAGATCGGGATGAACTACAAGCGGAACAGCGTGTACCGCACCGTGGCGAAGCTGGCCGACCCCAGCACCTACCCGAAGTTCGTCCGACCGCTGGTGTACCGCGACTCCACCGGCGACGGCGAAACGCTGGTCGGACTGGTTGGTGGCGTCGAAGTCGAATGGGAGGGGTACGAGATCCCGCGGCCGAAGGGCGAGAAACTGATTGCGCAATCCGTGCTGGCCATGGATGACCTTCTGGACATCGAGCGGGTGGTTCGGAACGCCGTCAATGACATCATCCACCGCGAGATCAACCGGCTGCTGCTCGAGTTGGGTCTGCCGACTCGCTGGCGTCCGGACTACAGATCGCAGCAGGACGCAGCAGAAAACGGCTCAGGGGCCAACGAGTCAGACGATGAGGGGTAGGGGTCCAGTTGCCCGACGATCCGGCCTTAAATCGAATCCTCGCAAGCCATATCCAGGTGCGTTCTGTGCGGTAGGGCGTTTGCTGCCAGAAGGACGCACGCCAGCAGCTCGCAGTCCCACAGCAGCACTTCCTCGCGGACTGGCGTGTACCAGCGGCGGCGCTGCGCGATGAACGTCCCGGCAGGATACGACTCCACCCGCAGGCGCCGCGCGCGCTGTTCGTACCACTGCTCGCGCTCTACATTCATCGCGAACCAAACGGCAGGACTGCCAGCCGTCGCCGGATGGTCGAAGCCAATGTAGTACGGCGTGGGCACAAACGGCGTGATCACGCGGGCGCAATGCTCACGTTGCCGGGCGTAGGACGCCGCCAAGCGCTTGTCATCCTTCATCAGCACTACTCCCCTGCCAGCGCTTTACACGTCCAGCCCGCGTTGGCGTAGTTGGGCTCGGATGTTGCGGTGTGCGCGGTAGTCGGACGGCGTTCGGTGGATGGCGACGGGCGTCAGGCTGCGGTCTGGTGGCAGCAAGAGCCAGCCGGCACGGGTAGTCTGGATTCGCCAGCCAGCGGATCGGGCGGCGCGGATGATGCGGCGGATGTGGCTCATGCCTCAGCTACTCCCCTGCGCCTACGCTGGCGACCCACGCTCGCGCGATCGTGCGCCCGCTGGTGAGCGTGATGGTGTCGTGGGCGTCGCGGCGGTCGAGTTCGTCGGCTGGGTCCAACACGTCGGCTACGAGGCCGACGGCGTGTGACCACCACCCGCGCAGCGCCACGCCGCCGTTGCGTTCGTCTTCCCATCGATCCGACCAGACCCGACCATCCCCGCCGTCGTAGTCCTCGCCGGGGGCGCGGCGGCCGTCCGACCGGCCCGTTGTCGCGCACACGGGGCAGTCCGGGTTCACGTACCCGACATGCCGGCCCAGATAGTCCTCGGGGCTGGTGGGCAGCGACGCCAGCCAGCGGTTCCAATCCGGCGAGCCCTGAGACGCTGACGGTCGCTGGATCACGCACCCGCACACCCCCGCGTCCTGCTCCTGCTCGACGCGCTCCGGCATGATGCGGCCTGTGCCACGCCGCAGATCGCCGTCTCCGCACTCGGAGCACGCAACCGGCGAACCATCCTGAAAGTAGGGCGGCGTTCCGCCCCAGTCGGTCATGCCCTCGCCACCGCACGCCTCACACTCCACCCCCGTCGCGCCGCGGAACGGGATCAGCGCGCGCAGTTGGCGAGTGGTGATGCGCACCCGCGCGTCCGCGTCCTGCGTGGGCCGCCACCAGCCGATCGGAAGCGGCGTGACGGTGCGCGCGGAACCCCGCTCGGAAATGTCGCTCACCGTCTGCCACCGGACCCAATCGCCGAGTCGACCAACGCGCTCCAACTCGGCATCCGCCTCCACGTCCGCGTCTGCCGCCAGCACCCTGCGCAATGGCACGGGAAGGCCCTGCTGGCCCGGTGGCGCTGGCGCGGCTTCGTAGCGGTCGGTGTCGGCCGCAAGGCGGTAGCCGATGCCGGACTGGCCAGCGCGGGTGTTGCCGAAGAACGCCGCCCACTGCTGGGTTGTCGCCGGCCCCATGTCGAGCCTTGCGCGGATGGCGAAGTACCGCATCACCATACGACGCGGATATCGTGGAGGCAGGTGCACCATCGTCTCGCTCATCGGGTTGCCTTTCCGCGCAGTTCGTCCACAGCAGCGACCAGCGCCTCAGCGTTCGACTCAGTCGGGTGCTTGCGCCACTTCTTGGCCGCCGACAGAACGGCCCGTTCGCGCCTCTTGCGGTCGGCGCGTGCCTTCCGCTTGGCCTCGTGCCTTTCCATCGACTTGCGCGTGCGCTCCTCTCCGCGCTTTATGGCTGCGCGGCAGATGTTGCACAGTCCGTCATCGCCGGTCGCATCCCGGTAGCAACGAGCATCGAATCTGCCGGTTCCGGTCCAGTTGCGGCATTGCGTCGTCTCGCTCATCGGTCAGTCCCCCTGGCTTTGTCCAGCGCGTCCAGAACCTCGCGGATTCGGTTGTGCTCGGCTCGGTAGGCTGGGCCGACGAGACGCCGGACTTCGGCTTCGAGGCGCAGCAGCAGTTCGCGTTCGCGGTCGGCGCTCATCGGTCAGTCCCTTCCATCATCGCCCGCGTCGGGATGAACGTCTTGGCTGGCATCGCGGATCGCCTGCTCGATGTCGAACGGCAGCATGATCGACTGAAGCATGCAGAGTTCGAGGTACCGCACCATCGCCTCGAGATGCTGCCGGGTGCCGTGCGATTCCTCGCGGTCGCGGTCGATGAAGCGGATGCGGTTGTCGTCTGGCTGGTCGGTCATCCGCCCACCTCCAGTTCTGCCGTCGCAACGTCGCGGAACGCGAGTACCGCGCGGACTCTGCGGTTCCACTTCGCCAGGTCTAGGCCGGCCGCTTGTGCGCACTCCATCGCATCCCGCCGACACGACCGGGCATCCACGGTATAGCCCCGGTCGCGAGCGTACACCTCTTTGACCCACCAGCGGATCGCGAGGTCGGCACGATTGGCCGGTTCCGGTTCTCCCGACAAACGCGGCCAATCCACCTCTGGCAGGCCGCCGGACAGCGCCTCGCGCCAATGCCTCAGGTCTGACGCATCCTCCAGAATCGGCAGCACCATCCAGCACGCCTCGCGGACAGCGATGTGCGCGCACGACGGCGACAGTCCGGCAAGGGGGTCGTCGGGGTCAAGCGTGTTGGTACGGCCGGTGCCGCGACAGTCCGAGCAATCGGTGATCCATCCAGTCGCACGCCGCTCATAGATAGTGCTGGCGCGGGTAATGGCCATGGATAGTCTCCTTCCGGTACCGGCGCACTCCACGCACGGCTCCACGTCCGCCAGCCGCTGGTGCGGGCCGTCCGGCACGAACACGGTCGCACGCGGCGCGTCGAGGTGCGCGCGGATCGCGGCGTAGTCAGCGGTCGTGGTCGCGGTGGTTGCGGTGATTGCGTCAACGGTATGCGGCACTGGTCCCCCCGTTCATCTTCCGCGCCGTCTCAGCGATGATCCCGCGTTGTTCACGGCTTCGCTCCCGGATCCAGCGGCACGCCTCGCACGGGCACGTTAGCGCGTGTCCGTACACCCGCTGGCCGTCCGATGTGACGACGGCTCCCGGCCAGAATGGCGGCTCGTCCTTGAAAAGATCCATCACCGCGTCCTCCCCTTTTGCTCCGGCCACTTGGAAGAATCAAACAGGTCCCACGTTCTGGTTGCGCACCACCACCACTCAGCGCCAGCAATGATCGGTGCCGACAGCACGACGAGGATTCCCACGGCGACGAGACTGGTGACGCGAGCGGCCAGCGATGCCGGAGCACCGAGCACGATGCACGCACGGCCAAGCGCCTCTGCCGACCTCGGACGGCCGAAGAACCAGCGTGCGGGAACGACGTAAGGCAGCCGCGCGAAGAATCCCGATACCGCCAGGGCGGCGGCTGCCAGCATCCACCACATCAATGCCCCGCCTCCTTCGCGCACGCGCCGCAGTAGTGTGTTCCCTCATCGCTGCTGACGATCGCGCTGCGCGGGTGGCCGCAGGGCTGTGTGTCACGCTCCAGCCACGCCGCGCACTCGGTACGGAATTGCTCGGCCCCGGCAAAGCTGCCGGGATAGCGGCTTGCGTCCTCGATCAGCCGCCGCGCTTCGGCCAACTGCGCGCGGGCTTCGTCGCGCTCGCGCAGGTACTGGCCGGCCAGCGCATCGATCTCGTCGCGGGATGCGCGCGTGATGTTCGCGAGGTTGTCGGGCTTGTGATCGCGCTCACTCATCAGTCGGCTCCTCGTTCGGTGGCGGTGGCGGCGTGATCGGCCGGCGCGACCAGCGTTTGTGCTTGCACGGACGATTGCTGGGGCCAATCCACTCAGGCTCCGGTTCGGCCCACGTGGTGGACACATCGAGACTCCAGTGCAGGGCGCGGTCGTCTGGCTTGTCTGGCACCTCGCCGGCCGGCAGCCAGTCGCCCTGCGCCTGCTCGTAGGACGCGAGGGCTCGCCTCAGCGGCTCCGCTAGGCCTGAAAGGTCATTTCCGCACATGAGGGCCGAATCGAGGTATTCGAGGATCGGCCGCACCGCCTCCACCAGCTTGTCGGTCGCGTCACTCATCGCTGTTGCCTCCGTTGCTCAGCGCCTCACGGGCAATACGGCGCATGGCCGCGCACCGCTCGTCGTCCATATACCCCTCTCGGCAGCCTTCGATCGCTCGCATTGCCACCGTCAGTTGCTGCGCCCGCCGCTCCGCGTCCCGCACGCGCTGGATGAGGCATTCCGCGTCCCGGAGCAGCATCGCCATAAGCCGGCCAAGGTCGTGCCGCCACTCGAAGTTCTGGTTGGCGCTGGCAATGACCGCCGTCCGTCCCATCGCGGGCAAGTCGCCGTCGTTAATCTCGGCGAGAATCGACCCCGCGTCCTGATAGTAGTCGCCCGGCGAGCCATCACCCGGCCTTGCGGTGTGGATGTCAACGCGCCCCTTCACGGCCGCAATTGCCGCCTCGATCCTCGCCAGTTCGTCATCGTCCGCGGGCTCCGGCGCAGGCTCGCGAGCGGTGGGTTGGTCATTCGTCGTCATCGTGCGTCCTTTCGATTGCTCGCGTCCCGCAACTTGCGACTCGCTGCGTACCCGAGTGCCTGCCGCTTGGCCGTAGCCTGCTCGCCGGGTCGCAGTGGTCGCTCGGCAAACAGAGCTGGGAGGATGGTGGCCAGTAGCCGCGCGGCTGGTTGCCAGTGGAGGGTAGTCACAGTGCGTCCTCGTGAAGCACTGGCATGATCGGATCCGACGACGTGTCAAGGCCGGTCAGCCGGTGCCCGAGATCACCCCAACACGCCACCCACAGGGGCGTGTGCTCGTCCATGACAAAATCGCCACCCTTGTACCCCTCAAAGGTCTGGCCGATCAGGCTGCGGGCGTACTCAGCCAGCCGCCCAGCCGTTGTCGGCTCCGAATCAGCAAACGGCTCGAAGGCAAGATCGGCGTAGTATCCACGGTAACTGTCGGCCGTCATCGACATCGCAACGCGGCGCTCGGGATCAACACCGTCGAGCACGTCGATCAGCCTGCGAAGCGTCAACTGCGTGAGCGCCCGTTTGGCTCGGTGGCCATCAAGCAATTCGTTGAACAAGTTCTGTATCCACTCATCTCGCGGCATCATATCGCTCCTGTTCGCGTCTCGCTTGCTCCTTGGGTCACCCGAATGCCGGGGCTGCGCCGTCGAGGTCGTCCTGGGTGGTGCCGGAGGGGTACCGGCTCGCGGGCGCCGGATACCGGCTGCGACCGACAATTCCTCGGCGTCGACGCGCCCGCTTCACCGTCTGGCGGTCTGCTCCAATGGCCATCACGATTTCGATGTCCGGCCGCTGGCCAAGGGGCAGATCGTCCCACGGGTAGGACTCGCCCTTGCCCCTCTCACCCCGCTTGCGTCGGCGCAGTTCCTTCATCCCGGCCATTCGAGTTCTCCTGTTCTTCGATCCACTCCACGGACCCGATTTCATCCAGCCGGCGCAGGTCGAACCCGTGACGGCGACGGATCTCTGCTGCCTTCTCCGCTGTCACTGGCGGTCCGTGCTCCACAGCCTCCCCGCCATGGATCGTCGGCCGCGGCGGTCCACCACCCTTGCGCAAGTGCGGCATCTCCACCCACTCGCGCTGCATCAGCAGTGATAGCCTTGACCGCAGCCCGTCGTCGCCGTTGTACGCCTCGGCCAGTTCCTTCGCGGAACGGTTCGCCGTCACGATCACAAAGGCGTCCGAAGCCAGCGCCGCGTCGAGCAACTGGAACATCACGTCCTGGCCAAACCCGTCGCGTTCACGGCCGAGGTCGTCCAGCAGAACCACGTCCGCCGCCTCGATCTGTCGGCGCATTGCGAACCTCGTGCGGGCGTCACGGTCGCCGGCAAACGTCGCGTGAACCTCGTCAACGAGGTCGGCCGCCTTGCCGGCGAACTTCCGATGTGGTCGCAGGGCGCGAGCCAGCTCGTGGGCGCAGTGCGTTTTGCCGGTGCCGGGCTTCCCATGCCAGAACACGCCGCGGAACTGTGCCGACGGCCACGCCGCGACCAGATCCAGCGCCTCGGACCAGAACGGTGCCTGCTCGGGTGTTGGCTTGAACATCAGAACTCGTCCTCTCGCAGCCGGTACCCGGCGCTGACCTTGGGCGCGCCGCGCTTGTGCCCGTTGCTTCCGTTGCCACCCTTCATTGCCCGCGCCAGCCACGCCTCGGGGTCGTTGTCGTAGTCGGCCGCGTTCATCCAGACAACGATGCCGCGCCAACTGCCATCCGGGTTGCTGGCGGCCATCGCGCCGTATTGCGCGCCGGATTCCATGACGCGCTGCCGGAAGCCGGCTTCCATGCCGTCAAGCAGCTTGAGCGCGCCGCCCTTGGAATCGCGGACGGTCACCGGCAGGTTGCTCCACCACGACTCGAACCACTGAGGGTACTTCGTCGCTGTCCGCTTCTTGGCCGCCGGCCTCTTGCTCGACTCGCTTCCGGGATAGAGACTCGCGCCCGCGCGCGTTTTCTCTCTCTCTTTCTCTATCTCTTGTTTCTCTCTGGCATTACCGTTTCCGAAAGAAACAGACCCCCCCTCCCCCCAAGCCATAGCGGAACCAGCGTTCCGGTGTGGAACGTCAATTCCGGAATTATGGTGCGAGGATTCCGGAATCAGCGTTCCGGAATCAGGCTTCCGGTGTGGCCATAATCGGAATCGCCACGACCGCCCTGCCTTTTCGCGGGTGACAGCGCCGACCGTTTCCAGTTCCCGAATCCGGTCGCGATACCACCGGTCGGTTCTGTCGATGCCATCCATGAGGTCCGACGTACTGGCGATGCAGAACGCTTCGCCACCGGCCACGCAGAGTGCGTGAAGCCGCAGCCAGATACGGATAGCGCCGTCGGAAATGGACGACTCGGAAAGCCAGCGGGGAACCCTGTCAAACTCCACGCTGTCCCACTTGCGGAAGTTCATTCGGCGCCTCCCCTCTTATGGCGGCCGTTCCGCTCGTGGTAGCCCTTGTGACACCGATGGCAGAGAACCGTCAGGTCGGCCGGGTGCTCGTCTCCTAGCCGCTCGTAGGTCGTGTGGTGGACGTGCAGTTCCAGGTTGCCAGCCCCGCACAGCTGGCAGCGGTAGTAGGCCCGCTTGAGGGCTTCCTTTCGCTTCAAGTGCCAGTGCGGGGTTTGCAGATACTCCGCGTACGGCAACTCGTTCAGCGGCGTGGGCGGTGGGCGTCTGTCCATCTCCCGCAACCATGCCCTGTTTTCGGCCAACTCCCGCGCTTCGGCTTGCTCCTTCTCCTCTGCCTCGCGCCGCTTCTTCTCGCGCATGATGGCAAGGATTTCTTCTCTGGTTGCGTTCTCCGGGTACCCGAGCATCTCGCAAAAGAACTTGCTTCTGGTGAGCGAGAACACCCGATCGGCAGCCTCCTCCTCCAGTTGACGCTCGTGTTCTTCTCGCTTGCGGCGCTGGGCTTCTTTGCGTTCAGCAAGCTCCTCGGGGGTTTCCTCGTGGTTGATGGCGGCCTTCAACTTCGCGAGAAAGGCCGAGAACTTTTCTTGCTTCTCGTTGCTCACGACGCTCCCCCCTCCCGGCGGCCGTCCACCTCCACACGCACACGCTCGCCCCACTGGCTGGCCATGTAGGCCCGCACGAACAGCGCCCCTACGGCTGGGACGATGGCGTTGCCGGCAAGACGCAGCGCAGCCACGCGACCGCGAACGGTCCCAACTGCAACCAAAGGCTGAAGCCCGGATTCAAGCACTGGCGAGGGGATTCGGCGGTGTCGTCCGTCGGCGCAGGCGATCCAGTGGTCGCCCCAGTCATTTGCGCTGTCGTCGCCAGATCGTTGTTCGCGCCCTTGCGCTCGGCTTCTCGCATCGCGCCTTCGGGCGTCCGCTCGTTCTTCTCGCCGTCCGTTGCTCGCGGCGTCGCCCATCCCGCGAGGCTCACTTGCCGGCCCAGCAGCGCGTTGATCGGCGTGTTCTCCAGCGTCGCGCCGCCGTCCTTGTGGTCGCGGGTCGTCGGCGTTGCCCATCCCGCTGCTTTGCTGACGGCGTCCACCAGCGTGTCTCCGGCGTAAATCCCCGTTGGTGGAATCTTGTTTCGCTTTGCCGTCGAGTTTCGGGCTGATCGACTGTCCCCCACCATCGGCGTCGGCCACGCCGCTAGCTGCTCCACCGCGTTCAGGCTCACTGTCGCTTTGCTGCCGTCCGGCCGTCTGCCGGTGGGGCTGGCATCCTTCGCCATCTGCGATCCATCCGCGTTCCCCTTTGTTGGCGTCGGCCATCCGGTCGGCAACCCACCAGAGCCGCTGTCGCTGGTGCGGCGCGCCGACGCTGCAAGCTGGGAGACGGGAAGCCCCGACCCGGTAAAGCTCTGACTCCAGGTCAGCGAGTATTCCGGTGAGCCATTCAAATCCACCAGCTCCACTAACTTGCTCGCCAATCGCAACGAGAGGGCGACACTCGCAGATGAGGCGTAGTGCCTCCGGCCAGAGGTGCCGTTCGTCGTCGGCGCCTTGCTGCTTGCCCGCGACACTGAACGGCTGGCAGGGGCAAGAGGCTGTCCAAACAGGTCGGTCGTCGGGCCAGCCGGCGAGTCGCAGGGCGAGGGACCATCCGCCAAGCCCGGCAAACAGGTGCACTTGCGTGTATCCGGCGAGGTCGGCTGGCTGGATGTCTGCGATTGATCGGCCATCCACGTCTCCCGGTGCAATCAGCCCCTCCGCGATCAGCCGGCGCAGTGTCTCGCAGGCGTGCGGGTCGATGTCGTTGTAGTAGGCGGTGGGTTCAGGCATCGGCCACCTCCACGCGCTCGAACCCCAGCACCCACACCCACGGCGAGTCCGCCCACGCGCACCCCGGCCGCTTGCCGTTGATGGCGTCCCACGCGCGGGCGAACGCCACGCGGTGCAGGTTGCCCGGCTCCAACCGGCCGTATCCCTCGATGCCCAGGTGTCCGCGAGCGCCGTTGGCGGTGATGAACGCCTCGCGTTCGGGGTCGACGCCTTCGGCCTGCGCATCCGCCTCGCTGATCTCCGTTACCCGCTCCACGCGCACGTCTGTGATGCGCAGGGTCAGGCGCGACGCCCAGCGCGGCATGTGGATGGGCGACTTCCACGGCCCAACCCGAATGCACCGCACGGTTCCGTCGGCCGCCACGTAGTTGAAGCAGTCATGTTCGTCACACCCGGCTCGGTAAGCGACGATCTGCCGGCCGTCGTCCATGTCCAGCACGGCCCATGTCTCCCGCACCCAAAGCATGTCGCCCGGCGCCCCATACGGGCAGCGCCACGCCTGCTCGCCGTCCAGCGTCGAGACGCCGAACACCGGATCGCCGGGATGCGCGATGCCGCCGGCACCGACCACGGTCGGGTGGTACCACTTGGCCGACGTGAGGGCGCAGTCGCCGTCCGGCTGCGGCTTCACCACGCGCCGCGTCATCGTCTTGCGGCCGTCGAGGATCGCGCAGATGTTGGCGCCGCCAAAGATGATCGGGCGGCTCTTGGTGGTCGCGTCACCCACGGTCCACCTCCCCCGCCTCGCGGCCCTCCACCCAGTCCGCGAGCACGCGCCGGCCCGCGGCCGATCGAATCGTGATCAGCCCGCAGCCGGCCAACCACTGCATGGCGTCAGCGTTAGCCGAGATGCCGAACGAGTCGATGGTGACCCGGCCCGGCGTGGTGTGCGTCAACTCGTCCGTCGAGCAATGCTGGTTGATCAGTTCGAGAACGTGCTGCTGGGCGACCTCCAACGCGGCCGACCGCACCCGCAGCGCTGCCCGCGCCTCGTCCCGCTCGCGCCGCAGCGCGTCGATCTGATCCTGCGTGATGCGGTCACTCGGCATGGTCGGCCTCCTGCTGCTTGTGCTCGCCGTTCTGCATCGCCACGATCCGCAACCGCTCGGCCTCTCCGGCGCAACCGGCCAGCCGCCGAGCCAGCGAGAGCAGCAGCCGGTTCTCGTTGGCCATCTGCCAGAGTGTCCGCTTGCGCTCGATGCGGCGATCACGACGGCCGACGATCTTGCGTACAGTCGTGCCCCACACCTCAGCCAGCAGCCATCCATCGGGCAGTTCGTCGGGCTTGATCAGCCCCTTCGGCGTCAGGTACCAGCGTTCGTCACCGAGTCCGCCGTCGGCGTTCTTGCGGTGATGCTTCTTGCGGTCGCGCAGGAAGTCGTCGCGGCTCGTCTTGCACTCGACCACGATCGAGCGGTGAGCGGTCCAGCCCATCGCGTCCACCTGTTCGGACGTGACCGTGAACTCGCTGATGACGATGGAGCAGCCCATGGTGCCGCGAAGCCAGCGCAGGGCGCGGCATACCAGTTCGTCGTGGCTGGTGGAGGTGGATGTGGTCACGCGCCATCCCCTTCCGCGCCGTCGCCGGCCTGCTCGCGCATCTCGGCCAGTTGCTGGTGCAGCGCGTCACGCTCCCACGCCAGCCCGTCCCGCTCGCGAATCAGCCGCATCACGGTTTGCGCGTGTGGCGTCAGCGACTTGTCGCCAAAGGCCCGCGTCGGCAGCACGCACCACGCGGCGTCGTCCCACAATGCTTGTTCGTCGGCGGGTCGCCGGGGCTGGTCAGCGGGCATCGTCGCCTCCGTCGTTGGAGGCGGCCTGCTGGCGCTGGAGCCGGTCAATCTCGGCCGCAATCAGGGCACCGGCCCGCACGAGATCATGCAGCCTGTCCCCCTTGGTCTTCGGATGCCCTTGCACCCACTCCTCTTCGTATCTCGTCAGCCTTGTCAGAAATGGCCAAGGATGACTGAATTGAATCCCGCCCTCGTGAATCGCGATCTTGGAGTAGTCCGGCGCCGCATACGAAATGGCGGCCAGCGCAAGCTGCCCCTTGACGTGCTGGTCGTCGTGCTCTGGCGTCCAGCCCTCGACAGACTGCTGCCGCTCGCGCTCGCGTGCGATCAGTTGGGCGCCGGTCAGGTTGTCGGTGGGTTGCTGGTCAGGCATCGTCGCCTCCAATCTCGTGTCCGAAATGGGCGGTCAACAAGCCGTCCCGCTCCCGCTTTTTGCGCTCCACGGCCATCTGCCAGACGAGCAGGGACAACATCCCGGCCATCGGCACATTCCTCTCGGCCGACTCTCGCTTCAAGGCATCCAGAAGATGATGCGGGAGGTCGCACACCACCCTCGTTCGGTCGCCGGTGTGATCAGCAGGCATCGTCGCCTCCGTCGTTGGAGGCGGCCTGATACACGCGCGGCACCATCAGGCCGGCTGCGCGATCGCAGTAGAACTGCCACTCATCGAGGAACGACGCTTTCGCCTCGTCCGGCCCCCACGGCTCGATCTCGATGCCGTCGATGGCGTCCGGAACATCCCAGTCCCCGCGGTCGGCCATGCCGAACTCGCGGGCCTCGGTGGCCAGGATCGCGTTGTCCACCGCCTGGATGATGTTGGCGAAGGGATACGCGAGCCTGAACTGGCGGAAGATGCTCGCCGCCAGCGCCTTCTCCAACGCCTTGTAGCCGGGCAGCATCAGCTTCAACGGGCGCGGAATGTCGGCCATGTAGGCTTCGGCCGCGTCGTGCAGCATAGCGGCCTTGGCCAGCCACGCCTCGCCGGTGCGCTCCATCACCTGTTCGGCGACCAGCACCGAATGCTGGGCGACGGAGTAGAACGTCGGGCACTGGCCAGCAAACCGGCAGATATGCGCAAGCCCGTGGGCGATGTCCTCGATGGAGTAGCGGTTCTCGCGCCGCCGCTCGCCGAAGTAGACGCGCCGCCCGGATGCCGTGGCGATCCAGCCTTCGTCGCGGGCCGGCTGGTTGGTGGGTTGATGGTCACTCATGGCTGCCTCCGTCGTTGGAGGCGGCCTCCTGGCGTCCCACAATGTCGCAGCGGCGGATTTCGCGCGCCCCGGTGTCGCGCTTCAAGCGCGCAACGTCGCCCTCGATGTCGCTCACGATCACCCGACCGTCGGCCACATAGAGGTAGCCGCAGTAGACCGGGTAGTCGTCCGCGAGAACGGGCTCGTCGTAGTTGTCTGGTGTGGGTTGCGCCGCGTCGGTCTTGTTGACGGACGGATCGCCGCTAGGTAGCGTGGGCTCAGTCATGACGACTCCTCTTCAGTCGTTGTGATCAGGGCTGCGGGAAGGGGTGAGAGCCTTGCCGTAGCCCGCCTGCTCGCGGAGGGATTGGCCCCCTCCGCTACGAGCAGTTTACGACGAACGCGGCGGGCTAGGCAAGGCAGTATTTTCGGTGGTCTGGTGGCAGTCATGCGAACAGCCTCCGTTGTGAGCCGAGGCGCTTCTTCGCGATGGCGCAATACTCGGGCGACAGCTCGATCAAGGCCGCGCGGCGCAGCAGGCTCTCGGCAACAACGCCCGTAGTGCCGCTGCCGCCGAACGGGTCGAGCACGGTGCAGGGGATCGGGTCGCCGGCATCACACGCGCAGGACGGCGACCAGCCGGTGGTGCTCGGCGGTGCGTAAGAGTTCCACTCCTTCTGTCCGCCGCCCAAGTTCCGGCGCTCGCCGCCGTCCGGTCGTCCGTTGTTGCGTGCCGCCTTTGTGTAAGCGTCTCCTTTACCGCTCTCCACCTCCCGCACCCACGGCGCGCCGCACGCCGGGCAGCAACCGCGTTCGCTCGTGCCGGCCTTGATGCACGGCTCGACAAGGCGCGTCGGGAAGGTGTTCCCGGTGATGAAGATTCGGCCGTTGCGCCGTGCCAGCCATGTGCCGAGAGGCAGCTTCGGGCACCACACGATCCCGCTGTACCTTTCAACCGCGGGCGGCGCCCCGGCTCCGGCAGTCCCGCGGAACGACCGTGTCTTGTGCTTGGTCAGGTAGCACGTCCATAGATCGCCAGGAGCCATCCGTGGGCTGACGCACGCGGCAAGGCCGCACCTGACAGCCAAGGCTTGAAACATGTCGATCTGGTCGGCGCCCCTCTGTACGAAACAGGCCCGACCGTCTTGCCGAGTGTGACCGTCTCCGTGAATCAGCCCACGCAAAAGCGCTTCGCACCTATCGTGCGACCACATGAGTGCGCTGACCGGGATGCGCTTCTTTGGTGCCAATTCACGGAGCCGCATGGCTCCGTAGCCAGCGACGCGATATGCATTCTGGACTGACGGGCGATCTTTCCACAGGCGTTCGGCTTGCGCCCGTGTCCACTCGACTCCGGTCTGCCGCAACAGTTCTTCGATTCGTCGGCAGTGTGTCGGGTTGGCAGATTCGGACTGGTAGATTTCGACCGCGAGGGACGACTTGTTCTCGTATCCTTCTGCTATGTACCAGCCAAGCAATTCAGCCCACTCCAGCGGCAAGGACGAGTCGCCGCAAGGCTCCCACTCGGCTACCACCGGCACCCCGTGACTGGCCTTCAGTTCGTCGGCACGCACGACCACAGGCTTCTGATACTCGCGCGTCTTGTTGTGGCGAAGCTGAACGACGCACCTGTGGTTCGGCGTCAGAACCATTCGAAGGTCGCGGTTGCGTGCAACAACCATTTCTTGGTCGGTCACGCTGTATCTGGCCACGTCCTCGACCGCGCCCCACGAGAGGCGCTGCGAGTCAATATCGAACTGCGCGGCAAGCGAGCCAGGCTTGATCTCGTCGTGTCGCTTCCAGCCTTCCGATGTAAGACACTCCGTGTCGGCATCGACGCACGCGAAGTGCGCGTCGGGGAACGGCTCGGACGGGATGGTCCACACGTCGCGGAGGTTGCGGCCGGTTGCTTCGGCCAGCGATTGGGCCGAGTGTCGATCCCCTCCAATCCGGCCCTTTGGCCCCGGCCATCGGTCTAGCCTGCCGGCGCCATCCTCCCGCACAGCCTCCGCGTCGAAGTAGTAGCGAGGCGCTTTCGCTAGCAGGAACAGGTACTCGTGCGCCTTCGTCGGCCGGTCGCGGACGGACTCCGGCATCGGTGATGGCTTGTGCCAGATGATGTCGCTGCGCAGGTACCAGCCAGCGGCACGCAGGGCGAAGGCGACCATCCACGGCTGTCCGATGAGGTCCTTTGACTTCAATCCGCCAACAACCGTGTTCATCTTTTGCGCGTGCCCTGACTTGAGAGTTTCGCGGTATTTTCCGTTGCTCCCATTGGCTCCATTCAGGCCGCTTGTTCGACCAACCCCCTCGACATTGCCCGGCGGCGAACTGGCGTAGCTGTCCCCCAGATTCAGCCACAGCGTGCCGTCGTCGCGCAGCACGCGGCGCACCTCATCAAACACCGCAACCAACCGCGCGACCCATTCGTCTACGGTCTCCTCCAGACCAATCTGCCCGTCCACGCCGTAGTCTCGCAGCCCCCAATACGGCGGCGACGTGACGACGCAGTGAACCGACGCGGCCGGCATCGCGCGCAGCACGTCGATGCAGTCGCCGTTGAAAATGCGCAGGCCATCCCGCTCGTAGTAGGGTGTCGGCAGGCTCACGTCCCCACCTCCCCCGGCTCCACGCGCTCGGCCGCCGGGCGCTCCGTCCCGCAGTCGGGCGTCTCGCGGTGCAGGCGGTACGTGCCGGATACGCCGTCGTCCTCGATCAGGCGCCGGACGCACTCGGCGATGCGCGCCACATCAACGGCAATCGCCCCCCAGCCAACAGGCCCGCCGAGGTCGATGGCCTCCAGCCCGCATCGCACCGCGTACTGCACGGCGTCAAGCAGTTCCTCGTAGCAGTCCCGCGCAGCGTCGCGCCCGTCGTGCGTGTGCAGCGGCTGCCCGTACCGCTCACGGCCGACGCGATCACGCTCGGCCACGTCATCGGCAAGGCTGTTGAGGTTGATGTCGTCCAGCAACTGCATGACGGCGGGCGTCACCGGCTGGCTGCGGGCGGTGTTGACGGGGGTTGGTTGGCTGGCAATCGGCTTGGCGTCCAGCGCATCCAGCGCAGCATCCAATGTAGCGATCAGATCGGCTGCCAGTCCGGGCGGCGCCAGCATCATGATGTGCGGCGCTAGTTCGCGCGTGGCTTGGATCACGGCTTCGCGTTGGTCAGTCATCATCGCTCCCCTCGTATTGCTGGCACCCCTGATGCTCGAACGTCAGCAGCCCGCAGCGATGTGACGCCGGATTCCAGCAGACGCCCCAATCCGCCCCGCGCCGGCCTTCCAACGTGTGGAAGAATCGGCAGCCGGTCGAGCAGTCCGGGTACGCCTGATCGCCGTGCTCCCAGCGGGTCACATCGCCCCACGGGTCGTAGTCGCCGGGCAGTTTCTTGCAGGCCGCCCATAGCTGGTCGTGTGTCGCTTCGGCGGTCATGCGCGTGCTCCTTCGGTCACCTTCGGCTGCGCCCATTCGCGACCGGGCTCTTTGATCGGCAACACCTCGACAATCACGCCCGGCGCCTCGCCCTGCGCGCCGGTCACCTTCTCCACGGTCAGCACCGCGATCTGGCTGTCGTCCATCCACAGCACGCCCGTCCCGGCGTCCTTGACGCATTTCGCGATGTTGTCGGCGTCGGGTCGCTTCGTGTGCCATTCGCGCGGTCGCGGCTCGCGCTTGCGATACCGGCTCTTTGGCATCGTGAAGATCGCCGTGATGGTCACCGCCAGCGGGCCATCGAGAACCGCACCGTTAGCGCGCTGCGCCAGCATGTGCTGCTGCGCGGTCGCCTTCCAGTTGCGCGACTTGGCCGGGTCGTACACGCGGGCGCGTCCGTTGACCGTCGTGGCCTTCGGTCGCCCTTGCGCGACTGGTTCGCCGGGTATCTCGATCTTCACGGTCGCTCCTGTGCAGCCTGCGACGCCGCGCGCAACGCGGCATCCTGTCTCTCGGCGGGGCCTGTCCTGCTTGTGATAGGCCGGCGGGGCCTCGAACCCCTGCCGCGAGCCACCCCCGAGGCTCACGGCTGCCCTGTGCTACCGGCCTGGTGCTCAGTCGTCGGACCCACCGTCGGGCGCATCCACCCGCGACAGCTCGAGCGCCAGCCGATCGCGCACGGCCTCGTACTTGTCGGTGGACAGGTCGATCAGGCTTTGCGCGCCGGTCTGCTCGCGGAAGTCCTCGACGATCAGGTTTTTCGGCCACCCGGCGGCGACAAGCTTGTCGGCAAGGTCGCGGATGTCGGTCGCCACGCCGCTGTGGCGCCGGAGTCCAGTGAGCCAGTGCCCCTCGCGCTCGGCAGGCGGCGCCTCCGGTTGCGCAGGCGTGTCTGCGGCCGGCGCGGCAGCCGTCGCCAGAGACGATTCCAGCCGCTGCTGCAACGCCTGCGCGGAACCGGCCTGCGTCACCTCAACGTGACGAACCGCGTGCATGTCGTCAACCTCGTCGGTCGTGTGGATGCCCAGCGACAGCTCCGGGCAATAGACCCGCTGCCAGAACGCCGCCGCGCGGTAGCGCAGCATCTGCTCGGGCATCGTCAGCCACTTGCTGCCGCTCTTGGTGCTCCATCCCTCCGCCTTCGCCATCTGCATGGTGATGAGCGTTCCCTCGCACTCCGTGTCCGTTTCCAGGCACGTCGCGTAGGCGCGGCACCCCCATTCCGGCGATCCGCGTTCGCCCTCGAAGCGGAAGCGGAGGGGCGTGAACCGCTTGCTGGCGTTGACGGTCGCGATCAGGAACGTGGCCCGCCACGACGGCCGGCCGTGGATGATGTCGAGGTTCTGCATCACCGCGAACGGGGACGCGCCGATCCGCTGCGCCACGTCAATCGCGATCATCACGTTGTCGACGTTGCCCTGATACTCCTTCGGCACCAGCGTCGAGTTGGCGAGGCTCTTGACCATGCCGGCCATCGGCAGCGAGTCCTTGATGGTCAGCGGGGCCTTCGTTGCCTCGCCGTTCTTCGGCGTGGCGAGCGTGGTTGCAGTCTCAGTCATGATTGCCTCCGCTGGTCTTTTCCGTAGCCACAGGTCGTTTCAAAAGGGCCGTATCCGGCTCACGCTGTTCCACCGCCGCAAGCGCAAATTCGGCATCTGCAATGATCGAGAACAGGTCGACATCGGGAGCCTTCAGCTGCCAGTCGCACAGCTTCCGGCATACCGCGTATAGATGGGGCGCGTTGACGATCAGCGGCCGGTTGCGCTGATTGACGCTCTCGCAAATCAGGTCGCCGCCGTACTCCTCGCGAGATCGTTCTTCGTCCACGAATGATTCGGGCGCGACGATTGATCCGTATGAGACTTTTCCGATGTGAACGGGCTGTCCGGGGGATGTGTCCACCCACGGGGCGGGCGTGAAGTCCGCCCGGCGCTGAAGGTTCCGTGCGCGCTGCAAGAGAAGCGATGCCGCGTTCCCGTATCCCGCGCTCATGTCGCTGTCAGTGGCGTCTTTCTCGGCTTGCAGAAGCCACTCTGCTGCCCGGATCATCAGTTCCGCGTCCGTGCCGGTCATCGCTTCCTCCGTGGCAGGTACAGGGTTTGAATCTCGCTGGGGTAGCCGGGCCACTCGCCCGTCTCCACGCACTCGGCAATCCGCAGCATCGCGGCCCGTCGTTCGTCGCGGGCCTCGTCGATGGCCGACTCGTCAATCTGGTAGACCGCCACGGCGTACGGCGGTTCCTTCTCGACGGCGGCAAAGATGAAGTCGCAACGCTCCCCGACCGCCTCCGCGCCGGCCGTGTAGTGCGCGACTTGCAGGTCGTATCCGTAGTCGCGGCACGACCACGCGAAGCGTCCGGCGTCGGCAACCTGCGTCGTCTTGACATCCACCATCAGGTTCATGCCGCCCCGCGCCCACCAGTCCGGCCGGCACTTGCAGGGCAGGCCCGTCTCCGGGTCGATCCACTCGACGGTTGCCTCAGCGACGTACTCGGCGGCCAGTAGCCGCCCGATCAGCGGATGCTCATGCAGGCTCTTGACGATCCCGGCAACGTGGAGAAAGTCCTCACCGCTGATCGGCTCGCGGCCGTTCGCCTGCGCCTTCCACGCGCGGTAGCGGTCCCGCTCGGCCTTGCGGCGGCGGTCGCCCCACGCGGGCTCGATCACGTACTGCTCGCGGAAGCGGTCGAACTCCAGCACGGCCGCGTGAACGGCGCGACCGAATGCCAATGCGGGCGACTCGTCGGCGGGTCGATCTGGCGTCTCGACCCATGCGCGGTAGTGCGCTGGCGTCCGCCGCATGGCCTTGAGAGCGCCAGTGGTGACGGTGCCCAGCTCGCGGCGGTGGTATTCCTCCGGCGGCACATCGAGCCGCACGCGGGCCTCGGAAAGCGTGTCCATCACAGCGCCCTCCGTTCCGTCGCGACCACCGGCGGCAACGTCTGCTGGTGGACCGACCAGATGGCGTCGGCCAGTTCGTGGCGCCCCTCGTCCTGCGCGGCGCACATCGCAGCGAGCAGCATGTCGGACACGCGATCGCGCTTTGGCGGGAGGATTGTGGTTGTCGAAATGCGCGGGCGGCCCTTCGGCGGATCGTCGTCCGGGTGATAGGCACCGTCGGGCCGCTCGGATTCGAGGATGTGCGGGCGGTTCGTCATCGCGCCACCTCCCGCGCCCGCCGCACCCGATCCAGCGGCACGCTCGGCTGTTGCAGCGGGATCACCCGGCGGTGTACGTCGGCCAACTCATCCGCGGTCAGCGTCTCGACCACGCGCAGGCTCGCGTGCGCCGGCAGGTGACTGCGCCCGTTACGCGCCGACTGGATGGCAGCGGCTGGCGACTCGCCGGGGAACCAGCCCGCGTGGTAGGCGATCCCGCTGTGCTGGGCGACGATGCGGTGGTAGAGGGTCACGGCGCCACCTTCTTTCGCTTCGGCTTCTGGCGCTCGGCGCACGTCTCGCATTCACTGGCGAACGACTCGTCGGCCTTGAACGCCACAACGGTCATGCGCTCGACGGCCAGCCCGTCGCGGATCATCTGCCCGCAGAACTTGGCGACGTTCTTCGCGTTCTTCGGGTCGTCGATGATGACGGCGCGGATGTGCCCGCACGTTGCGCGTCCGACGTAGCAGTGGGTTGGTTTGGTGGTGGTCACGGCGCCACCTCCCGCTGCTGGTCGGCCGGGCGTGCCATCTCGACGGCCGCGCGAAGGTCATCGATAAGAACGGTTGCGGCCACCCCATCGCGCGTCATCACGACGTTCACACCGGCCAGCAACCGCTGTGCGGCGGCATACAGCTTGCCGAGGCAGTCGGCCTCAAGGGCTTCCATGGGCACGCCAGCGCAGGCGTTGACGCACGCGACGATACGGCGGGCAAACTTGTCCTGATCGCCAGGCCACAATGCCGGCCAGAACGGACCGCCGCCGGTGTCCGTGCCCATGCAGATGGTGGTCAGTGGCCTTGGCGTCGAACTGGTGACAGCCACCGTGTAAGGTCGTCGTCCCAAAGCCATCACTGACCACGGTTCGCAATAGTTCGGCGTGATCTCACCCACGGGCCACCTCGCTTTCGTCGTTGCTCTCGCCGTCCGCCCGCGCCACCAGCGCCGGCAACTCGCGCTGCAACCGCTCGACGGCCGGCCAGTCCTCGCGGTTCACCGCGTCGTGGATCGCCTGCGTGAGCGGGTCGCGCTCGCGGCGTGTGCGGGTGCGCGGCTCGTCGCTGCGCGGGGTCAGGGGGTCGGTGTGGTGGGTCACGATGCACCTCCCTTCCCGGCGACGAGGTCGCGGAACGACGAGCCCCACATCTTCGACGGGCGGTAGCCCAGCGCCTTCGCCAGCCCAGCCAGCGCTTCAAGTGCGGTGTCCCCGAAGCCGACAGGCGACTCCGCGATGTTGATGAAGTCCGCCGTGTGCGCTAACAGCGCCGACTCGTCGCGCTTGATGCTTACGCCGATATGCTTGGCGTAGATGCGCGCATCGTCGTCGTCGCACTTCCACAGCGCCGCCAACTGGCGTACGCGGCCGGGATTCGCGCCAGCCGCCAGCGCCTCAACCAGAAGCGACCACGCGCTTTCACGGTCGGTGGTGTCTATCGACCAGAGCGCCTTCGCGAGATCACTCTCACGGATGTCCGCCGCCGTGCCCGGTAGGTCTCGCTTGAATATCAAGTCACCGTTGATGTGGAGGTAGTACCAGCCGTGGGTGGTCATCGCCCCACCTCCCGCCGCCGCTCACTCGCGGCTTCCTCGATCTGCGCGGCCACGTTCGCCAGCCGCAGATGCGGCCCGCACGCCATCTGCCACACGTCATTCGCGGCGTCCGCGACCGTCTCCCACTCGTCGGCCGTCAGCAGCCGCGTGGAGCCGAGAGCAAGCGTGCGCAGCACGTCGGTGATCGCCCGTTGCAGCGCGAGGCCCAGGTCGGCGAGGCCGCCGTCGACGGTGTTGAGCAGTTCATCGTGGCAGCGCTGGGCGCACTCGTCGTGCCAGCGGCCGGAGGGGCGCAGCTGGTCGAGGAGGCCGTCGTCCGGGTGGCGGGGGGCGTGGTGGGCGGTGTGGAGGGTGGTCACGATGCACCGCCTTTCGCGTCACGGGCGGCGATCATCGCGTCGGCGATGCGATACGACGCTTGGGCGATCTCCGAGGCGACGGCGCCCTCCTCGACCCCCTTCGAGGCGAGTCCAGCCAGCGCCTGACCGGCGAACCAGTCGCGGAGGCTCATACCGCCGCCGTCTTCCATGTCGCAGGAAAACGTCACCCCCTCGTTGTGGCCGTCCGCCACAGCTTGCGGGAACGCGGGTCCGCCGTCGTTGATGGGTGTGCGATCAGCCACGGCTCACCTCCCGGCCGGTGGCCCTGGCGATGGCGGCTTGAAGCTCGTCGCACACCGCATCGAGTTCGTGGAACGACACCAGAAAGTGATCTGCCATCGCGTACATCAGGTCGGGTTCGGCCTGGTCCACCTGCAGGATCACCAGCGGCTTGCGGGCGCCGACGAAGTAACCCGCCTCCAGGTGCGCCGAGCGTCCGCAAGGCATCACCATCACGCACGCATCCGCCCACTTCATCGCGTCGAGGTCGGAATCAAACCCCGCCCGCGCCACGGGGTGACTCAACGCTTTGCGATGCTGCGCAGGCGTCCAGTCCTGCCAGTCAGCGTCGATTTCCCGCCACGAAAACCCGTTGTCGCCCTCCCGCGGGTTGCGGAAGTCGTACACATCGAATCCCGCTTGCCGCAGCGTCTGCACTACGTGCGGCTGGTATTCGTTGCGCCAACTCGATGCGACATAGATGCGCCCCTTGCCCTCGTGTGTCGCGTCTGCCATCATGATCTCCGGTTACGGTTCGCTTGCTCGTGTTCGCTGCTCGTGCTCGACCCGGCCCGGTGATGCTTCGCGGCGCACCGGGCCGTGGTTCGTTTCACGACATGGTCAGTGACTCCGGGTCAGGGGGTTGCGTGATAGCGGTGGATCGGCAGCCCACGCTTGCGGGCCTCCTCGATCATGTTGGCGGTGCCGCGGCTCTCGCCGTCCCACACAGCGATCAGCGCGTCCGCGTACTCGGCCATTTCGCGGTTGCGCATCGGGCCAGCAGCGCGTCCGTGTGTGCGCCAGTCGGCCGGGAACCGCGTGATGGCGATGCCTCGTTCTGCGGCCCACGCCTCGGCCAGCGTGTCCACACCGCGCGCACCACCGCTCACGACTTCGGCGATGCTGCCGCGCCAGCCGGATGCCTTGATGGCGGCCTCGACGGTGGCGAGGTTGGTGATGGTGCGTGAGCCGGCGATGATGACGCGCATGGGTCAGTTGCTCCGGTAGTCGGCTCGCGGCGCGGCGACGAGCGCCAGCAGCGCGAGCGGCAGCAGCACGGTCAGGGTGAGGGCACAACAGAGGTAGACGGTGAGGCGGCGGGTCATGCGTGGTGCTTGCCGTTGCTGTTGCTGCGGCGCTTGAGTTCCGCCAGCAACGCCTCGGTGTCGAGACGTTCCAGTGGCACCGGTGGATCCTTGCGCTCGGCCACGTTGGCCGTGTAGCCGTCGCGGTCGGCGGCCAGCGAAATGGCGGTCTGCTTGTTCCCCGACCACACGTAGACGATGCCGCCAATCGCCGGGGGCCGGCTAACCTTCCAGATGCGTGCCTTCTCTCCACCGGCCCGATTAGCCTTGGCGTCGTCCAGGGTCTTGTGAATGCGGTTCTCGGTTCCTGCGAAGTTGTTGGTCCGTCCCATGGTTTCTCCTTTTGTTTCGTGTCCCGTCGTAGTCCTCGCGGGGTGGGGGGCGCCCCGCAAGCGCCCGTGCCCACCCCGCCGATTTAGTTGCCCGAGTCGGCGATCAATGCTTGGACCCGTGCGCGCCCCTTGTCCGTTGGCGCGAAGGCCGGTTCATCGCCGCGAAAGTCGATCCCGGCATCGCCGTCGAGAACCACAGAGAGCAGCCCGTGGTCGATCAAGATGCACTCGGCCCACTTGCATGCGCGCACCAGGTCATCCTCGGTGAACGAGCCCTGGCCGTGGCCAAGCGCGATCGCCAACTGCTGGATCTGTTCGCTCGTCAACATCAGCCCCTCCACTCAAGCGCGGCGTAAAACGTCGTCTCGTTGCCGCTGTCGCCAACGCTCAGCCCGCGCCCCCACCACAGCGGCTGCACACCGCCGTTGCCGTTGTTGGGCAGCACCACGCCGCAGCGCAACGCCAACCCCGACTCGTGCTGCACGCCCACCCACACGTCGAGCCACGCGCCAGACGCGCCGCCAGAGCCGCCGTGAAGCAACAGGTCCAAGCCGAACCCACCCCAGCCAGGCCACGCGTGGATGTGGGCCAGCAGGTACACCGCGAAGTCGCTGCGCCCCTGCCACGCCACGTCGACCAGCACGCCGCCGTGCGCGGACTCGGCCTCGCCGAACGCGCCAAGTCGCAGCGACAGGTCGTAGCCGCTATCGGCACCGGCGAACGCGCCAGCGGTGTGCGAGTAGCCGGAGACGTGCGCCGACAGTTCGAGGTTGTCGCCGGCGGTCAGTGACCCCCATGCATGCCCGAAAAAGCCCATGCGCCCGCCGTTGCTCCAGCTGTCGGTGTAGGTCTGCACCTCGACGCCGCCATAGCGGTGCGCGAACGCAAACCCGAGCAACCCGCCGTACAGCCCGTTCTGTTGCCGCGTGTCCACAAGCAGCCACCCGCGAAGCTGCCACGGCGAGCTGATTGCGCGGTCGGAGGGCTCGTCGCTGGGCTCGGTGACGACCGGCGGCGGGCCAGCGGGATAGCGGGGGAGGTCGGAATCGTCGTAGCGGGCGGCGCGGTCGGAAGTGGACTGCGCGGACGCCTCGCGCACTTGCGTGAGCGTTGCGAATGCCAGAACGGCGAGGGCGTAGATCAGCAACCACACCACGAGGCCGAGAACCTTCACTTGACGGTCCAGACGTGCGAGGTGCAACTCGTGTGCGGTCACGGCGGCGGCGAGGTCGGGGGGTGGCTGGGTGGTGGTCATCGGCTGATCTCCATCTCGGCAGCCTTGGCGGCACCGTCACCTGCGAGTGTCCCGCCCAACTGCTCGATCAACTGCCGAGCGTGTCGGACAGCGGAATCGACGTGGTGGTGGTAGCCGCACGCCGCGCCGCCGATGCGCACGACCCACACATCGCGATCATCGCGAGCGCGCTCGATGGTCACGGCGCACGCGACGGTGCCGATGGTGGTGCTGCTGTTGGTGGTCGTCATGACGCCTCCTGTTGGTTTACGGTCCGAATCCAGCCATCCACCGCCGCGATGTCCGCCGAGCTTGCCGGGCTGAACAGTGGCGCCGACTCCACCAGCATCGACAGCGAATCCAGCACCCGCCGGCAGCTATCGAACGGCGGCGCCGGGCACGAGCACTTGCGTTGCTTCACCGGCGGTGGCACCGCCTGATCGGGCGGCACGGCCACCCACACGACGGCATCGCGATTCTTCGAGGTCTTGCGAGTCCGGCCGCTGTCGCGTACCAGTCCCATCTGCGCGAGTTCGATCCGGCGCGGACGCACCGCGTTGGCGCGGGCCTGGCCGATGCCGCTGAACGACTCGATCAGTTCCTCATCGATCAGCCCGCGTTCGCCAGCCTGCATCAGGCGGCAGTACACGCGGTGCTGGAGGCCGTTGATCTGGTCGCGGATCGACTCGGCAGCAGCCAGCGAGGTTGTGCTATGCGGCTGGTGCGGAGGCTGGCCGCCGTAGAGGCTGTAGGCAGGCTCGGTCACGCGGCACCTCCCGTCCGTGGGTGCGCCCGCTGCTCCTCGATGTAGGCCTCCACATCGCTCACCGGCACCCGCCAGTGACGACCGGCCTTGATGGCGTTCGGGAAGCGCCCCTCGCGGCAAAGCCGGCAGGCGAAAGAGTTACTGATGACCAGTCGCTCCTCCACCTCCGCTAGCGTCAACAGCCGGTCAGTTGTGGTATTCTTCGACACGCAATCTCTCCGCAAGCGGCATGGCTCCGCCTTGCACCAGATGGCATTATTCGCTGGTCTAGCTGGCTGGACTGAACGGTACCCGGAAATGTCCGTGAAGGCAAACGCAAATATGCGGAGCGACGCCGACGATTTCTCGGAACGCATTCGCGAGCTTGAAGATACGCTCGGCAAAAAAATCGGCGCGCAGGTTGGCCGCTCGATGGAGGGCTATCGGCGGGAAGACAGCCCCGTCATGCTATCCGCCAAGGCCGCGGCGTTACTGGTCGATGAGACGCAGTGCGACGCCCGGTGGTTCCTTACCGGACGAGGCGTCGCGTATCCTTCTATCGACTCAACGTTTACCGCGTTGCTGGCCGCCGTGGAGGCCGTCACGCAATCTGCCCTTGCTCTCCATCCGCGGATGGAAGGGACGGCGCAGTGGGAACGGCTTCGACTTCTTCTGGAGAACGCAGCACATGCGGCTTCGCAAGGCGAATCACCGGCCCACGAATCAGGTCATTCAGACGAGTGAAGGAGTCCCAGGCTGCTTCCCCGTCGTGCTGGAGAATTGCATCTACACACTCAGCAGCCAAACGCATCGCGGTCGATCGCACTCGTCACCTCGCACTTTCCCGGCAGAAACATCGGTTTAGCGAATCAACGATAAACCGGGGTTGGTAGCTACGTCAAACCAGAATCCCTGTGCGTGCTGTAAGTATCGTCGGTCATAGAGGGTATGACAAACGAAAATCACGCTGAATCGGCCAACAGTAGGCATTGCACGTTGACACACATGGCTTGCTCCATCGTGTCGGTTCCCCGCGGGACCCGCACCAACCCTAGGTAGTTGCGCTCTGCCACCGCGATTCCGTGGCCGTGACGCAGGGCCGAATAGCTGCCTCCGAATGTCGCCGTGCAGAAGCTGGCGCTCGTCTCCCGCAGGCGGTCGGGGTTGGCATCCACCCCGTGGCGTTCGCGAAGGCTGCGAACCCATCCGTAGATGCGGCTGACGGGGATCGGCCCGAACACCAGCGGTCCGTCCTGCCTGCGATTCGCCAGCAGCGTGACAATCGAGGGCGACACGTCGAGTTCCACGATCCGCTCACGGCGGGTCTTCCTCGCATAGACCCGAATGCGCGGCACGTCGGCATCCAGCTCGACGCCCGACCATGGCAGTTCCAGCGCCTCGCCAAGCCGCATCCCGGTCATCAACAGGAAGTACAGCAGCGGGAACCATCGGTGCCGGCGCGGCTGCGCCTCGTCGTGCGCCAGCATCGACAGGATGAATTGCTCGATCTCCGAGCGGGTCATCGGCCGGGGCTGGACGTGCTCACCGGGCACAGACCGCAGGTTGTCGCTGATCGCGTCTTTCGAGAGCATCAGCCACCCGCGACGGCGCCAGTAGTTGCAGGCCGCCTTGATGTGGGTCAGGTGCTTGTTGACGGTGGCCGGCCGCAACGCGCGGTCGGCTGCAATCCGGGCGCGGATGTTGAACAGCGCAGATCCACCCCACGCTTCGAGGTTCACATCCGGCGCAATCTTCGCGAGGCGAGCCAGCGAGGTTGCGTACAACTTGACCGTGCTGGCTGCGTGGCGCGTCCGGCACTCGTCCAGGTAGGCGGCCACGCCGGCAGGCAGTGGCGTCTCGGTGCGTCGTGGCGCATCGGGGTTCAGGGACAGCTCGTCCAGACGCAGGACAATCTGCTTGCTGCGGGCGATGGCCCACGCTTCGGCAGCTTCCTCCGTGTGCCGGCCCAGCTTCGACAGGTTGACTTCCTTCCACTTGCCGGTATCAGGGACCAGACACCGGGCGTACCGCGTGGTAGTGCTCGCGCGCTTCCGCGTGTGCAGGATGACGTTCGGATGGTTCGACTTCTTCGGCATGCAACCCCCCGCCAAGCGCCAATGCACCCGCCAATCCAACGGTTCAGTCGGCGCGGTCGGTTCAGCGTATTCAGATACGCTGGCATTGTAGGGAGTCGGTAGCTGGTGGGGAAGCGGCTAGCGGGGGCGTGGTGGAACTGGCAGACACAGGGGACTTAAAAGATTGTGGGTGTGAATCGGTAGTCTATTGGCGCATAAGGTGTTGCGACTCGTTCGGAAAGCCGCGCCAACACTCCCACCGCGTGCTACACTGCCCCCACAACCGCGCGGTCGGCCGCGCGCGGGTCCGCGCCACGGCACCACGGCCCGCTGCCGACGAATAGTAGCGCACACGCGCAGGCCGCTGGCGTGGCAGGCGGCACACACGGAGCGACAGGCCCGCTGGCGGTGGTCGGCGGGCCGGCTCAATTTGCACGCCACACCGCACGACGCTGGCAGGATCGCTGATGGCCGCGGTCAGGTGATCGTGGCGCTGGTGACGGTCACGCGAGGGCCAGCTTGCGAGCGGTGCCGGCGCCGCCGGCCCCGCCATTACGAGAACCGCCGCTGCCAGCCGATCCGCCCGTCGCTGCCGGCGTGATGCTGCTGGCGTCGGTGCCGTACAACACCGTGACGCTTCCGCCGCCCGATCCGCCACCGCCAGCCCCCGAAACCCCCGGGCCGTCCCCGCCGGCCGCGCCGGCTGCGGTGATGTTGCCCGTGCCCGAGAGTTCGCCCGCGACGATCAGCACAAGCACGCCGCCAGTCCCGTCACCGCCGTCGGTCGCGTCTGGACCGCTACCAGTCCCGCCTGGGTTGCCCGCGCCACCGCCGCACGCGTTTCCGCTTAGGGGAGCGCCGGGACCGCCAGCACCGCCGTCGATGCCGGCAATCGGATCAATCGGATCGGTGTCGGTGTCCCGCGAGCCACCACCACCGCATCCGCCGGAAAACGCCGTGCCGGCAGAGCCTGACGTGTCGTTACCGTTGAGGTCGCCTCCGGCACCGCCGCCACCGCATCCGCCACCGCTTCCAGCAGACCCCGGATCGCCGCCGCCGCCGCTTGGCCCACCCGCACCACCCGCCGCCGGCACCTGCGGATTCGCCACACCCCCGAACGTGCCCGTCGCAATCCGGATCGCCGCCGCC
>CAZUIY010000328.1:0-3298 GCA_964619975.1 uncultured Gemmatimonadales bacterium
GTCGAGCTGGTGGGCCGCCGGTGGACCGGCGCGATCCTGCGCGAGATGCTGGCCGGAGCGGGCCGGTTCTGCGAGATCCGGGACGCGATCCCGGACCTGAGCGACCGGATGCTGTCCGAGCGGCTGAAGGAGCTGGAGGCCGAGGGCGTGGTCCGGCGGGAGGTCTACCCGGAGACGCCGGTCCGGGTCGTGTACCGGCTCACAGACAAGGGCGCCGCGCTCGGCGAGGTGATCGAGGCGATGGGCGAGTGGGCCGAGACCTGGGTGGAGCGCCCAGCGGAGACGCCGGCGAACGCGTCGCCGAGCGCCTGACCGGCCGGCAGGCGCTCACTCCTCCTCCAGCTCCGCCAGCCGTTCCCGCGCGTTGTCGTTGCCGGGATCCAGCTCGAGCGAGCGGCGGTAGAACTCGATCGCCCGATCCCGGTCTCCCCGCGCCATGTGCGCCTCGGCGAGGCTGTCCCAGACGTTGGACGACGCGGGAAAGACCTCCGCGTTCAGCGCGAGAACGGCGACCGCCTCGTCCACCCGCTCGGATCCCAGCAGGCGGTAGCCCGCCCGGTTGATCGCCGCCTCGACCCGCACGGCCAGCGCCGCACGGCCGCCGGGCAGCCGGTCGGCTCCCTCCATCGTTCGGAATTCCTCGAAGGCGGCCGCGACCTCCGCCGCCGACTCCGCCTCGTCGATGGTGGCTTCCAGGGCGATCGCCGCGGTCAGCTCCGGGCCGGGCGGCGCCGGAAGCCAGTCGTTCTCCCGGATCTCCGGCATCGCCAGGACGGACGCCCGCAGCCGGTCGAGATCCGCGCGCTCCAGCACGCGGCCGCCCTGGATCACCGCCGCGATCCGGCGGGTGTTCGAGACGTCCGCCAGCGGATCGGCGTCCAGGAGCACCAGGTCCGCGATCTTCCCCACCTCGACCGTGCCCAGCGAGTCGTCCAGTCCCAGGAACTCCGCCGGATGAATGGTGGCGGCCTGGAGCGCCTCCAGCGGTGAGAGCCCCACCTCGTCGGACAGGAGCTCGATGTCCCGATGGAGCGATGAGCCCGGATAGATCCCGATCACGGTGAGATCGCTGCCGGCGAGGAGACGAACGCCGGACTGGTGCGCCTCCCGGAGGGACTGGAGGACCGTCGGGTAGTAGCCGCGCCATCCGGCCACCGCGCCCGGGGACCGTTCGTCCACCTGCTCGGCCCAGTCGGCCAGGAGGAACGCCGGGACGTACGGCCGGCGCGGCTCGACCTCGCCGAGCGAGTCCGCCAGGACCCGCCGGAAGATCGTGTCCACCACGAAGAGCGATTCGTACGCGTTGACGACCGCCGGGACGATCACCACCCCGTGGTCGGCGAGGTCGGACCAGAAGCCCCTGCGCTCGTCCCGGGACCAGTCCTCGGGCGGGGGATAGAAGTGCTCGATCGAGGCCACGCGGCCGCCCCGGAGCTCGTCCGGCGCCAGCGGGAACGTGTGGGCGGCCAGAGGCAACCCGCGCTCCGCCGCGGCGTCGGCGATGGCGCGGAAGGTCTCCAGGTCCGGCCAGGTGCGGACCTTCACGAAGTCCACCCCGGCGCGGGCGATCGAGTCCACCACGCGGCGCGCGTCGGCGGGATCGGCGATCGGGATCCGCGTCCGCTCCTCGGGCTCCACCGTGGACGACATCAGGACGCGCAGGACGGTGGCCGGGCTCTCCAGGTACGGGCCGGCCATCACGATCCGGGGACCGGTCCGGTCGCCGGCCCGGATCTCGCTCCGCCAGCGCTGGAGCTCCGCCATGTCGCCGCCGGCGTCCCGGACCCCGAGCACCCCGTTCACCACCAGGAGCGGGAGAGCGGAAGCGCGCGCCTTCGACAGGTGGACGTGCATGTCCCAGAGACCGGGAACGAGCCAGCGGCCCGCTCCGTCCACCACCCGCGCCTCCCGCGGTACCCGCACCTCCCCCGCGGGCCCGATCGCCGAGATCCGACCGTCCTCGATCAGGACCGTGGAGCCGGGGACGGAGGCCCCGCCGGTGACGTCGACGACGGTCACTCCGGTCACGGCCACGGAAGGGCGCTGGGCCAGGCAGGCGGTCGGAAGCGCCAGCAGCATTGTCGTCCAGAGGAGCGCGCGCGTCATGAGGACTTTCCGGCTGAGGAGCGAGGGCGGTGGGCGGGGTATGCTGGAATCCTAGCATACATGGTGCTGACATTCCAGCACTTCATTTCGCCGGGGTGGACGGCCCGGGACGCGTGTTATACATTGGTATCATGATATCACGTACCGGAACCGCCGCGGTGAAGCCCCCGGCGTCCTCCGCGTTCCGACACACGGACCACGTCGAGGCCGCCTGGCGGCTCGCCCGCTCGCCGGGCGGGCTGGACGGCCTCGGGCGACTCGTCGACTTCCTGCGCGACATGGCGGAGCGGCACGGGATGCCCGGGCGCTACCACGAGACTTTGACCTGGGGGTGGTACTTCCTGATCCGCGAGCGGATGGCCCGCGGCGGGCCGGACGCGTCGTGGGAATCGTTCGCGGCCGCGAATCCCGACCTCCTGGACGGGACGGCGATCGGGCGGCTCTACCGGCCGGAGACCCTCCGGTCCGACCGCGCCCGCGGCGTGTTCGTCCTACCCGACCGGGGGATCGCGTGAGCCGGAAGGTGGAGCGGGTGCAGACCGGGATCCGCGTGGAGAAGCGGCTCCTCAAGGTCCTGAAGGGCCTCGCCGAGTACCACGACATGTCGCTGGCGGACCTGGTGGAGGGAGTGCTCCTGCATGCGCTGGACGGCCGCGCCCCGTTCGGCGACGAGAGCCTGGACGCGATCGCGCGGCTCCGCGAGGTCTACGGACTGGACCTGACGTGGGAGGACGCCCACCGGCTGACCGAGGAGTGAGGCGGCGGCCTCCGGGGCCGCCGCCGTCCGACCCCGCGCCGTCAGATCCGGTCGCCCCGGTCGCCGCGGCCCCGGATCAGGCCGTCCACGCTCCACGCGCCCGGGCCGTTCCCCGCCAGGAAGATCCAGACGACCATGTAGAGGAGGGCCAGCTCGCCGCCGTTCTCGTACGGCACCCAACCGCGCGGCACGTGCGACTTGAAGAACGCGATCAGCATCTCGATCGCGAGGATCGCGGCCACCGGACGCGTCAGGAGCCCGATCGCGATCAGCAGCCCGCCGAACACCTCGAGCACGCCGGCCAGGCCCATGAGCGACATCAGCTCGGCGCTGCCGCCGTCCTCCCCCATGCCGCCGAACCAGCCGAACAGCTTCGGCGCCCCGTGCTGGAAGAAGAGGAGCCCGGCGCCGATCCGCAGGATGGCGTGGGTCACG
>CAZUIY010000329.1:0-1520 GCA_964619975.1 uncultured Gemmatimonadales bacterium
GCCCACCGCTCGTGGTCCCGCCAGCGGCCGCGGATCTTGAGGTAGCGCGGGCTGAACCCCTCCAGGCGGAACCCGGCCCGCCGGACCAGCGCGATCGAGGGCTCGTTGCCCGGCATGATGTTCGCCTCCAGCCGGTGCAGCCGGAGCTCGCGGAACGCGATCCGCAGGACCTGCTGCAGGGCCTCCCCCATGTACCCCCGGCCCGCGTACGGCGCGTGGATCCGGTACCCCAGGTACGCGCTCTGGAAGAACCCGCGGGAGATCTGGCTCAGGTTCACCACCCCCACGATGTCGCCGGTGTCGCGGAGCCGGATGAGCCGCGCCTCGTGGTCGGCCCGCCCGGCCGTGGCCAGCCAGGCGTCGAAGTCGGCGGCGCTCCGGAGGCCGCGGCCGGCGGTGGCGTGGAAGCGGGCGCTGGTGCGCTCGAGGGCCAGGAGGGGATCCCGGTCGGCAGGGGTCGGGGGCTGGAGATAGACGCGCGAGGGCATGGGTGAGAGGCAATTTCCGGTTGTGGGGGGATCCGTCGCAAGGCCGGCGCGGCTCCGGGCGGATCCGGGCCTCTTCCTTGCACTGATCCCCTGCATGATTGCGTTTTCCACGAGCCCGTACGCCCGGCGGACCCGTCTGACAGCGCCATCTGATGGCCCGCCAGAGGTTTCCGTCGGTTTGACTCCCCACCCGGCCCGTGTAGACTTACGGGACCCCTGTCCGCAAACTCAGTCGCCCGAGGCCGCATGACCGAGCGCTTCGTGCCCCAGGACGAGATCGGCTCCCTCCTGCGCTTGGTCCGGGGAGTCCAGCACGTCGTGGTCGACACCAATCACGACGGAGAGCTCCAGGGGATCCAGATCGAGATCGCCCCCGACGAGCCCCCGCGACGCATCGTGCGGGACGTCGAGAGCGCGCTGATGTCCGGGCTGGGCCTCACGGTGGACCACCGGATGATCCGGGTCCGGCTCCACGGCCAGCGACGGAACAGCGTCGCCACCGGGCCGAATGGCTCGATTCCGGCGCAGAACTTGCAGCAAAAGGCCGGTGCGGTCCCGCCGGCCAACCCCATGGACCGCATACGCCTGCGTTCGGTTCGCACCGATCCCGACGGTGAGCTCTACTGCAGGGTCACCGTCGAGATCGAAGCGGACGGCGAACGCTACGACGCGGAGGTCCGGGAGGCCGACACCGGCCATGCCCGGATTCTGGCCGCGGGGCGCGCCACCATCGCCGCGCTCTCCCGCTCCATCGAGCGGGAGGTCGCCATCGCGCTGGAGGGAATCGAGGAATTCATGATCTGTGACGAGCCCGCCATGATCGCCCGGATCCAGGCCCGCAGGGGTCTCGACACCCGGGCCTTCCAGGGCGCCGCTCTGACCGAGGGTCAGCCGCACCACGCGGCGGCCCGTGCCGTGCTCGACGCGCTCAACCGCTATTGGGCCGCCGAGGAGCACGGCAACTGATCACGCGAACCACAGGAGGTATGGGGCCGAATCTTACACCGAGGCACTGAGCCGAGCGGTTAAAAA
>CAZUIY010000330.1:0-14998 GCA_964619975.1 uncultured Gemmatimonadales bacterium
CCGACACGCGCGGGCTGGGGATCCTGGCCAGCCGCTTCCGCGAGTTCGGTGCCTGGCGGGGCGAGGTGGAGCACCGCGATCGCGGCGCGATCGTGTCGCTCGACACCGGTCCCGCGACCTCCTACGCGCTGGAGAACCTCCAGGCGCGGGGCACGCTGTTCGTCCGCCCGATGGACCGGGTGTACGGCGGGATGATCGTGGGAGAGAGCGCGCGCCCCGGCGACATCGCCTGCAACCCCACCAAGCGCAAGCAGGTCACCAACCACCGCTCCTCGACCAAGGAGGTCGACGTCGGCCTCAAGAGCCCGCGCACCCTCACGCTGGACGCCGCGCTGGAGTGGATCGGCGAGGACGAGCTGGTGGAGATCACGCCCGAGACGATCCGCGTGCGGAAGGCGCTGCTCGATCCGAACGAGCGGACCCGCCAGCGGAAGCGGATGGAGTCCCTGGCGCGGCTCTAGGCGCGGGACGCCTGCAACCTTTCGTCCCTTCGGCCCGTCTACAACATCATGGAAGCTCGCGGCGCCACTCATACCCAGCCGATTCTCCAGGCCCTGTACCTGTTTCTCCTGATCGTCCTGGTCCTCGGGCTGGACGTCTGGTATCTGTTCCGCTGAAGTCGACTACCCGCCGGTTGGACCCGGCGTGTTAGAATGCTCCGTGGAGCCAGTCCCACCCGAGCCACGGAGGATGACGATGTTCCGATCCCACCGCACCCCCCTCGTCTTCGGCATCGCGCTGGCCGCCCTGGCGGCCACCTGCGACGACGAGGCCGGCACCGCCCCCGATTCCGGCAACCCCTCGAGCCCACCGGCGGCCGGCGCGCCAGTCGTGGAGGACGACGTGGAGTATCGAGCCGACATGGCGATCATGGAGTCGTTCCCGGTCCAGCTCGCCGTCCGGGTCACGATCACGAACCAGGGCTCCGAAGAGGCGGAGCTGACGTTTCCCGACGGGTGCGTGGCACTCCTGCGCGCGTACCGGGACGGCGAGCGGGTGTGGGACCAGTCCAGCGACATCGCCTGCACCATGGCGCTGGTGGGGATGACGCTGGCGCCCGGCGAGTCGCGCGAGGTCGGGGCCCCCAACGTGAGCGCGTACGAGATCCTCGGGGAGTCGCTGCCCGACGGCGAGTACGAGATCCGCGCGTACCTCCGCCCGGACGGTGACGAGATCGAGGTCACCGCGGGCATGGCGCCGCTGGCGATCCCGCGCGACTGAGCGGAGGCCGGGCCCGCGGGATAACAGGCAGATAACGCCGTCCGCGGACGATCCCCGCTGAACCTTCAGCGGGGAGGCGCGCGTGGCCCAGGACCCAACCGTCCGGCTCAAGATCTCCGGACAGCGGAACGTGGAGGGCGAGCTCTCCACCAAGGGGTCGATCGAGTTCCGGATCGCGGACGCGTCGGACGCGTCCTTCCACTTCGACTATCGCGAGGACGACCGGCTGGTGCTCGGCATCCGCTCGACGGCGGGGTTCGACCTGGGCGGGACCGCCGAGCTGACCCTGTCGGGCGGCGTCCAGCACGACCTGGCGGACGGGGAATGGGTCGGCGACGTGAAGGCGGAGATCGAGTTCTCGAAGGACGTCCGCGCCGTGATCGAACAGGAGTTCGCCCCGAAGGGCCCCACAACGTCGGTGGCGCTGACGGTAGCGTTCTGACGTAGTGACGTAAACCGGAGTCGATCGAGAAGGGTTTGCAGTGTGCAGCGACCGCATTCCCCCAGCACGCGGAGAGCCCATGAGATCGAACCCCGTCCGTGTTCGCGCCCGTCCGGCCGTGCTCGTGGCCCTGTTGCTCCTCGCCGGGTGCGCGCTCCGCTCCCAGGTTCCGACCGTCCACGTGCCCGCCGACGCGATCGAGGTGGTGGTGCCGGTGGGGGAGGTCCGGGAAGCGTACGACGGTGCCGTCCGCGTCCACCTGATCTCGATGGATCGGGGACCGAAGGAAGCCGACCTGGTCCTGCGGCTCGAATCGGGGGACCTGGTCCAGCAGCAGGAGGTCGGCATCACGCGGAGCCAGGCGTGGTCGGACCCGGTGCGGCTGGAAGGCTGGGGAGCGCGGCTCAGCGGCTACCCGGGCGTGGACGCGGCCCGCATCACCGTCTGGCGGGACTGACGGGTCAGGCGTCCGGCGGGGTCTCGTCCAGGCTCATCGACTCCCGGGACCACGGGTGCAGCCTCGAGCAGTGCGGGCAGAGAGTCTTCGCGTTCCACGGCCGCCAGGCCTGGAAGGCCGCCGGGGCCAGCAGGATCCCCGTGAAGACCGGTCGGCCCGTCGTGGGGCAGTCGAGCAGCAGGCGGCGTTCGAGCGTCTCCATGTCCGTTCATACACGGACCCCCAAGGGGAATGGTCCGGAAACGTCAGGGATGTGACCAGAAAAGATGTGGGGCGTCCCGTTTACTCGAAACGTGGTGAATAATCGTCCAGCGTGGAGTACGGGTCTGGCCACGGAAGAGGCCATCCCAGGCGCCACGCGGCGTTCCGCGTCCAGTACGGATCCCACAGGTGGGCCCGCGCCATGGCGCAGAGGTCGGCCCGGCCAGCGGCCAGGATCGTGTTGACGTCCATGTAGGAAGAGATGTTGCCGACCGCCATCGTGGCGATCCCCACCTCGTGGCGGATCCGGTCGGCGAACGGCGTCTGGAACTGCCGGCCGTAGATCGGCTCCTGGTGGGGCACCGTCTGGCCCGCCGAGACGTCGATCAGGTCCACCCCCCGCTCCGCCAGGAGCCGCGCCACCTGCACCGAGTCGTCCGCCGTCATCCCCTCGGGCACCCAGTCGACCGCGCTGATCCGGACCGAGAGTGGCTTTTCATCCGGCCAGCCGGCGCGGACGGCGTCCAGCACCTCCAGCGGGAACCGCATCCGGCCGTCCAGGTCCCCGCCGTACTCGTCCTCCCGCCGGTTGGTGGCCGGCGAGATGAAGGAGGCGAGCAGGTAGCCGTGCGCCATGTGGAGCTCCAGCAGATCGAAGCCGGCGGCCTCGGCCATCCGGGTGGAGCGCTCGTAGTCGGCCACTACGGCGTCCATGTCCTTTCGGCCCATGGGGCGGGGGACCGGACTGTGGGGGAACCACGGGATCGGCGACGGGGCGATCACCTCCCATCCTCCCTCGTCGAGCGGCTCGTTGTCGCCCTCCCAGGACAACCGGGTGGCGCCCTTCCGCCCGGCGTGCCCCAGCTGGATCCCCATCTTCGCGTACGAGTGCCGGTGGGCGAACTCCACGATCCGCCGCCAGGCGTCGACGTGGGCGTCGTCGTAGAGCCCGGCGCACCCGGGGGAGATCCGGGCCTCGGCGCTGACGTCGGTCATCTCGGCGATCACCAGCCCCGCGCCGCCGATGGCGCGGCTCCCCAGGTGGACGAAGTGCCAGTCGTTCGGCGTCCCCTCCTCGGCGGAGTACTGGCACATGGCGGAGACGACGACCCGGTTCTCGAGCGTCAGGCCGCGCAGGCGGAACGGCGTGAACATGGGCGGCGGAACGGGGTCCAGCCGCGGGGGGAGCCCGGCGCGATCGTACGCGCGCCCGGCGAACCACCGGTCGACGCGCGCGGTGAACGCGGGATCGCGCGACTTCAGGTCCTCGTGCGTGATCCGGAGCGAGCGGGTCAGCAGGTTGAAACCGAACTGGAGCGGCTCCTGCTCCCAGTACCGCTCGGTCCCCTCGAACCACTGGAGCGAGGCGCGGGCGGCCCGCTGGAGGCTGGCCACGTCGGGTCGGCGCTCGGCCTCGTACGCGGTGAGCGCCGCCGGGAGGTCGGGCCGGGCGTCCAGCGCCGCCGCCAGAGCGATCGCGTCGTCCATCGCCATCCGGGTCCCCGAGCCGACCGAGAAGTGGGCGGTGTGCGCCGCGTCCCCGATCAGGACCACGTTGCCGCGGTGCCAGCGGGCGCAGGCCAGCGAGGGGAAGCTCCGCCAGATGGAGCGGTTGGCGATCAGTCGGTGGCCCCCCAGCTCGGGAGCGAAGAGCGCCTCGCAGAAGGCCAGCGTCTCGGCCTCCGGCGCCGACTCCAGCCCGCTCTTCGCCAGCGTCCGATCGGTGGTCTCGACGATGAACGTGGACGCGTCGTCGGCGTACCGGTAAGCGTGTACCCGCCAGAGGCCGTGGTCGTCCCACCTGAAGTAGAACTTGAAGGCGTCGAAGGCCGCCGTGGTGCCGAGCCACACGAACCGGTTGGGACGCAGATCCACTGTCGGCTCGAACGCGTCCTCCCACGCGGCGCGGACGACGCTGTTCATGCCGTCGGCCCCCACCAGCAGGTCCGCCTCCGCCGCCAGCTCCCCCGGGTCGTCCACCTCCACGCCGAAGCGGAGGTCCACGTCCAGCTCGCGGCACCGGCCGATCAGGATCTCGAGCAGCGCCCGCCGCTCGAGGCCGGAGAACCCGTGGCCGGTCGAAGAGAGGACCGCGTCGCGGTAGTGGATGTCGATGTCGTCCCAGCGGCGGAGCGCCCCGGAAATCGCTTCGTGGGACTCGGGATCGGCCGCGGCCAGCGTGTCCAGGGCGGCGTCGGAGAAGACCACGCCGAAGCCGTAGGTGGCGTCGGGCGGGTTCCGCTCGAGGACCGTCACCTGGCGGGCCGGGGCGGCCTTCTTGAGGAGGATCGCCAGGTAGAGCCCCGCCGGACCGCCGCCGACGGTGACCACGTTCATGGGGACCCGGCGTCCGCGCGCGCGGCCTCGATCAGGTGGCGGGCCACGATCAGCCGCTGGATCTCGGTCGTCCCCTCGTAGATCCGGAGCGCGCGGACCGAGCGGTACAGCCGGTCGACCGGATGGCTGGCGAGGACCCCGCGGCCGCCCAGGATCTGGACCGCGGCGTCCACGATCCGCTGCGCCGCCTCGGTGGCGAACGACTTGGCCATGGCGGACTCCAGCGCCACGCGATCGGCGCCGCCGTCCTTGGCCCAGGCGGCGCGGTAGGTGAGGAGCCGGGCGGCGGCGAGGTCGGTGGCCATGACGGCCAGCTTCTCCTGGACCAGCTGGAACTCGGCCAGCGGACGCTCGAACTGCCGCCGCTCGAGCGCGTGGGCGAGCGCCTCGTCCAGCGCCCGGCGTCCCATGCCGCAGGCGGCCGCCGCCACGGTGGGGCGGAGGCGGTCCAGCGTGGAGAGGCCCAGCTTGAAGCCGTCGCCGGGGCCGGCCAGAAGGGCGTCGGGCCCCAGGCGGCACTCGCGGAACCGGATCTCGCCCAGGGGGTGCGGCGATGAGAGCACCTGGGGGCAGACGAACTCGAGCCCTTCGGCGTCGGCCGGGACGACGAAGCACGCGATCCCCTTCGAGCCCGGCCGGTCGCCGGTCCGCGCGAACGTGGTGTAGAAGTCGGCGATCCCGGCGTTGGAGATCAGGGACTTGCCACCGTCCAGGATCCAGCCGTCGCCGTCCGGCCGGGCCGCCGTCTCCATGGACGCGACGTCGGAGCCCGCCTCGGCCTCGGTCATGGCGAAGGCCCCCATGGCGCGGCCGTCCAGGGCGGGGACGAGCCACCGCTCCTTCTGCGACTCGGAGCCGGCCAGGACGATCGGCGTGGCGCCGAGGGCCTGGAGGGCGTAGACGGCATCCGCCAGGGGAGAGGCGGCCGCCAGGGCCTCGCGGGCGAGGCAGATGGCGCGGTAATCGGGCGTGGCGATCGCGTCGAACCAGCCGCCGTCGCCCAGGAGCTCCAGGATCTCCCGCGCCTGGATCCGCGCCTCGTCGTCGCCGGCCGGCTCGGGATAGCTCCCGATGGTGTCGCGGGAGAACGCGTCCACCCGCCCGGCGAACGCCGGATGGCGCTCGTCCAGGAACGCGCGGACGGTGGCGACGTCGATCAGCTGAACTCCGGCGGGCGCTTCTCGCGCCACGCGTCGTACGCCTCGCGGAAGTCCGTGTGGCTCATGAGGCCCGCCTGGACCCGCGCCTCGTTCTCCAGGGCGTCCTCCAGGCTCATCGTCCACTCGTCCTCGATCGCTCTCAGGGTGGCGGCGATCGAAGCCGAAGGACCCTTCGCGAACAGGCGGGCGAAGCCGCACGCCTCGCTCATCACCTGCGTCTCCGGGACCACCCGGTTGTAGAGCCCGATCTGGAGGGCCTTCTTCGCCTCGATGAACTCCCCGGTCACGAGGAGCTCGGTGGCGCGGCCGAGGCCGATCACCCGCGGGAGGAGCCAGGCGGCGCCCATGTCGGCGCCGGAGAGGCCCACCTTGGTGAACAGGAACGCGATCCGGGCGGTCTCGCTGGCGATCCGGACGTCGCACGCCAGGGCGATCGCGGCGCCGGCGCCCGCCACCGTCCCGTTCAGCGCGGCGATGACTGGAACGGGGCAGCGGCGGATCGCCAGAATCAGGTCACAGGTCATGCGGGTGAACTCGTAGAGGCCGGCGGCGTCCCGCTCGAAGAGCTGACCGATGATGTCCTCCACGTCCCCCCCGGTGCAGAACGCGCGGCCGGAGCCGGTGATCACGACCGCCTGAAGGCCGTCCTCCGCGGAGAACGAGCGGAAGGTGTCGAGGAGCTCCCGGTAGACGTCGAAGGTCAGCGCGTTCAGCCGGTCGGGCCGGTCCAGCGTGATCGTGACGACGTCGCAGTCGTCCCGCTCCATGCGGAAGGTCGTGGGCGCGTTCACGCGGTATCGGCCGGGATCGCGGCGGTGGCCTCGATCTCGACCAGGGCGTCGGGATCCACCAGGCGCTTCACCTGGACCAGTGCCATGGCCGGATAGTGGTTGCCCATCCGCTGGCGGTACGCTTCGCCCAGGGGGCCGAGGTTCGCCGTGTAGGCGTCCATGTCGGTGACGTAGATCGTCAACCGGCCGACATCTGTCGGACCGCCGCCAGCTTCGCGCACCACGGTCAGCGCCCGCTCGAGGGCCCGGTCGAACTGCTCGACGAACCCGGTCCCGTCGGGCGCGGTCTGGCCGGCGACGAACAGGATCCGCGCGCCGGCGGGGGCCAGCATGCCGTGGCTCCAGCCACGGGGGCGGCCCAGCCCGTCGGGGTTCACGATCTCGAGCGTCATCCCCTCGCGCCTCCTCCGTCGATGGCGATCGCCTGGCCGTTGACGCCGCGGGCCCCCTCGCCGCAGAGCCACAGGACGGCGTCGGCCACCTCCGCCGGGTCGATCAGCCGCTCCTGTGCGGACGTGGCCAGGATCGCCTGGAGCGCTTCGTCCCTGGAGCGCCCGGTCTTCTCGACGATCCGCTGGATCGACTCCAGCGTCATGGCCGTGTCCACGTAGCCCGGGCAGACGGCGTTCACGGTGACGCCGTGGGCGGCGGCCTCGGCGGCGGCCGCGCGGGTCAGCCCCACGACCGCGTGCTTGGACGCGGCGTAAGCGCCGATGTAGCGCGCGCCGGTCAGTCCCGCCACCGACGAGACGTGGACGACGCGGCCCCAGCCCCGCTCCATCATCGCCGGCAGGAAGGCGCGGGTCGCGAGGAACGCGCCGCGCGCGTTGACGGCGAAGATCCGGTCCCAGTCCTCGACGGTCGTCCGCGCGATCGCCGCGGCCAGAGCGATGCCCGCGCTGGTGACCAGGACGTCGACGGCCGGGAGCCGCTCGGCGGCGGTGGCGGCGAGCTCCGCGACGGAGGCCTCTTCGGAGACGTCGCAGACGGCGGCGTGCGCGTCGTGGCCGGCGTCCCTCAGGGCCGCGGCGGTTGCCTCGACTTCGTCCTCCGTCCGCGCCGCCAGCAGCACGGCGGCGCCCGCCTCGGCGAGGGCGCGGCCGGTGATGGCGCCGATCCCGCGGCCGCCGCCGGTGACGACGGCGCCGCGCCCCTGGAGAGGGCGGCCGCTCAAGGGATGACGTCCGCCTCGAGGACGGCGTCGGCCAGAATGCCGGCCAGGGCGGCGATCGTCTCCCGCCCCTCGGCGGGACTCGCGTCCGCCGGCGCGCCGCAGTAGGCCCGCTCCATCCCGGCGGCGTCGAAGGAGTCGCGCCCGTCCCGGATCGCGTCGGAGAGCGAGATCTCGATCGCCGGCAGCGCCAGCCGGACCGGCTCGTCCACCAGGTCGGGCCGCTCGGCGAGGACGATCGACCCCTCGAACCGCCCGGCGTGGCAGGATCCGCTCTTGAACTCGTCGGTCAGGCGGCTCCCCCAGGGTCGCTGCGTGATGTCGGGGAAGACGACCGGCAGGAGCCCCTCTTCGCGGCAGGCGTCGGAGGCGGCGTGGAGCGCGGCCAGGTGGCCGGGATCCAGGTGGGCGTTGGCCATGGCCAGCGCCGCGAAGCCGTGGCCGGAGAGCGAGCGGGCCACGTCCACGATCAGCGCCGTCACCGTCTCCGGGGCGATCGAGATCGTTCCGGCGAAGGCCCGGGCGAACCCGGCCGACGTGTAGGGGAGGAGCGGCAGCGTCAGAGCCGTGACGCCCTTCGCGGCCAGCCGGGACACCGCCTCCCGCGCCATCGACTCGGCGATCACGCCGTCGGTCGAGAGGGGCAGGTGGGGCCCGTGGGCCTCGATCGCGCCGACGGGAAGGATCGCCACCGTCCGGGCGCGGTCCAGGTCGCGGACGGACTCCCAGGTCATCGCGGCGAGTTGACTCGGTTTTCCGCCGGCTCCTATCATCCGCCTCCATGGCGTTCGAGCCGCCCGTCCAGTTCAACATCGCCGACTGGTTCCTGGATGCCCGGGTGCGCGAGGGCCGGGGCGACCGGATCGCGATCCGCGCGCGCGACCGGGACTGGACCTACGCGGAAGTGGCCTCGCTGGCCAACCGGTACGGGAACCGGCTGCGGGAAGCGGGCGTCGGAGCGGAGCGGCGGGTGGTGATCGCGCTCCCCGACGGGCCCGAGTTCGCCGCCGCGCTGTTCGGCGCGCTCAAGATTGGCGCGGTGGGGGTCATGGTCAACCCGGAGCAGCCGCCGGAGTCGATCGAATACTTCCTCGGCTACACCCGCGCGGCCGCGGTTTTCGTGGGCGCGGAGCACGCCGGCGTCTTCCGTGAGGCGGCCGGCGCGTCGCCACTCCTCGAGCGGATCCTGGTGCCGGGAGAGGACGACCTGGAGAGCGCGTCGGACGATCTCGACACCTTCCTCACGCACCGGGACGACGCCGCCATCTGGCTCTTCTCGGGCGGCACCACGGGGAAACCCAAGGCCGCCGTTCAGCCGCACCGCTCCTACGCCCACTCCACTCTCCGGTACGGCCACGGGGTGCTGGGACTGACCGAGGACGACGTCACGATCTCGGTCCCGAAGCTCTACTTCGGCTACGCCCTGGGAACGAACCTGCTGTTCCCGTTCTCGGTGGGCGGCTCGGCGGCGCTGTTCCCGGAGCCGGTCTCGGCGGACATCCTGTTCGACCGGATCGAGCGCCATCGCCCCACCGTCCTCGTGAACGTGCCGAAGATGGTCCACATGATGGTAGAGCACCCGGACGCGGCGTCGCGCGACGTCTCGTCGCTCCGGCTCGCCACCTCAGCGGGCGAGGCGCTGCCGGTCGAGCTCCATCGGCGCTGGGACGAGACGTTCGGCGTGGAGCTCCTGGACGGCCTCGGAACCGCGGAGATGTGGCACGTGTTTCTGTCGAACCGCCCCGGCCGGGTCCGCCGCGGCACCATCGGCGAGACGGTGCCGGGGTTCGAGATCGCCGTGACCGACGACGACGGGCGCCCGGTGCCGGACGGAGAGACGGGGACGCTCCGGGTCCGCGGCGACTCGCTGGCCGCCGGGTACTGGCAGCGGGCGGAACGGACGCGGGAGGCGTTCCGGGGGGAATGGTACGTCTCCGGCGACATGGTGACGCGGGACGCCGACGGCTACTACACCTACCGGGGCCGCGCCGACGACATGCTGAAGGTGGGGGGGAAGTGGCTTTCGCCCGGCGAGGTGGAGTCGTGCCTGCTGGAGCACCCCGCCGTGGGCGAGGTGGCGGTGGTCGGAGTGACGAACGAGGCCGGCCTCACGGTGCCGCGGGCGTGCGTCGTCCGCTGTGGCGGGGCCGCGGAGGAAGACGCGCTGGCCGACGACCTGCGGGCGTGGGTCCGCGACAGGCTGGAGCCGTACAAGTACCCGCGCGAGGTCGTGTTCATGGAGTCGCTGCCGCGGACGCATCTGGGGAAGGTGGACCGCGGGGCGCTCAAGGAGGGTACCCCCGGCGGTCGATCGTGATCGTCGGTGTCTCGCTTCAACGTAGTGAGGGAAATGTGAAACGACTGGCACGTTCAGCGATGATTGCGGCGGCCTGTCTGCTCGGGGGCTCCGGGCTCCACGCCCAGACCCCCGCGGATTCCGCCGGCATCCGCGCCGCGGCGCTCGACTACATCGAGGGCTGGTACTCCGGCGATGCCGAGCGGATGGAGCGCGCGCTCCATCCCGAGCTGGTCAAGCGGATCCGGGTCCAGGATCGTGAGTCGGGCCGGCCCTTCATCGACGGGATGGGAGCTGGACGGCTGATCGAGGGCACCCGGGCGGGATACGGCCGCGAGATCCCGGAGGCCGATCGGCGGACGGACGTGACGATTCTGGACGTCTTCGGCGACGCCGCGTCTGTCAAGGTCGACGCGGGTCCGTGGGTCGACTACATGCACCTGTCCCGATGGGGCGACCGCTGGGTCATCATAAACGTGCTGTGGGAGCGGGCCGGGGACTGAGAGAGTGCCGATCTCCCCATACCTCCGCGATCTCCGCCAGAAGGTCGGCAACGACCTCCTGATCCTGCCGTCGGCGACCGCCGTCATCTTCGACGGCGACCGCCGTGTTCTGCTGGTGCGGGAGCGCGGATCGCTGGAGTGGCATCTTCCGGGGGGCTCGATCGATCCCGGCGAGCGGCCCGCCGACGCGGTGGTCCGGGAAGCGTGGGAGGAGACGGGCCTCAAGGTGCGGGCCGTGCGGCTGATCGGCGTCTTCGGCGGTCCCGACTTCCTCGTCGTCTATCCCAACGGGGATCGTACGCTCTACACGACCACCGCGTTCGAGTGCGTGCCGGAGGAGGGGGAGGCGCGGGCGGTGGACGGCGAGATCGAGGGGTTCCGCTGGACGGCGCGGGACGAACTCGAACCGCTCGGGGTCCCCCCACGGGTCCACGAGGTGCTGGCGCCGGCGTGGGATCCGTCCGGCGCGGCGGGCTTCGCGCCGCCGGAATGGCGGCCGCCGCAAGGCTGAATCTGAATACTTGACAGATTCACAACTTGGTTGCAGAATCCGTCAACCATGTCACACCCGCTGAGCCATTACGTCTATTCCAGCTTCGCGTTCTTCGGCGCCGTCCGGGGCGGCGAGCTTCCCGGCCGCTGGTTCGTCGAGGGGCTCGCCGAGGCGGGATTCTCCGAGGCCGCGGTCCGCCAGACCCTGTACCGCATGGAGCGCTCGGGGGAGCTGACCAGCCGTCAGGAGGGTCGCGAGAAACTGTACGCGACGAGCGCCTACGCGAGCGCGGAGATCGTGGCCGGAAGCGACAAGCTCTTCCGCGACCCCGAGCCGTGGGACGGGCGCTGGACCGTCGTCCACGCCCGGTTCGAGGGGGACGAGCGGGTGCATCGCGACCGGATCCAGGAGCTGCTCGGGGTGGAGGGGTTCGCGCCCGTGGCGCCCGGCGTGTACGTCCATCCGCGGCCCCTGGGGGAGCGTGTCCTGGCCGCGGTGGATCCGCCGTTCCGGACGCGCGTGCTCGCGATCCGCGGTGAGCGCGTGGGAGACGAGCCGGACGAGCGCTTCATCGCCCGCCACTGGGACATCCCGGCCCTGGCCGGCCGCTACCGGAAGGCGAGCCGCGGGCTCGAAGCGCTGGCCGCCGCCCCCGATCGTGGTGACGCCGACGCCTTCCGCCGCCGCTTCGAGGTCGTGATGCGCTACCTGACCGTGGCGTGGGATGATCCGGGGCTCCCGGCCGCGCTCCTGCCGGCTCCCTGGCCGGGCGACGCGGCGCGGGAGACGGCCGCGCGGCTCTACCGCCGCTTCCTGCCCGGCGCGGTGCGCTTCGGCGATCGGGTGCTGGAGCGGATCGGGCGCGGAGAGCTCGCCGTGGCGGCGTCGTGAGTCGCGCGCCCTCCACCCGGCCGCGGCTCTCCCCGCTCCTCGGGGTCGTCGCGATCCTGGCCGCCGGGCTCACGCCGGCACCGGGTGTGGCCCAGGAGGCCACGGCGTTCCGCGACATCTCGGTCATCGACGTGGAGGCGGGCCTCGTCCTGCCTCATCGCACCGTGATCGTGGAGGGCGGGACGATCGCCTGGGTCGGCCCGGCGGCGGAGGCGGAGATCCCCGCGGGCGCCACGGTGGTCGACGGCGCCGGACGGTTCCTCCTGCCCGGCCTGGCCGACATGCACGTTCACATGGGACGCGCGGACGCACGGCTGTTCCTCGCCAACGGCGTGACGACCGTCCGGGAGATGAACGGGTCGCCGACCCACCTGGGGCTCCGCGACTCGATCGCGCGCGGCGAGGTCCTCGGGCCCAGGATGCTCGTGGCCTCGCCGCTCCTGGCCGGAGTGGAGCAGCGCTACCGGCACCAGCTCGTCCCGGACCCGGCGGCGGCCGAGCGGGTGGCACGCGAGGCCGTGGAACGGGGATACGACTTCCTGAAGGCGTACGACGGCCTGGGCGCTCCGGCGTACGAGGTGCTGGCGGAAGCGTCCCGCGCGGCGGGGATCCCGCTGGTCGGTCACGTGCCGCAGGCGGTGGGTCTGGAGGGCGTGCTCGCGGCCGGCCAGCGGAGCATCGAGCACGTGGAGCAGATCGCCTACGCTACCGTCGGCCACGCGCCGGAGCCCGCGCGGATCCCGGCCATCGCGGAGCGGATCGCCGGATCCAGCGCGTGGGTCGTGCCGACCCTCGCCGCCCAGCGGATCCTCACGCGGTCGCGGACCGCGTACTATGACGCGCTCCTGGCGGCCCCGGAGACCGCGTTCGTGGAGCCCGGCATCCTGGAATGGTGGGGCAGCCTGGCGGCCCCCGCGGGCGCGCCGGACCCGCCCCCGGACGACCCGCGCCGCCGCCGGTCGGAGGCGTTCTACGACTTCCAGCGAGATCTCGTCCAGGAGCTCCACGAGTCCGGCGTCCCGCTCCTGGTGGGGACCGACACGCCGAACCCGCTCCTCGTTCCCGGCTTCTCGATCCACCTGGAGCTGGCGGCGCTCGTCGACGCCGGCATCCCTCCGATCGACGTCCTCCGGAAGGCCACCCTGGACGCGGCCCGGTTCGCGGGGGAGGAGGGCCGCTGGGGCGTCGTGGCGCCGGGGGCGGTCGCCGACCTGGTGGTGGTGGCCGCGAACCCGCTGGACGGCCTGGACTCCCTGCGCGCGCCCGAGGGTGTGATGGTCCGCGGGACCTGGCTCGACCGGGACGCGCTGGACCGGCTGCTCGAACAAGCGCCCGCCGCCGTTCCAGGCCCCTGACCGCGCCATACCGGCCGATCCCCGCGCCGGCCGGACGACCCGGAAACGGACCGCGTATCCTGACAGGATGCGGGCCGCACCCCTCGCGCTCCTCCTCTTTCTCGCGCTCCAGCCCGGAACGGCGCCGGCCCAGGAAGCGTTCGACTTCGTCGACCTCGCCGACGGCGTCTTCGCCGCCATGGTCCGCCCGGACCCGCCGATGGCGGTCTTCGCCAACGCCCTGGTCGTCATCGGGAGCGAGTCCGTGCTGGTCGTCGACACCCACCAGTCGCCGTCGGCCGCCCGCGTCGTCATCGACGAGATCCGCCGGCGGACCGATCGGCCCGTCCGGTGGGTGGTCCACACCCACTGGCACGGCGATCACATCTACGGCGACGTCGCCTACCGCCAGGCGTTCCCGGACGCGGTGTTCGTCGGGCACCGGACCTTCGCCGAGGACATCGCGAACCTGGGGGCTGCGCGGCTGGCGGAGGAGCTCGCCTCGCTGCCGGGATCCATCGCCGACCGGGTCCGCTGGATCGAGACCGGCAGCGGGCCCGAGGGGGAGGCGATGTCGGCCGCCGAGCGGAGGCGGGTGGAGCGGAGCCTGACGCTCCGCCGCCGGTACCTGGCCGAGCTGGCGGAGATCGAGCTCCTGGCCCCGGACCTGACGTTCGAGCACGAGATCGCGATCTCCCTGGGCGGCCGGACGGCGCGGCTCGTCCACCTGGGGCCGGCGCATACCCGGGGAGACGTCGTCGTCCACCTCCCGGAGGCCGGGATCCTGGCGGTGGGAGATCTGCTGGAGGAGGGAGAGCCCTGGATCGACGAGAACACCGACGTGGCCGGCTGGGCGGCGGCCCTCGCCGCGATCGAGGAGATGGACGCGGGGATCCTCCTGCCCGCACACGGGGGGATCCAGCGGGACGGCTCTCTTCTCCGGAGCTACCGCGAGAGAGTTCGATGATCGGTTTCCGGTAGACGCTCCGCGGCCGCTGGCCTAGGATTCCCTCCATGCAGCTCGAGCTGACCACGCTCCCCCCGCCCGACGAGATGCTCTCCGCGTTCATGGCGCGGGACGCCTCCTACGACGGCGTCTACTTCACCGCGGTCACGACGACCGGCATCTTCTGCCTGCCGTCCTGCCCGGCCCGGAAGCCACGGCCGGAGAACGTTGAGTTCTTCGGGACGGCGCGGGAAGCGCTCTTCAGCGGCTACCGGCCGTGCCTCCGGTGCCGGCCGTTGGAGCTCGGCCAGGCGGCGCCCGACTGGGTGCGCGAGCTGACCGTGGAGCTCGAGGCCGCCCCGGACGTACGGATCCGCGACGCCGACCTGCGCGAGCGGGGGCTCGACCCGGCCACCGTCCGGCGGTGGTTCCAGCGGCACCACGGGATGACGTTCCAGGCGTGGCAGCGGGGGCTCCGGCTGGGGGGCGCGCTCCGGGCCATGGGGAACGGCGGGGACATCGCCGCCACCGGCTACGAGCACGGCTACGAGTCGCTGTCGGGGTTCTACGACGCGGTCAAGCGGTGGACCGGCGCCGCGCCCGGCCGGAGCCGCGACGCGGAGATCATCCACCTGACGCGGATCGGCACGCCGATGGGTCCCATGGTGGCGGGCGCGAACGACCGCGCGCTGACGCTCCTGGAGTTCGCCGACCGGCGGATGCTGGAGACCCAGCTCGAGCGCCTGGCGAAGCGG
>CAZUIY010000331.1:0-7263 GCA_964619975.1 uncultured Gemmatimonadales bacterium
CTGCACGGCATCGCCCGGCCGTTCCCGCGGCGGATGCGCGCGATCATCGTCAAGGACGCCGCCACCTTCTTCCGCGATCCCTCGCAGTGGACACAGCTGTTCCTGCTGCTGGCGATCGTGGCGGTCTACCTGTACAACTTCATGGTGCTGCCGCTCGATCCCGCCGGCGGCACCGGGTACTTCATGCGGAACCTGCTGGCCTTCCTGAACGTGGCCCTGGTGGGCCTGATCGTGACGGCCCTGGCGGCGCGCTTCATCCTGCCGGGGGTCAGCATGGAGGGGCGGATGCTCTGGATGCTCCGCTCGAGCCCCATGCGGCCGTCGGAGATCCTGTGGGCGAAGTTCTGGGGCGGCTGGCTGCCGCTGGTGGTCCTGGCGGAACTTCTGGTGGTCCTTTCGAATACTCTACTGCACACGACGGTCCTGTTGAACGTTCTGTCCAGCGCGGCGGTTTTCTGTCTCAGCGTGGCGATCGCGGGCATGGCCGTGGGCCTCGGAGCGGCGTATCCGCGGTACAACGCGAGCGACGGCTCGGAGGTGGCGTCGAGCTACGGCGGGTTCCTGTTCATGGTGCTGAGCGCGCTCCTGGTGCTCTTTTCGGTGAGCGTTCTCGCCTGGCCGGTGTATCATTCCTTCCGGGCCACCTGGCTCGGAGCGGGCGAGGGAGCGAGCGAATGGGTGGGCCTCTCCGGGGGCCTGGCCGCGGTGGGCGCGCTGGCGGTCATCGCGGTGTACACCGCGATGCGCAAGGGAACGCGAACCATGGAGATGCTGGAGGAGGGCTGAGAACGAACTCGTGAGATTCCGAGTCTGGATCCCGATCCTCGCGCTCTGGTTGGCGGCCGCTCCGGCGGTGTCCGGCCAGACCGCTCTCGCCCCGCCCGAGCGTCCGGGGGTCTGGGCGAACGCATCCGCCGTGTCCAGCCTGGTGGATCCCGTGGTCCGGGGACTCTCCGGCGACGTGGGCGTGGCGGTGTACTCGGTGGACCGCGAGCGCGCCCTCTACGTGTACAACCCCGACCGCGTCCTGCTCCCGGCCTCGAACATGAAGCTCTACACGACCGCGGCCGCGCTGGACCGGCTGGGCCCCGATTTCCAGTACACCACCTCCCTCTACGTGAACGGGCCCATCCGCCCCGACGGCACCCTGGAGGGGGACGTGATCATCGTGGGGCGCGGCGACCCCGCCATCTCGGGCCGCTTCTACGGAGACAGCGCCACCTACGTGTTCGACCGCTTCGCGTCCCGCCTGCGGCAGATCGGGATCCGCCGCGTGACCGGCCGGCTGATCGGGGACGCCTCGTACTTCGACGACGCCCGCGTGGCGCCGGGCTGGGATTCAGGGAACCTCCTGTGGTGGTACGGCGCGCGGGTGAGCGCGCTCTCGTTCAACGACAACGTGGTTACGATCATCGTACGGCCGGGGGAGCGGATCGGCGGTCCGTCCCGGGTGTCGTTCTATCCCCATACCGAGGGGCTGGCGATCGTCAACCGCGTGACCACCACGAGCGCCCGCGGCGGCCGCTCCATCGGCATCAACCGGCGACCCGACATCGGCGGGTACGAGATCTATGGCCGCATCCCCGTCCGCGGTGGGCCGCTCCGCTACGTAGTGGCGGTGGACGACCCGCCGGAGTACGCGCTCTCGGTCTTCCGGGACCGGATCGAGCGCGCGGGGATCCCGGTCCTGGGGCGGAATCAGGTGGTCCTGGACGAGGGGCTCATGCCATCCGCCCCCCGGCGACTGGTGGCGAGCCACACGAGCCCGCGGATGGAGGAGATCGTCCGCGTCATCAACAAGCGGAGCCAGAACTTCTTCGCCGAGCAGGTCCTGAAGACGATGGGCGCGGTCCACCGGGGGGACGGCTCGTTCGGCGACGGCCGCCAGGTGGTCGGAGACGCCCTGCGGGACATGGGCGTGGACGCCTGGGAGTTCCGGATGGACGATGGCTCCGGTCTCAGCCGGCTGGACCGGACCACGGCCCGGGTCACGGCCGAGCTCCTGGTGGCGATGCGACGGCACCCGCTGTTCGACGAGTACTACGACTCGCTGCTCCTGGCCGGCTCCGACGGCGATCCGCGCCGCCTGGACCATCCTGCGGCGGTGGGGAACGTTCGCACGAAGACCGGGACCCTGCGCGGGGTCTCGGCGCTTTCGGGCTACGTGACCACGCGCGACGGCGAGCTCCTGGCCTTCTCGGTCATCACGAACGGCCTGCGTGGGGGCAAGGGCGCGTCGATCGCGGTGGAGGACGCCGTGGCCGAGCGGCTGGCGTCGTTCTCAGCGTGGCACCCTCCGCTGCTGGAGCGGGACGTGGGCCGGTAGCGCACCCCGGAAGGGGTCAGTCGCGCCGCAGGCGGTACGCCAGGCGCACCAGGCCGGCCGCTCCGGCCACCGCGGCCGATCCCAGCACCAGCTTGGCCGTCATCGTAAGGGGGAGGCCGAAGTGCAGGCGGTGCTTGTGCCGGCTCGTCCGGTCGGACGGCGCCTTCGAGGCGCGGACCCAGTCCTCCGCGAAGCCTTCCATGTTGCGGCGGATCGCCTTGTGGAGCTTCCGTACGGCGGCCGTCTCGGACTGGCCGTAGGCCACGTAGCCGGGCAGCGCGGAAGACGTGGCCACGAACACCCCGTCCTCCTCCTGCTCCACGACGACCTGGTAGGCCAGCTCGTCGTCCCCGGGCGCGGATCTCAGGAAGTCCAGCACGAGGGAAAGGTATCGGGCTCCGACGGCCCCCGCCAACGGGGAGGGACCGCGGTGATTGTGGAATCGCCGCGCCCGCCCCAGATTGAGGGCATGCGTCGCGCGATGATCCCGCTGCTCGCGCTCGCCGTGGCGACCCCCGCCGCGGCGCAGGTGGACCCGGCTCTCACCGCGGCTCTGCACGAGCTGGACCCCGGCCTGCGAGTCATGGAGGGCGCCGGAACCGTTCAGTCGGCCGACTTCGACGGCGACGGCCGGATGGACGTGGCCGCCCTGGTGGCGGACGGCCAGCGGTCCGCCCTGGTGGCCTTTCATCAAACGGACGCGGGCTACCGCGCGCACTCGCTTCACGGCCGCCTGCCGGACGGGCCGGTGCGGCTTCGCGTACGCCCTCCGGGACGGTTGCGGACACTGGACGATCGCGGCCACGTGGACCTGGAGCGGGCGTCGATCGAGCTGGTCTTTCCCGGGCGGTCGAGCGTGATCTACGCCTGGCGGGAGGGCCGCTACCGCGCGATCCCCACCGAGACCTACGCCGAGGTGGCCGGGGACTGATCGGCCCCGCCGGAGCGGACGAGCGCCTCGCCGGCCGCGTCCGGGTCCAGCCCCAGCTCGTGGAGGAAACGCCGCCGGACCTCGCGCCCGGGATCGTCGTCCCGCCCCTCGATGGGGATCTGGGCGCCCGCCATCCGGCCGTGGCCGCCCGCGGTCCCCATGTCGCCGACCACGCGCTGGATCAGGGAACCCGCGTCCCGGGCATCGTCCCGCGAACGCAGGCTCAGGTACAGGCGCCCCTCGTGCCGCCCCATGACGAGCGAGCTGTGGACGCCGTCCAGCGGGATCAGGAAGTCGGCCAGCTCCGCCACGAGGTCCGGCGTCTCCACCTCGTCCAGATCGGTGATCACGGCTCCGTCGTACATCATCGTCCGCTCCAGCGCAGCGTGGAACGCCTCGAAGTAGCGGCGAGGGATGCGGGGCTTTTCGATCCGGGCCAGCAGGGTCAGGTCGGCCAGCGGGAAGATCTCGAGGTAGGCGTAAAGGTCCGCTTCACTGGCCTCCCGCTCGAGCTCCCGCGTGTCGGACTTGATGCCGATCAGAAGCGCGGTGGCGAGCTTCGTCGGCAGGTCGAGCCCGGCCGCCTTCAGATAGAAGTAGAGCATGGTGGAGGTGGCGCCGTACTCGGTCCGGATGTCGGCGAAGCCGGCCGCGTCCGCTTCCGCCACCCGGGGATGGTGGTCGATCGCGACCGCCACGTGCAGGTCGCGCGGCACCGAATGGTTGCCGACCCCCGGCTGGGTGTCGATCAGGCAGTGGCTCCCGAAGCTCGCGAACTCCACCCGCTGGAGAGGCTCCATCCGGATCCCCAGGAGCTCCACCATCGCCCGGTTCGTGGCCCGGCCCACGGTGCCGCCGAAGGCAATGATCGGGTCGGCTCCCAGCCGCTTGCCGAGCAGATGCTGGAGTGCGTAGGCGGCGGCGATGGAGTCGGGGTCGGGATGGTCGTGGGTGTAGATCGCGACCGGCCGCTCCGGGTCGATCGCCGCCAACAGCTTGCCGAGCAGGCGCTGCGCCTCGCTCTGCGCTTCGGCCGGCGTGGCCCGGCGGGTCTCCTCGGGAGTGGAGTCGGCCACGTGCTAGCTCAGATCGGCCAGCAGCCGGCGCGCGATCTCGCGGAAGCGGACGGCGATGGCGGAGTCGGGTTCGGCGGCCACGATCGGCTCGCCGCGGTCGCCGCTGGGAGGGACGGACCGGTGGAGCGGGATCGTGCCGAGGAACGGGACGGAGTACTTATCCGCCGTCGCGCTCCCGCCGCCCTCGCCGAAGATCGAATGCTCGGAGCCGCAGTCGGGGCAGACGAACGTGCCCATGTTCTCGACGATCCCCACCACCGGCGCGCCCACCTTGTCGAACATCCGGAGGGCCTTGCGGGCGTCGATCAGGGCGATGTCCTGGGGCGTGGTGACGATCACCGCCCCGTCCAGCGGCACGCCCTGCGTGAGCGTCAGGTGCGCGTCCCCGGTCCCGGGCGGCAGATCCACCACCAGCCAGTCCAGCTCGCCCCAGTCCACCTCGCGGAGGAACTGGGTGACCGCGGAGTGGACCATGGGGCCGCGCCACACCATCGGAGTGTCCTCCTCCACCAGGAACCCCAGCGACATGACCGAGATGCCGTGCCGGCTGATCGGCCGGATCCGCTTCTCCGAGGTGATCATCGGCTGCGACCCCTGGAGCCCCATCATGGTGGGGATCGAGGGGCCGTAGATGTCGGCGTCCAGGAGCCCCGTCCGGGCCCCCTCCGCCGCCAGCGCGAGCGCCAGGTTGACCGCGACCGTCGACTTGCCGACACCCCCCTTGCCGCTGGCCACCGCCAGCACGTGGGCCACCCCCGGGATCGGCTGAGCCGGCGCGGGCCGCCGGGCGGGGGCCGAACCGGACCCGGCGCGCTCCTCCAGCGAGATCGCCACCGTCTCCACTCCGTCCACCTCCTCGATCGCGGACTTGACCCCCCGGAGTACGGTTTCCGACAGCGGCTGCGCGGGGTCGACCAGCACCTTGAAGGTGACGGTTCCCCCGCGCAGGGAGAGCTCCTTTACGCGGCCGAGCGAGATCAGATCCTTCCCGCTGTCGGGGTCCGGGATCCGGCGAATGGCGCGGATGACGTCCTTTTCCTGCACGGAGGGCACGGGAACGATCCGGTCGGGAGATGGGAGAGTGAGCGGGAGCTCCGGGAACCAGTGGAATATATCCCCGAGGACACAGGAGGTCACATGAGTTCGATCGAGCGGCTCGCGACGGCCCTGGCCGTGCTGGCGCCCGTGCTACTGGCGGCTCCCGGCGCGGGAAGCGCCCAGGAGGCCATGGATTCGCTCGAGCCGCCGGTGATCCGGTTCCAGGTCGGCGGGGAGGAGCTCTTGCCGCTGGTCCTGCCCGGCCGCTATCAGGTGGAGCCCGGGCGGATCGCCGAGGACGCGGAGTGGACCGCCGAGCGGGCCGACGCGCTCCACGCGTGGTGGGAGGACGAGGGACCCCTGCTGCTGCGGCGGATCACCGACTACGCCGGCTTCGGCTGGCCCGTCCGGGACGTGGACGTCCACCTGGTGCGGTACTGGCCGGTGATCTCGATCGAGCGCCCGCTGGTGATCGCGCTGGAGGCGATCCGCACCGCCGACCGGGACGTGGAGGTTCCCTCTGACCTGGACTTCCAGGTGCTGGTCCTGGCCCACCAGCTCACCCATCGCCTGCTGGACCCGCCGGACTTCATGGGGGCGCGCGGCGCGGCCCGACTGGCCGCGCGCGACCACACGTTCCTCCGGCCCGGGGCGTTCGACTCCGAGGCGATGGTGAACTGGGTCGTCTACCGGGCGCTCGAGGACCTGTGGGGCCGTGACCGGCTGGCCGCGGCCACCGGGCGGGATCTGTGGCGGGCGTACAATCCCAGTCACGAGTACGTGGTGGACGAGCTGATGGAGCGCTGGCCGCTGACCCGGACCCGGCCACTGCGCTCCTGGCTGGACGCTCACCCCCCGGGCAGCGAGCCGTTCCGGGTCCGCGACCGGTACCGGCAGGAGACCGAGACCCGCATCCCGCCCCCCCAGGCCGCCGAGCGGCAGCGGATCACCGGCACCGAATACGGTATCGACCTGGGCCAGTCCTACGAGGGCGCCGTCTTCGTGGCGTTCGTGGACGAGGCCTCGCCCGGCCACCGCGCCGGGATCCAGCAGGGCGACGTCCTGGCCACCATCGATGGGCGTCCCGCGGGACCCGTCGGCGAGGCGCAGGAGCGGATGACGGAGGCATGGGAGGCGCGGGGAGAGATCCACTTGAGCGTCATGCGGGAGGGGCGGGAGGTGTTCCTTACCGTGGAGAGATTCTGATCGGTGTGTCGGGGGGCAGGAGACGGGCCCTCGGCTCCGCGGGGGCGCCGTGGTCCTCGGATGACACGCGGTTCTCCGGGTATTCTCCGGGGACTTCTGTGCGGATTCCACTTCCGGCGGGAAGTCCCCCGCGGATCCGAGGGCCCGCCTCCCGCCCCACGGCCATTCCCTCGAACCTCTCGACCGTAAGGACCACGCCCCACCGGCCTCGTCCGCCGCTAAGAGCCAGTCCCCCGCCGGGAGCGCGACGAGCGGCGGAGGCGGCAGAAGCGTGGAGTTGCGCATGAAGGGTAGAGGCCGCAGAGGTCGAGGGATCGGATTTTCAGCGCCGCGTGAGGGGGCCGTACGAGGGCGCTGGCCGAGTGGGTCGTCGCGTGGCGGACGTGGGCTGGAGGGTGGGGGACGGGTGGGGGTCCGGGGGGCGCGTCGTAAAGCAGCCGAGCGAGACGAGGAGACGTCGAAGTAGCCTCCCACGGCAGAGGGGAGGTCCAAAGGAAGGCGGGCGCCCCGCGGAGCCCCACCCGTCTCCCCCCCGCCACGAAGACCGACAACACCCGCCGAGCGCCCCCCCACCGACCCCCGGCACACCCCCCGCCCCCTGCCCCCCCCCCCCCCCCAACCCCACCCCCGCCTACCCCGCACGGCGCAACTCCACCTGGCCACGCGCGCCGAGCCCCGCGGCCTGG
>CAZUIY010000332.1:0-2113 GCA_964619975.1 uncultured Gemmatimonadales bacterium
CGGCAACGACACGTTCACGGGTTCGGCGGGTGACGACGCGGGTGTCGAGCCTTCGTTCTCGACGGTCATCACGGTGGACGGCGGAGCGCCCGGCTTTGGCGATCCGGGAGCGCCGGGCGGCGATCCGGACGGTTCGGGAGACACATTGATCCTGGACCCGCTGGGCAACACATTCCAGGTCATCGGCAAGACGATTTTTGTGGACGGCAACGGCAATTTCATCGTGCCGGAGGAAGGCGATTACTTGGGGATCAATTTCCGTAACCTCGAAAACGTGCCGTTGGATCCATTGGGCACGACCACGCGCCGGTTCGATTTCAACAGTGCTAGTTTGGAAACGCAAAGCGGCTATACCAGCGTGGCCCCAGGCCGGCTGCATGGCGGCGGCATGGCCGGCAGCGACTTCGGCTGGGTCACCACCGCACCGGGAACGTTCGATCGCGGCAATGTGCTGAGCAGCGGCTTTGAAGATCTGTTGCAAGACGGCCACTTCTCGACCATCGCGCATACCTTCCGCGCCGATGTCTCCGACGGCTGGTACCTGGTATCGGTCAAGATCGGCGATACGGTCGCCCGCGATCAGATCCGGGTCACCAACGCGGACAGCGGCCAGGTGCTGCTGGCGAACGTCTCGTCCGCGGCCGGCCAATATCAGGTGCCGACGTTCGTGGTCCAGGTCACCGACGGCAACCTCGACCTGACGTTCACCGATCTGGGCGGCGATCCGAGCTGGGTGCTGAACGGCTTGGAGATCCGGCCGGGCGAGATTTTGACGATTGGTTCGCCTGCTGAGCCCGACAAGAAGGCGGACGGCGTAACCGTGGACACGTTCCAGGGCTTTAATGCGACGCCCAATTCGCTGATCACGGTTTCGGCCGGTCTGGATACCAACGGCGATGGCCTTCCCGACTCGAACCTGGTGGTTGTTTCGACGGACATGGACCCGAATGTGGCGGGCGTGCAAGTGCTGGCCAATGGCGCTGGCCAATACAGCTATATGATCCGCCGGCCCAGCGCCCGGGGCGAAGCGTTCATCAAGATGGAAGAGGTAACGGGCGCGCAGACAGGTTGCCTGGCCCTGGACTATTTTGCACCCGACGTCCGCCGATTCGACTTCAATTCGCCGAGCTCTCCGACGCAGACCCCCGTGAATTCCCCGGCGACGCCCAGTGGCTATGTGGGCGTGAAGCCCACGGATGTGTACGGCCCGGGTGTGGGCTTTGGCTGGACGTCAGCGGTTAACTCGTTTGATCGCGGCGCGATCCCCGGTGCTCAAGCCGATTTGCGCCGGGACGCCCACTTTGGCGGCCAAGGCCCGGCCGGAGCCCGGACGTTCCGGACCGAATTGGAAACGGGCACTTACGTCGTCAACATCACCTTTGGTGATGCCAACGCGGCTCGTGACGATATTCAGGTCCGGGCCAACGGAGTCGTGGTGCTGAGCAATGTCAATGTGCCGCCAAGTACGTTCACCCACCGGACCATTACCGTGCCCGTGGGCGGCTCAGGGATTCTGGATCTCGAATTCTCCGATACCGGCGGCGATCCTAACTGGGTGGTCAACGGCATCGAGATTCGTCGCGACACCGAAGTCGAGGGCGTGTTGTTCGTGGGCCCCGGAAAGGTCCTTGCCGACGGGACCAGCGTGGATCCGATCACCGGCACCGTCTCGAATATCCCGGACGGGACGCTGATGACCGTGACGACCTCGCAGGGAACGATTGTCTCGGCGGACGCCAGCAGCGCGTACAACGGCATTCAGGTCGCGGTGGACGGTAGCGGTAACTTTACGTTTGACATCCGCCGTCCGACCGGTGGAGGTATTCCCACGCTGACGGCGACAGCCGTCGACGGATCGGCTCAGGCGACGGTCACCGATTCCGATGTTCTGGAATACGACGGGTTGCCCATCAAGCTGTTCGACTTCAACACGGCCAGCTCGCCGACGCAGCCGGGCGGCTACACCAGCGTGGTGCCGAGTGCCGCGTTCAACAGCTCGACCGGCTTTGGCTGGGTGACGTTGCCTACGGGCAGCTTCGATCGCGGCGCTCTGGCCGGCGCGCAAGCCGACCTGCGCCGGGATGCTCATTCCGGCACCGCGGCCCGAGTTTTC
>CAZUIY010000333.1:0-1148 GCA_964619975.1 uncultured Gemmatimonadales bacterium
CGAGACGCTCGACGAGCGCCGGATCTTCACCAACGGCGACAACGGCAACGTGAAGGGGTTCGACATCACGCTGAACAAGCGGTACTCGAACTACTTCTCCACGGATCTCGCCTGGTCGCTGCAGTGGGCGCGCGGCACCACCAGCTCGCCCATCGAGTTCGCCACCGGCTCCGGCTTCGGGCGGCTGTTCGATCCGCTGCACCCCGGCCGGCTCCTGATTCCGCCGACGGAGCTCCAGCCGGAGTCGTTCGACCGGCTGCACAACATCAACTGGCAGTTCCAGCTCCGGTTCCCGGGTGACTTCCGCGAGGGGACCACGCTGGGCGCCGTGTTCGGGGAGTTCTCGGCCTTCCTCAACTACAACGCGCAGTCCGGTAACCCCTTCACCCGGCGCTCCCTGGAGGGTCAGGGCGAGGCGCTCGAGGACATCGGCTCCAGCCGCCTGCCTTGGATCCACTCGGGCGACATCCGGCTGACCAAGGGGTTCTCGCTGTCCGACGCGCTCCACCTGGACGTGTTCGCGTTCGTCGAGAACTTCCTCAACGTGCAGAACGTGATCGCCGTCAATCCGACCACGGGCCAGCCGGACCGGACCGGGTTCGAGGACGCGCTGTCGCAGAGCCCCGTGATCTCCGGGACCTTCAAGACCGAAGGCGCCCCGGCCACGTTCCCGCTCACGATCGCGGAGCACATCGTTCCCGAGTTCCAGGATCGCTTCGCCCGCCAGGACATCAACGGCGATGGCGTGATCGAGCTGGCGGAAGCGCAGGAGATCCTGCGGCAGGCTCTGATCGCAAGCGGTCAGGCCGGCAACCAGTCGGTCGGTCAGACGGGGGACTTCCCCTTCAACTACGGCGAGCCGCGGCAGTTCCGCTTCGGGGCGGAGCTACGCTTCTAGCCGTATAACGTCGCGGTCTCACCGCGACACCCTCGGTTCCGGCCTGTCGGCGCCACTGCCCGTCCTCCGTGCGGTTGGTGTCCGGCGGGCCGGTTCCGTTATAATGGGAATCCCGATGACCGAATCGAGACGCTCGATCTGGCGGCCCCGCCGGGAGTGGCTGTTCGTCCTGGCCGTGTGGACCATCCCGGCCACGGTCGCCACCCTGATCTTCTACTTCACCGCCGGCGATCGCCTGCAGCCCCTGTCC
>CAZUIY010000334.1:0-14476 GCA_964619975.1 uncultured Gemmatimonadales bacterium
GGGGGCCCCACCCCGCCACCCACCCCACATGGCACGGTTCTTGGGCGGGCGGTCGCGGGCGCATGGCTCGGGTCATGTGGCCTTACTCTTGCCTACGCGGGCGCACCCAGGTTGACACACTTCCGTGACGGAGCTATCTTGGGGTGTGACGTTTTCGTTTCCACTCTCGCAAGGGGTCAAGCCATGTCAGATTCAAACACGCTGCGGCTCGCACGTCGTTTCCGTCGCAGGTTCCACCACACGGTGCTGCACCGCGTCATGCACGAGCGGCTTTCAGCGTGGCGTGCAGAGTGTCCCGAGCTGATAGAGCGCGAGCGCATGTATTGGGGCGACGTGCAGCCGTCGCGCGCAGCGGTGCGCTACTGGCGTTCACTCGCAGCGCAGGGGTGAACAATGACGAAATCATTCACGGGGCGCGTGCAGCGCATGAAAGACCGGCAGTTAGAACGCCTGTACGATTGGGCTATGGTGCGCGAGCGTTACCGCGTGGCCGACATTGCGCAGGAAGAAATAGAGCTGCGCCAGTACGCCGACGAACAGCAGCAATACGGCGGTTGTGTCGATTGGGACGAACAGGACCGGCGCGCACACGCGGAAGAATTGATAGACAACGTGCGCAGGGAACAGTGATCGTCGCCCGCGCAGTCAACCTGACGCGTCCTGACGACGAACCCGCCCGTGTCATGGACGTGATCTTTCCCGACGATCAGGTTTTCACTTGGGAACAGTATCACCGCTCGCGCATAGCGTGCGCAGCTCGCGCGCCGGGCTACTGCGACTGTGCGCCGGGCGGGCGTGTGTTCGCCTGTCTGAACGACGAGGACGGCGACGCGCCGCACGAGCTGGCGCAGTGCGTTACCTGCCGGGGGTTCAAGCGCATACCCGGCGCAATCGTGATAGGATAAGCTGCACCGGGCGCGCGGCAACCGGCTGCGCGCCCGTTCACACTCGCAACAGGGGAAGCCATGCACGATTCACTTACGGACATTCTGCAAGCTGCGGGCGCGCGAAAGATTGCGCAGTTTAGCGGTGTCGGCGTTGTGCGCACGCGCGAGCATACCGGCATAGTGCGCGGCGCCGAAACGTCGCGGCTCACGTTCTACGCGGTACGCTCCAAAGTGCTGATTTATGCGGAGTACTGCGACGGCGCTGGTTGGGACGTGTTCATTCCGGCGAGCAATGGTAACGACGTTGAACCGACACTCGCAGCGGTGCGCGCGTATCTGCGCGACGTGACACCGCAGCGCACACCGCACAACATGCGCGAGCACTCGCAGCGTGTGCGCACGGAGCTGCACTTTCAGGGGGAAGTACACGAGCTGACAACAGGGGACGAACCGCCGCGCCCGGCGCGCGACTACGGCACGGGGGAAGTATGAGCACGACAGGCACGCTGCGACTGAACGCGACGGACACGCTGATATTGCAGCGTGCAGTGCGCGAGCGAATCGAAACGTTGCGCAGCTCGGGCGACGACACGCGCGCAAGCGAGCGGGCAATGGAAGCGGCGCAGCTCGTGCGGCTGGCCGACAAGCTCACGGAGTACGCGGCAGGAAAGGGGTGGATCTGAACATGGCAACCGAACAGGAGCACGCGCAGCTTGCAGAGGACGCGCGCAATGCTGCAATGAAAGCTGTTGTTAACGATTCACCGGAACGCGCGACAGTGTGGGCGTTGCTTGCAGTATCGCACGAGCTGGCAGCGGTGCGCGAGCTGGCAGCGGATAACATGAAGATCGGCGGCGCTCTGGACATAGGCCGCGCGATTGATCGTTCAACACGGAGGACGTGAACATGGGAAAGCGTATGACGTTCCTACCCGAAGTGTGCGATTTCATTGTGAAGAACATGCACACGCAAGGGATTGCAACCGAAACAACGCGCGCAGCACTGGACAAGTGGCACGCGGGTGAACAGCCCGCGCCGGGCAATCTTGTTGAGCGTGGATTGTTCAGTGTGTTCACACGAGTGCAAGCGGATATAGAGTCACTGTAACGCGTCCGTTCACACTCTGAACGGCGAGCAACGGCCGTGCCAGTGTCCATGCTGGCGCGGCCGTTGTGCGTCCGCTATACTGCGGCTGCCGCCGCGCGACGCCGGGCGGTGTGTCAACGCCTGACGACAGGGGCACCGCCTTGCCGCGCAAGATCCCGCAGCACGTCATTGACCGCCTTGAGATTCACGAGCGCACCCCTAGCGGTCGCGCTCGTAACTACGTTGACCCGGTGACGGGTGAGCTTGTCACGCAGTACGAACGCCAGAGCGCGCGCACCGGATTGTCACCCGCAGCACAAGCCGCCGTCCGCAAAAGCGGCAACGCTCGCGCAATGGAGCGTGCAGTCAATCGAAAAGAATCGCCCAACTATCTTGCCGAAAAACTACGCCAGAAAATTGCCGCCGAGGGCGGCAAGCCGCCGTCACGCACTGCAATTCTGAAAGATAAAAATTTCTGGAGCGACGTTGACAAGCTGAAACGTGAGGAAGGAAAGAAACGCATTCAGGCGCTCGCGCAGCTCGGCGTGATTTCCGCCAGCTATGCCGCGACGATCATTGCACTGTACGACGACGGCGACGACGTGGACGACGGCAGCTCAGATTATGACGATTATTTTGACGCCGCGTAGAACCGCGCGGCGAGCTGTTCACCTTTCGCAAGGGGGAACGAATGGAACCCGCCCGGCTCTATTATCGTAACGGTGACCCGTCGTGCTGGATCAGGTTACCCGACGGCCGCACACGCAAGGTGCTGAAATTCTGCGACAGCAAAGCTGCGACACTGGAACAGATCCCGGTACAGGCTCGGCGTGCGCGCGACCGCGTGACATACACGACGGTGCGCGACACTAACGAAGTGCAGCTCGTGTACGCTCTGCACCGCGCATGAGCTATGCGCAATTCCGAACCGGCTTGACGTTCACGGACGTGCGGCGCCAGCTCGCGCAGGAATCAGACGCACGCGTTGCGAGTGGCTTGCCGCCGTTGTTCGTCACACGTCGTACGGTTATCGGCCGGTGGCGTGAAATTAAACTGGCAATGTGGGACTACTATCAGCGGGGGAATGGTGCCGAGTTTCAGTCTCACGAAAGCGGACACGACAGCGGCAATTGTGGCGCGTGCTCTGATTCTATCGCAGCATGATATACCGTACATGATCCACACGAGCGGCAGCGGCGCGCGCGAAACGTACGAGCTGCACGTCAGCGCGGCCGATCAGCACCGGGCATACCGTGCGCTGATTGCTGCGGGCGTTCGGCCGCGCTAGGGCGTGGCGCGCGTATATCAGCGCAAGTTTAATCTTGACGGCACAATAAACCCGCAATGGAAACCCGACACGCGCAGGCGTGCGGGTGACCGTCACAAAGCGCGCAGCTATCGAAAGAGCGGCTTTGTGTTCTGGGACGGCGAGGGCGTAACGGTGAACGGCGTTCACCGTTATGTCATGCTGTTGTCCAGCCGGGGCGACCGGATCGTAAACGCCGACGGGTTAAGCTCGCGCGACTGTATGGAAACGCTATGCGACGGCGCAGCGCGCAACCCGCGCGCGTGGCACGTCGGGTTCGCGTTCTCTTACGATGCAAACATGATACTGCGCGACGTGCCGCGTGCGCTGTTGCGCGCGCTCTGGCAGGGCGAGCGGGTGTTCTATTGCGTGCGCGAAACCGAACACACGCTATACGGGTTCCGCTTGCAGTACCGGCCGCGCAAAGAGTTTGTCATTTCGCGTGTGCTCCTGCACCGGGCGTCACGGCAGGAAATCGACAAGCCTGTAACGTGCCGCGTGTGGGACACGTTCGGGTTTTTTCAATCGTCGTTCGTCAAGGCGCTGGAATCGTACGGCATAGCGTCGCCCGCAGAAATGAAGCGAATGAAATCGCGCCGGTCACTGTTCACGCTCGCAGAAATGCCGGAAATGGAAACGTATTGTGCAAGCGAGTGCGCGCACGGTGAACAGCTTTGCGACACGTTCGCCGGGTATCTTGAGGACGCGAAAATTCGGCTGTCACGTTTTGACGGAGCGGGCGCGGTCGCGGCTGCACTGTTCCGGCAGGCTGGCGTGAAAGCGCACAAGGCGCCGACACTTGGCGCGGTCGCGGACGCGGTGCAGGCCGCGTATTTCGGCGGGCGTATAGAGCTGGCGCGTTACGGTCACCATGCCGGGCGCGTGTACCAGTACGATCTGCGCAGCGCATACCCGGCGGCAATGACGGAAGTACCCTGCCTCGCGTGCGGCTCGTGGGAACGTGTGCGAGCTGCGCGCGAGCTGCAACCGTTCGCGCTCTATCGTGTGGAGTGGAGCATGGCGGGCGACGTGCTCCCGTTCCCGTGGCGCGGCTCGCACGGCGGTGTGTTCTTTCCGCCAGAGGGGCGCGGGTGGTATTGGGGGTGCGAGCTGCAAGGCGCAGACGCGTTGCTGCGCGCGGGCATTGCGACGGGCGACTATCGAATATTGGACGCGTGGGTATTTCGCCGGGGGTGCGAGCACGAGCCGTTCGCATGGTTGCGGGAGAGTTACGCGACGCGTGCGAAATGGCGCGCGGAAGGTATCGGCGCTGAAAAGGTTCTCAAGCTCGGAATCAATTCTGTATACGGGAAATGCGCGCAGCGTGTCGGCGCACGCGGTATGATCCCAAGTTGGCACCAAATGGAATGGAGCGGCTACACGACAGCGCGCACGCGTTCACGGCTGCTGCAAGCTGCAATCCCGTCAATTGAAAATGGTACGCTTGTCATGTTCGCGACTGACGCAATTTTCACCACGGCCGAATTGCCAGAGCTGCGCATTTCCGAACAGCTCGGAGATTGGGATTGCGAATTGTACGACGGTATCACTGCCGTGCAGAGTGGCGTCTATTGGCTCTGGCGCGACCGCAAACCGAAAGCGAAAAGCCGTGGATTCCGTCCGTCGGAATTGGACGTGCGCGCAGTGCTGGACGGGTGGCGCGACGGGGCCGACAAGGTGACGGCAATGGCAACACGGTTCGTGGCGCTCGGGCGCGCGCTCGCGGGCGACGTGAGCTACACGAGCTGGCGGCAATGGGTCACCGCGCCGCGTCAGCTCGCGTTGCACCCCGCTGGCACGAAACGCGAGCTGCCCGGCAGGGCGCGCACGTACGGACGGCGCCGGGTGCGGCCGGATCGGGGTTTGATTGCGACGGAACCCGCCCGGCCCGTATACTGGCAGGAAAAGCGGTTTGACAGCACCCCTATTGCGCTCCCGTGGCGGGCGACTAAATTGGGGCACGACACAACTCGGTTCATTCAATCAGAAATCATGCGCGCGGAATCTGAGGACGGAAATGCATAGGTGGCGCGAGCTGCGGTTTTCCATTTTCGCGACCGTCGGCGTTTCCGTGTTTCGGTGTGACCGTTGCTTGCGCCTGTTCCCGGCGCGTGCGGTGCATGACTGCGAATCATTCCCGGCAATGTCGCCGGGCGCGCGCGGGCCGCGAACAGCCCGCAATCTTTCGTAAGGGGTGAAAATGGCAGCGAAAAAGAGCGCGCGGAAATCCGCGCCGGACACCGCCGCGAATACGGACGCGGCCGACCTGTTCACCGCGCTGCGCGGCATGGGCGCCGTGGAGCTGGAAGGGCAGGGGGACCGCGACAAAATCGCGCTCACCGAGCCGGGGCAGTATTTCGTTGCGCAGCTCGTGAAGATCGGCAAGAGTGCCAAGCCGAACGAGCGCGGCGAGCGTTTCAACTACTACCATTTCAACGGTCGCAAGCGCGAGGAGCGGTTCTACTACACCGGCTCTTTCGATTTCGACAACCGCGTGACGGACGAGCACATCGGCAAGGTGCTCGCCGTGCGGCTCGTGGAATTAATCGACATGGGCAAGCCGTCGCCCATGAAGGTGTACGACGTGGTGTCACTCGCGAGCTGGCCGCAGACGGGCGTGCCGGACATGTCGGAAGGTGTGCGCGACGGCGACGAGCTGCCGTTCTAACGCGTGCCGCAATTAACCGCTGCGATTCGTGGCGGGCAATTGCACGCGGACGTTAACTGCAACGGGTGCGGGCAACACGTCAAGGTGCCGGACGACGCGTTGCCCGCATTCTTTGCTAGTCCAATCGTACGCGGGCTGTTGACTGCCGCCGGGCCGATCAAAATAAGATTGCCCGGTCTGTATTTCGGGGAGTGCTGCGAAATGGCAGCACGCGACGCGTTCACCAAGCGCAATGCCGCGCTGACACGGAAAGCGATTAATCGTGGCAGGAAAAAGTGAAGCGACCGTCCGTACCATTCCCGGCGAGCCGCCGGAAGCTCTGGCAGCCCGCCTGACGGCCGAGAGTGCGCAGGAGGGCGCGGACGACGGGGACAGCGGCGCAGAGCCGCCCAAGCGCAAGCGCGGCCGTCCCAAGGGCAGCAAAACGCGCAAGCCGCGTGACTATGCCGCAGAGCGCGCCCGGCGAGCTGCGAACAAGGGCGGCAGCGTGGCGGAAGATCCCGACGACGGCGGGCCGTCGCCAGAGGAAATGCAGGCGCAGCTTGCGCAGCTCGTGCAACAGATGGTGCCGCTTACGTACCGGCTCGTGGGCGCCGTCGTGAACCGGAAATACCCGGATAACCCGTACACGATAGAGGAAGCGACGGAATTGACAGCGGCCATGCTCCCGGTCGCTGCGAAATACGGCGACGGGTTCCAAGAGTATTTACCGGAGCTTATGCTCGCGGGCGTGTGCGTCGCGCAGTTTGCGGGACGCGGCGAGCTGGCGCTACCTCCCGGCCGCGACGTGACGACATGAAACGCGCGCAGCCAATCACGGACGCTAAGTATGCCGCGCAGCTCGGGCGGCTCTGGCGGCAGCTCGGGCGGTCGCGCGGGATCAGTCGCGTCGCGCATGACCGCAAGCTGCGCACGGCATATGACGAATTGAACGCGCGGGGTGCTGCATGAAGTTGTCCGGTGGAATTGCTGCGGCATTGCTCGCAGCTCTGAGCGCGCCAGCGGGCAAACACTCGCGTGTGATCCGTGCAGAGCCGTCGCGTACGCCAGCGCAGAGCAAAGCGGCTGCGAAACGCAAGCGTAAACGGCAGCTCGCCAAGGCAGGGCGGAAAGCGGCACGTCGCCGTGCATAATCTGCACACGCTGATAGTCGGCCGCACGGGCAGCGGAAAGACAACGCTTGCAAAGGCGCTCGTGCGCATGGCGGCGCGCGTGATCGTGCTGGATCGGAAAATGGAATATGACACGCGCGATAGTGTGGCGTGTTACGATTTCGCAGAGTTTGCGCACGAGTTTCTAGCGCGCCGATTCGGTTCGTTCTGTATCACGTTCCGGCCGTCACTTGAAACCGACTACGGGCGCGCAATGGAGCTTGCGCGTTACGTGCAGAAAACCGAGCCGCACGGGCCGCTAGTGCTCGTGCTGGAGGAAGCGAGTAACTACGGGGACCAGTCGGGCGTTGACGATAACGTGCGACAGCTCTATAACGCCGGGCGCCACGAGCGCATTTCCATGCTGTCGATTATTCAGGTTGACACCGATTTTCACCGCGTCGCGCGGTACGGATCGGAAATCGTGTGCCTGTTCTATCAGCACAAGCTGTCGGGCGACATGCAGAGCATGTTCAAACTGGACGACGTTATGCGCCTGACAAGTTTGAAGCACGATTATACAGAGTGGCCGGAACAGGGGAAGCATTTTCTCACGTACCCTGACGACGTTGACCTTTATGAAACGTGGCACGAATCACACTCCTACCTTTTGAAAGGCGCGGACAATGCGACTGCGACTGAACAGCACGGTACGTGAGCTGGACCCACGCGTGAACGCTGCGCAGCTCGGCGCTATGCGCGTGGACACGATTGTGACCCTCGCAGCAGAACAGGGGTTGCTCTATCAGCTCGCGCAGGAACCCGGCCCGCTGCGCGACACGATCCGTGCAATAGCTGCGGACCTGTTGCAAAGCGAGCTGACAGAGGAACGGACGGACGGCGTGATTGACTACCTGCTGCGCGTATACCCGAACCGTTTCGGGTTCCTGATTCGCCCGGTGCTGGATTGGCTGCTGCCGGACAAGCTGATTTCCATTGTGCATTATGCGTTGTTCCGGCCGAGCACGCACAACGCGCCGGAAATTCGGAAACCTTGACGTGACGGGCGGAATAGCTTAACCGTTCAGGCGTTCGGGGCACACAACGGCGGGTCACGTCCAATTTCACACCGGGGGACGTGGCCCGCCATTTTCTTTTCTACCCTCGCAAGGGGCGCACAATGCTTTATCCGATCGTGTTCGGGATCATTGCAGGTTTGATTCTCGTGAACAGTGAACAGGACGACGAAAGCGGTACGGGGGACGCGTTGACTGAAAAACCCCTTGCGAGCGGCAGCAATGCCGATAGTCCGCGCCCCCGTACCAGCACACTAAAACGCGTGACGGTGAAAGAGTACGTTGACCGTCCGCGTCGCACACGCAAGCCGAAGGAACAGAGCGCAGCGGTCGCGGCCGACTCTGCGCTCGCGCCAAAGGGAGCTGCGGACGCTGCGCCTGTTCCAGAAGACAACGTATCGCCCGCTGAAACTGTCGCCGGGGCAGAGGACGCGGGTAAATCAATCGAAACCCCGGCAACAGACACGGAGTGAAGTCATGCCGAGCACGCGCGTTATGATTCAGACGGCGGCAATCGTCCTCGCGGTCCTCTGGATTGCGAACAACGTTGCAGCCGTCGGCCAGATCGTCGGCCAGCGGTAACCCCGCGCACACCTCAACCCTCGCCATAGGAGCGCGGACACAATGAACAACCGCACAAGGAACGTGCTACGCGTGTTCGGATACGCTGCGCACGAGCTGGACGCCGACCTGACGCGTCAGGTCAATCTGCACGAGCTTGTTATCCGCATTTCCGCCACCGTGGACGGTGTGGGCGGCGACGGTGCGGGTACTGTCGTGGAGGACGGACCGGCGCGACTGCTCGCCAATCTCGCGCTGAACCATGACGGGCGCCTGTACGTGGACAATATCGGCGGGCGGGATCTGTTCCTGTTCGGCCGACGCTGCCACGCGCGCGTTCGTGAGCTGACGACACTCGCCAGCGCGGCCATTCAGGCGGGCACGGAGATTTCGGCGGAAATCGTCGTCACGTTCTCGCCGAAGTTTGCGGCGAACCCGCATGAGCTGTGCATTCCGGCAATGCCGGTGCAGCAGCAGTACAAGGCGCTGTTCCAGCTCGAGACAGCGCGCACGAACGCGACCAGTTCGGAAGGTACGGCGGCGCTCGTGTCCGGCGGCACAACCGTGTTCACGATTTCCGGCTTTCAGATGGAAGTTGTCGAAATCACGAGCACGTCGCCCGTGCAGCCGCTGTTCATTCCGGTCTACACCAAGAGCGGCACGGATCAGTTTTCCGTGGCGGACGACAAGCTCGATTTCGACCTCAAGACCGGCCGGCCGATTGCGGCGCAGCTTTTCGCGTACCGTTACGGCTCGCTCCGCACGTCGCAGGACGGTATCAATTCGATCACGCTGCAAGCGAGCAACGTGCAGAAGATGAACCGCATCTCGTACGAGCACCTCAAGGGCGACGAGCTGCGCGATTTCCCGGCCGTCCCGACGGACGAGCTTGGAACCGTGTTCATCAACTATCTGGACAACGGGCGGCTTGGTCAGGCGCTCAACCCGGTCGCGTTCGGCAGCAACCCGCGCTACACGTTCGACGTGGACGCGCCGACCAGCTCGCCGGGCCGCATTGAAGTGCTGTCGCTGGAGCTGGCACGGCGCGAGCCGTTCACCCGTTAACCGGGGGTCAGCATGGCACTCAGCGCAGTAGCCGCGACCGCTTACAAGGGGTATACCCTTGTGAGCGGGCACGCGGACACGGTTACGAACCTGTTCGGTTTCACCGGCAATATCTGCGCGCAGGTTCCGACGGACGCGCAGCTTGCAGTGATCCTGCAAGCTGCCGATCCGAACGAACCCGAAATGCTCGCGACACGTAAGCAATTCGGGTTAGCAGAAACAGAGGGCCGGGAGTACGGCGACAAGATCGGCGTGCCGCGTGACATGGCAATCTATCACGCGCCGATTTCTGTTGTCGGGAATTGGGCGCGATATGACTGCAAGTCTGCCGGAAAGAATCGGCAGGCGCTCGTGCAGCGGCTTGCAGCTCTGAACGCGAAATACGGGGCGGGCGGCGCCACGTACGTACAAGATCCGCAGCGCAGTGTATTGCAGCGTGTTGACGGTGCGCTGAACACTGCGGGCCGCGTACTGGACGCGGCGAGCGGCAACGCCGTTCCAAGTGCGAGCACGCAAGCGGCAACACAACAGGTGCTCAATCACCTGCCGCTTATCGTTATGGGAATCGCCGCAGTGTTCGTGCTGCGCGCGGTTGTGAAGTAGGAGGATCAAACATGCTCGCAGCAGCAATGCCGATAGATTCGCAGCTCGTGCAGGCGTGGGTATCTGCCCCACGTCTGCGCAGCTCGCAGCCGACAACGGACGTTGCGCCGGAAACCGTCGCTCCTGAACGAGCGGTCGCGTTGCCGGTGAGCGCGCCCGTTCTGATTCACGGCGAGCCGGTGCAGCCGCAGACAGTCGCGGTCGCGCCACTCGGGAGCTACACGCCGACCGTAGATCACACGGTTATGACTGCCGTGGGGACGCCGCGCTCTGGAAGTGACACAACGGGCAAGGGCGAAAGCTCGGGACCGTCGCCGGTCCTGTCAGGCGTTGACTCCCGCGCGCTCCTGTTCATTGCGGCCGCTTTCGCGGTTGTGCTGATTGCGAGGGCAGCATGAGTTTCGTGGGGACAGTCGGCGGGCACACGTCGTACGACACGAACAAGATCGTTTACCCGTCAGGGTCAACGGCCGTGCAGACAACACGCACGTATGAACCGCACCCGGTGCCGTTCCCGGTCCCGTGGCCGGAGGACAGCGACCCCGTGGCGACCGTTTCCCGGCCGTCTGCGGGCTGCGGCCCGCCGTGCGGGTGCGGAACAGGCGCGACGGGCAGCACGCCTGTTGTGGGGCCGTCCAGCGCGCTCGGTGCGGCGCCAGCGGTCCCGCCGCAGAGCACGAGCTTTGCGGATCTTCTCTTGCAGGACAAAGACAGGTATTTCCCGTGGATTCTGATTGCGCTTGCGGTGCTCTATGTCGCAACGCGCAAGGGCAAAGGAAGGTGAACCGTGGCACACCCGAAAAAGGGGCGCACCAAGAGCGGCCGTTTCACACGCGGCAGCAAGGCTGCGAAAATCGCCGGGCGCAAGGGCGGGCGTAAGGCTGCACGCAAGCGGCGCAGGTAGAGCGTGTCAGAGCACACGACACCGCTAACGTTGCCGGGTTGGGCGAGCTACTACGCCGAGCCCGGCACCGTGCTATCCCTGTCGTACCTGTCACCGCCGCAAAGCGTGTGCAGGGACGATGCACGAGCGTACCGTCTGCTGCGCGGTCACACGGGCATTGCAGGGTACGAGGGCGGGCTTGGCAGCAGTGTAGCGGCCAAGGTGCCGCGCGCGGGCTGGCAGCGCGCCGGGGACGTGTGGGTTGCATGGGTTCAGGTCGCACGCGGTGCAACGCTCGGGTCACTGCTGCCGACTGCGCTCAAGCCGTGCAGCGGTGTGAACGCCGAATACCGCTTGCAGGTTGTGATCCGTCACCGAGCTGGCGGCAATTGGTTTCAGGTCGCAGACGCCAAGGTCACGGACGCAATGGAGCGTAACCCCGGCGACGTGATCGGGGACGCGACAGCGGACGTTGTGGGCGGCGCTGCGGACGTGGTTGTGCGCAGTCTGTTGCCAATCGCCGTGCCGCTGTTGCTCGGGTTCGTTATTCTGAACCGATACGGAAGGTGAACCCATGCTGTTTGCAGTACTCTTTCAGGTTGTCGAATCGGTCGCGAACGCTGACGGTGTGACCGTCACGGCCGTTCTGTCGGGCAGCGCGGTTGTGACGGTGCTCGGGCACCTTATCTACGCCGTCAAGGCGCAGGGACGCATAGAGGCACGGCTTGACGAAATGAACAGTGACCGGGGTATCAGCGGACGCGTGGAACGCATAGAGCGCCTGATTGACGGCGGCGCGTTTCCGCCGTTCCACTTGCACCGACGTTCAACCGATCCGCCGCGACCGGAGCACGGATAATGAGCACGCGTTTTCCCGATTCGGAGTTTCAGGACGCGTCGCAGCGCACGCTAACAGCGCGCGAGCTGGAGCACGCGCAGTCATTCCGTGTGCTATGGCTGGACGCTGCACGAGCTGCGCTTAACTTCCCGATCAAGTTAACGTCGTTCGTGCGGATTGGTTCTGGCACGCACAACGGCAATTCACTGGACGTGCAGCCGTGCCGGATCTGCGGCGGTGTGCGGATCAGTGAGGACGTGTTCCAGCGACGGCTGGAAGCACTGCACCAGTGGATAGGAATAAACCGGCCGCGCGCGTTCGGTGTGCTGATTCACGAACGCAATCACTTGCACGTTACATTGCCGGGCTTTCAGTCGCGCACGGGCGTTGTGTTGCGCGAGCCGCGCGAGGGCGTCTACATTCCCGAATCGCTGCGGCCGATTCTCTCAGTCGCGCCGCTTGTCGCGGCTGCGCTGATTCTGTTCATTCTCTTGCACCGGGTATAGGAACATGGCGACAAAGACCGTGCGCTTTCCGCTGGACGCGGCAGTGACACGCCAGCGCATTTCCGGCGGTGGTGGCGTGATCGTGTGCCAGTACACGGACGGCCAGTTTTTCCTTGCGTTCTCTGACGGCGGCGCGCTCGTGCGCATGACGGACCGGGGCGACAAGATCAAGGGCTGCGCTTCATGGGGTGAAGTGTATATCACCGTGGAAGCGGACGACGTGCAGGCTGCGGGATCGTACGCCGAGCTGTTGATTTCCGACGAAGCGGACGCGTCATTCCCAAAAGGTGAAGCCGGGGGTAGCAGCGGGGCACAGCTCGTGTCGCAGGTTATCCCCGGCAATTGGCACGGAACGAATCCGTTTCTTGCATACGGGTTCCCAAACCCCGCATTCACGGCGCCGACAAGCGCGGCCAATTTCTTCCGCAGCTCGGCGGGCAATTTCGTTCATGCAACGTCGCAGCGTTACGGCACGTACGTGAAATCGAATGCCGGTGCAACAGCGGGACGCGACGGTTTCCAAGTGGACCTTTCCGCGAGCTGGCACCGGGGCGTGTTTGACGCGGTGAACCCGCTGGCCGCTGCGGCTGCGAGCGCGCCGCGTGGAGCAATCCGCATAACCGGCGACATGTTCGCGGTTATGAGCGGCGGTGTGGACGATGAGGGCACGGTCTTTTTCGGTGTGGCCGCGCCGCCGTCGTTCGGTGTGGCACGCGGTGCCGGGTTCCTCGCAGGCATTGACGGTATTGTGCGCTGCATTTACCGCACGTACGCGGGCGTCGCACACATTGACGTTTCCAGCGGTGTCAACGTTTCCGGTTTCCCGGTTGTGGAGCTGGAGAGTGGCGACCTCGGGGACGGTCCGTACATGCGCTGGAAGGTGAACGGCGAAACGATTCACGAAATAAGCGAGCTGCCCGCGGCATACATTCCGACGAACGATTTCTACTTGCAGCACATTGCGAACAAGACACTAGCAGCGGTCGCGGTTGACGCGTGTGTGTGCAGCGGACAAACAGGTTGGCTCGTGGAAAAGGTGCCAGCATGAACCGCACGGAGTTTCTGTTTCTCGTGATTGCGATAATCGGTTTAATGCGGAAGCGTAAGCCGCAGCCGGTTGTCGTCGTCGGTGAAGTGCAACGCGTATGGGGGGACGAATGGGATACACCGTAAAGCACACGACACGGGGCAGCAAGCGCACCCCGTCAGGCGGCAACGTGAGCCGCGCCGGGCGCATATACCGCACCAAGGCAGCGGCAGACCGCGCGCTGCGAGCTGGACGCAAGGCAGGGCACACGGGCAAGCTCGTGCGGATCGTGCGAGCGACGGACACGAGCAAGACCGTGGGCTATCAGATTCACTGGCACCGGAGCAAGTGACATGGAGCTTATCACGATTGTGTTTGTCGTCGCGCTGTTGCTGATACTCTGCGGCGCATTGCTCGGGCACATTCCGTGGGATCGTGCGGCAACGCTGTTGCTCGTGCTCGCGATTGTCGCGGCTGTCGTGTTCTACCTGTTGCCGGGAATCAGAACATGACATGGCGCAATGTAGGGTCCGCAATGTACGAGAGCACGGCAGCGGGCCGAACGTGGCAGATAGCCCGCAGCAATGCGCGGGGCCGTTACAGTCTCGCGAGCGTGCGCCGGGGCGTTGTCAATTTTGATCTGCGCGTGCATGGCCGCAATTATGCCACGCTTGCCGCTGCGAAAGCCGCAGCCGCAAAGCTCGCGAAAGCTGCGAAACGATAACGTAACACCTTCCAATCGCCAGCGGGCGCGGGTCACGGAAGTGTGACACCGCGCCCGTTCCCGCCAAAAGTCATGCCACAAGCCCCATGAGCTGCGCCCGCGACCGCCCGCCCAAGAACCGTGCCATGTGGGGTGGGTGGCGGGGTGGGGCCCCC
>CAZUIY010000335.1:0-1978 GCA_964619975.1 uncultured Gemmatimonadales bacterium
GGCTCTTCGGAAGAATCTGTGGGTTGAATTGAGCCTGCTGGGGCTCTGCCCCAGACCCCGGGATTTTTCGCATTGGGCTGAAAGCAAGGTGGCAGTGGAATGCAAGTGAGGCCGTCGGTTGACGGCCTCAGTCTTGCTTCCAGCCCTGGAGCGGCGCTCGAGTTGGTTCCCACCAGAGCTCTATCCTCCGTCCAGGAAGCACCAGTTTAACGCTTCAATGGCGGAGATGGAATGACCGATCGCATCCTGCGGCCGTTCTGGTATCGATGAGTTTTGTCCAACTTATCAACCCCGAACGGAGACCACAGGATGCAACTGAAAACTATCTTCAATCGCGTGACCAATTACAAGCCCTTTGTCGTGCAGAGCGTCGAGTTGAAAGAAGATGACAAATCGCAAGCGACCATCGAGGTCACCCTGCGCGCCCGAGAAAATGGCTTGCCGACTTGCTCGGGGTGCGGCCAGCGGTGCAGTGGATACGACCATCAGCCGAAGCCGCGCCGCTTTGAATTCGTGCCGCTGTGGATGATTCCGGTGGTGCTGGTGTACACGATGCGCCGCGTGAATTGTCCGGATTGTGGCGTCAAAGTGGAGCGTGTTCCCTGGGCCCAAGGCAAGAACCGTTTGACGACGGCCTATCAATGGTTCCTGGCCGGCTGGGCTCGCCGCATGAGCTGGAAGGAAGTCTCCGAATGTTTTCAGGCGAGTTGGGATGACGTCTACAACTCGGTGAAACACGCGGTTTCCTGGGGCTTATCGCACCGCGACCTGAGCGGCATCGAGTCGATTGGCGTCGATGAAGTTCAATGGAAGAAAGGGCACCAGTACCAGACTCTGGTCTATCAAATCGATCAAGGCTGCAAGCGTTTACTATGGATCGGGCCGGACCGCACGGCGAAGACGCTGCTGCGTTTCTTTCGTATGCTGGGCCATGACCGCGCGCAGCAACTGAAGTTCGTCTGCAGCGACATGTGGCAGGCTTACCTGAAAGTGATCGCCAAGAAGGCGCCGCAAGCGATTCATGTTCTGGACCGCTTCCACGTGATGCAGAAATTCAGCAAGGCGCTGGACAAGGTGCGGGCGGCGGAGGCGAAGCAATTGGAGGCCGATGGTTACGAGCCGTATCTGACGGGCGGCCGTTGGTTGCTGTTGAAGCGTCCCGAGAACTTGACCGCGAAGCAGGAACTGAAGTTGAGCGAATTGCTGAAGTACAATCTGAAGAGCGTGCGGAGCTACCTGTTGAAGGAGGACTTTCAGCAATTTTGGGATTACACGCACGCGGCGTGGGCCGGCCGTTTTCTGGACGCGTGGTGTACGCGTGCGATGCGCAGCAAGATTGATCCGATCAAATCGGTAGCGAAGACGCTTCGCAGCAAACGCGAGTTGCTGTTGAACTGGTTCCGGGCCGATGGCGAGTTATCATCGGGTGTTGTGGAGGGATTCAACAACAAGTTAAAACTGATCACCAGAAAATCATACGGATTCAAGACTCAGGAAGCCTACGAAACCGCTCTCTATCACAACCTTGGCGCCCTGCCGCAGCCTGAACTCACCCACAGATTTGTCTGAAGAGGCCTTAAAGAAAGCGGCGAACGTTGAGCGCGATGCTGGTCGAGATCCCAAGCCATTCTTGCGGCTTCTCAGGCCGTGCAAAGACGTGCTCGGTGCTTTGCAGGATGCGATTGATTGTCTGGATATGCAAACGGAAGGCGCGACTCAGACGCAAGCGACGAACGATAAAGACGTCCGAAGCTATTCAAAGTCCGATCTGAGAATCATGGCAAAACTAGGCGACACTACGCTGACCAAGTACACAAAGACGGCTGGCGTTCCGGTCCCCGGCAAAGGCACAAAGAATCATCGCTACTCGACTGAAGAGACCCGCAAGATTCTGCAAGCCGTATCCGACGGAACGCAAGATCCGAAGGTCAAGCAGCGGTGCAAGGAAGCACTTTCCGAACTCGCGTAATCCCGCGTA
>CAZUIY010000336.1:0-1950 GCA_964619975.1 uncultured Gemmatimonadales bacterium
ACCAGCGGCCGGAAGCTGGTCCGCACGTTCGAGCTCGAGGACTTCATGGACTCGATCGACTTCGTGAACGCGGTGGCCGACATCGCCGAGGAGGAGGGGCACCACCCGGTGATCTCCATCGACTACGACGAGGTCACGTTCACCGTCTGGACCCACGCGATCCACGACCTGTCGGAGAACGACTTCATCCTCGCGGCGAAGATCGACGCCCTGTTCGAGGGAGAGGAAGACGAGTGAGGCCGGCCCGGGGGGCCGAGTGAGCCTCGCCCGGGGGGCGCGGCTGGCCGTCGCGCTCTCGCTGGCTCTGGCGGCCTCGGCCGGGACCGCAGCGGGGCAGGCGGCGCCGGACGCGTTCGACGAGGAGTACCGCTCGCTCGCGGCCGCCGATCTGTCGGACGATGAGCGGCTCCACCGCCTGATCGAGCTCGAGTGGCGGCGCAACATGGAGTGGTACCCGGAGTGGGCCACCTACGTGGGCTGGCCCGGGGCCGACCAGAGCGCCTGGACCGACGCCTCGCTGGAGGCCGAAGAGGCCCGGCGGGCGCGCGCCGGCGCCGCGCTGCCGGTGCTGGAGGCGATCGACCGGGCGTCGCTCTCGCCCGAGGACCGGCTGAACTACGACCTCCTGCGGCTCGACACCGAGCGCGGTCTCGAGAGCGTCCGGTGGCCGGACCACCTGACGCCGCTGAACCAGATGGGCGGGATCCAGCAGTCCCCCGCCAACCTGATCGCCGTCATGCCGGCCCGGACCGTGGCCGACTACGAGGCGATCCTCCGCCGGCTCGGCAGCCTCCCCGACCAGATCGAGAACACGATCGGCGTCCTCGAGGCGGGCCTGGAGCGTGGCGTGACGCCGCCCCGGGTCACCCTCCGGGACGTGCCCGACCAGGTGGCGGCCCAGATCGTGGACGACCCGTTCGAGAGCCCGCTCCTGGAGCCCTTCGGCCGCATCCCCGACGCCATCCCCGAGGCCGAGGCCGCGATGCTCCGGTCCCGCGCCAGCGCGGCGTACGAGGAGGGGATCGCGCCGGCGCTCCACCGGCTGCACCGGTTCCTGGTCGAGGAGTACCTGCCGGGCGCCCGGGAGGAGATCGGCCTCGCCGCGCTGCCGGACGGCCAGGCGTGGTACGCGCACCGCGCCCGCGTCTCCACCACGACGGAGCTCACCCCGGCGGAGATCCACGAGCTGGGGCTCCGCGAGGTGGCGCGGATCCGCGGCGCGATGGACCGGGTGATCGAGGAGACCGGCTTCGAGGGCTCGTTCGAGGAGTTCCTCGAGTTCCTCCGCACGGACCCCCGGTTCTTCCACGCCGATTCCGCCGCGCTCCTGGCCGGCTATCGCGACATCGCCAAGCGGGCCGACCCGGAGCTGGCGCGGCTCTTCGGCACGCTCCCGCGGCTCCCCTACGGCGTCAAGGCGATCCCCTCCTTCGCCGAGCGGTCCCAGACCACCGCCTACTACCAGCCGGGCTCACCCGAGACGGGCCGTCCGGGATGGTTCTTCGCCAACACCTACGCCCTCGACACGCGGCCGACGTGGGAGATGGAGGCCCTGACGCTCCACGAGGCGGTCCCCGGCCATCACCTGCAGATCGCCATCGCCCAGGAGCTGGAGGACGTGCCGGAGTTCCGGCGGCATGGCGGGTACACCGCGTTCGTGGAGGGATGGGGGCTCTACGCCGAGAGCCTGGGGGAGGAGATGGGGTTCTATCGGGACCCCTACTCCCGGTTCGGCCAGCTGACCTACGAGATGTGGCGCGCGGTCCGGTTGGTGGTGGACACCGGCATGCACTCGATGGGCTGGGATCGCCAGCGGGCGATCGACTACTTCGCCGCCAACAGCTCGAAGCCGATCCACGACATCACGGTGGAGGTCGACCGGTACATCGTGTGGCCGGGCCAGGCGCTGGCCTACAAGATCGGCGAGCTCCGGATCAAGGAGCTGCGCGC
>CAZUIY010000337.1:0-2561 GCA_964619975.1 uncultured Gemmatimonadales bacterium
CCCGAGATCCTCGACCTGAATCATTCCAGCGTTCCCATCCCGTGCAGGTAGACGATCTCGACCGCTCCGAACACCACGTGCAGGGCCGCCACCGCGACCAGTGCGACCGCCACGTGCGGCCCGTCGATCAGGACCAGGACCACCGCGAAGACGCCGACCGCCAGGAGCCGCGCCAGGAGGCCCCCGAACACGGCCGCCACGAACCGCCGCGGATCTCCGCGCGCGCTGGCGCGGAGCCAGTGCCAGCCCGCCACGCCGCTCGCCAGCGAGAAAAGCGCGCCGGCCACGAGCCCCTCGAGGCCCCCGTCCCAGCGGTCCGCCACGAAGGCAACCGGCAGGGTCAGGGCGGCGGTCACGGCCGCCAGGATCGCCACGAAGCGGGCGTCGATCAGTCGTCCTTTCGCTGCCCGGCGGCCGAGGCCGACACGATGCCCCGGTAGAGGCTGACGAACCCGCCGGCCGCGCCGACGAACGCCCCCAGGATCGTCAGCCAGGGCAGCGTGCCGAGCCGGCCGTCCAGCCAGTAGCCCCCCAGCAGGAAGACGAGGACCGAGGCCGCCCAGGCGACGCCGAAGCCGGTGAACCGCCCGAGCTCCCGCACCACGCGGCGCCGCTCGTCGGGCTCCTGCCGAGGTCCCACGGGCCCACTCCTCTCCTGGCGTCGGGACGCTTGTGAAAAAAGTAACAAGCGCCGCTCCGGGCGTCCAGCCCGGCCCGTCCGGAAAGATAGACGGTAGCGGCCCGGCGGCCACGAAAGAGGGTCCTCTGGAGTCGGCCGATCCGATCGGAACCGGCCTGGATTCCCGGGTCTACGGGGTCATGAGCCCGATCGTGAGCTCAGCGGCCCCTCCCAGGGAGGCAGCCTCCGCCGCGCCCATCCGGCCGCTCCGCTCCATCGCAGAAACCTGGTGGAGGAACGCGCGCAGGATGTTGCCCGCGGTGGCGAGGCGACCGGCCTCCGCCTGCCGGAGCGCCGCGTCCACCTTCGCCTGGAGCGACTTCACCTCGCCCGCCCTCAGGGACGGGGCCAGCGCGTCGAGGGTCTGCTGCAGGGCGGTGAAACCACAGGTGTGGTAGGCGGCTCCGGCGGCGCCGGGCGCCTCTCCCAGCCAGGCGATCGTGTTGAGCAGCAGCGTCTGGTTCTGGATCGAGGCGAGGTGGCCGGAGCGCTCGCCGGGGACCGACGGGGAGATGAAGACCTCCTCGTCGCCGATCAGGACCGCCCGGCCCGTCCGGGTCGGTCCCGGATCGAGCTGCAGGAGATCCGGCTGGCCCAGGGCCGTCGCCACCACGGTGGCATCCCCCCACGCCGCGAAGACGCTGTGGAAGCCGGTCGAGATCGCGGTGACGGCGCCGAAGGGACCGGCGACGAGCGGAGAAGTCGGGCTGACGATCGAGGGCGACCCCACCCCGACGCCCGCTCCGGGCGTGGTGCCGAGGAGCGCGGGGCGGGCTCCCAGGTTCCGCGTCTCCAGGACGGCTCCGCCCGCGCCCACGTACGCCTCCAGGTAGCACACCTCGAGCGCCCCCAGCTCCGCCGCGAGCGGGTTGATCACGAAGACGTCGGCGTCCGCCAGCGCCGCCGGATCGACGGCCGGCACGCCGGAGCCGAAGGCGATCCCGGGAAACGCCGCCGACACCAGCGCCCGCGCGGGAGCGTACGCGTCGCCGGCGACGAAGCTGTAGCTCTGGCCGCTGATCGCGCCGGTCTGGCTGCGGCTCTGGTCGAAGCTCCGGATCTCGAGCGGCGCCGAGGCCGGCGCGAGACGCGCCGCTGGGCCCGCTACGGGGTTCGCGTCCTCCGCGCACGCCGCGGCGAGCGGCAGGGTCACGAAAAGGAGTGTGGCGAGCGGCTTCAGGCGCATCACGGCCTCCCTGGGGGATGGGGGGGAACCACGAGTACGGGAAATCCCTTTACACAGCAACGCAGGAAAGCGGACGGACCGGGATCACGCCCGAAGAGCCGGGCCGCCCTCGTTCCGGCCCCTCCGCGGGCCTACCTTGAGAGGCCGGATTGAACTTCTCTCCGGCGGCCGGGGTCTAGAGCGAGAACCCACCGCCCGAAGCACCCTCTGACGGAGCGACGCGTGACCGCCCACCCGAGACTCGAGCACGAGACCCACGACGACCTGGAGGCGGCCCGCCGGCTGCTGGAGGCGCGCCGCCGGCTGGACGCGGCGGTCGAACGGGTGATCGTCGGGCAGGACGCGGTGCGGGAGCTCCTGCTGGTGGCGCTCCTCTCGCGCGGCCACGCGCTCCTGGTCGGCGTGCCGGGCCTCGCCAAGACGCTCCTGGTCCACACCCTGGCCGACGCGCTGGACTGCTCGTTCCAGCGGATCCAGTTCACGCCCGACCTCATGCCCTCCGACATCACCGGCACCGAGCTGATCGAGGAGGACCCGGAGACGGGCCGCCGGCGCCTCCGGTTCCTGCCGGGGCCGGTCTTCGCCCACGTGCTCCTGGCCGACGAGATCAACCGCACGCCGCCCAAGACGCAGGCGGCGCTCCTCCAGGCGATGCAGGAGCGCGAGGTGACGGCCGGCGGCGAGACGCGGCCGCTG
>CAZUIY010000338.1:0-2335 GCA_964619975.1 uncultured Gemmatimonadales bacterium
TGAAATAGTGCCACTAATCCGACAACGAATATCACCGTTGTTCCCATTGATGCCAGGATCCCGACCATTGCGCATCTTAGGTTTTCTATGTCCTTTTGGTCAATGTTCATTGCTAATCCTTGTGATGGGCATATTTGCCCCTTGTCAGGCGATGTTAAGGGCAGTACCAGCCACTACAGCGAATACCCTAAATTGAGTATTGCAAACCCCACTACCAGCGACAGCTACTCTATGTTGGGATGCGTTCGAGAATGTTCGATCAGCCGTATGCTCTATCGTGTAACCGGCAAATATAGCCTCCAGGCCAGCCTGGAAAGATGCCTTGTCAAGACCACTAGTGGTAGCCCATTTTGTCCAGACTTCACCAGCTGCCCAATCTGCCTCCTCTATGCCTATCATTGGATCAGATACAAATGGGAATAGATTCACGCTGCCCGATACGCCTATTTTCTGGATAACATAGCCAGCATGTTCCCCAGACGCACGAACGTCACCGATCCAGGTTCTGCCATCGGCTATAAATTCGCTTATGTCGTTGTCCGATTCAGCCCTTCCCCCATTGCTGCTTACATAATTCCAGATGTAGTTTGTTACCTCTATGCTGCCAGCTGTTACCTCCTCAATTCCCTCTATGGCTGGCACTAGATACCATCCTTCGAATTCTGGCAATTCTGCTACGCCTTGACAGTTGCAGGTTGATTCCTGGTTTGACAGTCTGATAGGCATAGAATCAGGGGTAAAAAGAAGATTCCAATCAGTATCCTGTAGGGCAGGTTTTAGGATATTTTCTACCCATTCACCAGCAAATGATCCGTTAGAATTCATCTTGTTTGCTACTAGGTAAGCGGTCACGTTTTGATAGGCAGTAGCAGGGGTAAGACTGTTAGCCATGACGCAAATCAATTCTGATCTGTTTTCCTCAAGCCATGCTGTAACCCATCCCAAAACCGCGATTCCTGGCGAGATTGTCAAAGCCATCACCAGAGCGATAATTGCTACCATGCCTCCTGTTAGGATTGTGGCGGCTACGAAGAGCGGCAATAGCACAGTTACCGATACACTTCCTAATGCGCCAACTGACAGCAGATTGTTGTAGAAGTCTATCCATCCATCAACGAACTCATTAGCGGCATCGCATTGCCATGCGCCAACGAATTCATCAGGTTCAGTAGTTGAAGGAGGATTAGGTAAAGGGGTGTTTATGGGCGTGCCATCTGGATTTAATAGGTCAGTATTCCCACTGCCACCACTGCAACCACAGTTACAGCCGCATCCACAATTCACGTTTATTTGCATGTCGTTTAATGTCCTTAGCTGGTCTAGAATATCATCTAATTTATCTTGCATATCTTCACACACTAACCAGCCATTTTCGAAGGTATAGTCAATTGCATCTTTCCAGGCACGCGCAGCTAAACTCGCTCTATTCGTGCCATCCCGTTCCCATTGAAACCAGCGTCCATAGTCAGAAAAACCGCCAGCCATCGCCTTGATATAGAGCGGGTCATTAGGTATGTAGAGCAGCAAACATACCATGTCCTCAGGTTGCGGGTTAGCAGGTATAAGGTAGCCATTTGCGCTCATTTTCATCGGCCAGCATAGATGCACCAACGAACGGCCAAATAAGCTGGCATATTGTTATGGGGTTGTCCATTTCCGGATGCGTTAGTAGAGCCAGTGTTAAGCTGTACAATCGCGGGAACAGGCGCACCACTGGCAGCAGCAGCAGTAACAGGCGTCAATCCTGCAATGTGGCTGTGTGACGGCATCTCGTTTATGGTCAGTGTGTGAGTGTTAGACCCGCCAACAGTACCCTCTACAAAAACGCCAGAATTCCCGACCATAACCCTATTTCGGGCATCTGGTAATATTATGTCGCTCCCAGATAGCCACGAGGACGGCACATTGTCAACCAGTTCAGGATAATCCGATTGGGCTACAGCTTGACCGCTCATAAATATCCATCCTGACGGAATCGCGGCATTGGCGGCGAAAGCTGCAATCATCCCCACATTTCTAAAATCGGACACTAGGTAATCCTCCAAAACTCCCAGAAAAAAATCAGCCGTTTCCTCTGGGGTAGCATCGCCAAATTGCTCCCAATTTTCGGCATCGGCTAATTGGGACAATGCGCCAGTCACTAAATAGAACAAATCCCCAGGCAGAACGATGCTTCGTTCGTTTTGGGGATTTGACAATTCTGTAAGGTCAGGAGTGAGCCAGCCTAGCATTAGCTGACCTAGTTTTTACGTCCGATAATTCGTGCGCCTGTGACTGTCAACGCCAGACCTGTTACAGGGTCTACGCAGTAAGTCTCAATCGCGCTGACAAGAGC
>CAZUIY010000339.1:0-2730 GCA_964619975.1 uncultured Gemmatimonadales bacterium
AGCGGATACTTCTCTCCGCGCATTTCGCGGCCCCGGCCGCGCCCCGAGATCCGACCGATCGATCCCACGGGAGACCGATACTCGTGCGTCCCGCGCCGCGGGAGCACGCCGGAGGACACGTCATGAGCGAATCGTATCGCGCCTGGATCGCGGGCGAATGGACCGAATCCGACAGCGGGGACCGGTTCGAGAACCGGAACCCGGCCGACAAGAACGACCTGATCGGCAGCTTCGTCTCCTGCGGTCCGGCCGACGTCGACCGCGCCGTGGCCGCGGCCCGTGAGGGCTTCCGCGAGTGGTCGCGGGTTCCCGCGCCGCTCCGGGGCGACGTGCTGAAGCGAGCCGGCGACCTGATGGTCGAGCGGAAGGAAGAGCTGGCCGACGGGATGACCCGCGAGATGGGGAAGCCCCTCGTTGAGACCCGCGGCGACGTGCAGGAGGCGATCGACACGGCCTACTACGCGGCCAGCGAGGGCCGCCGCCTGTTCGGCCACACCGCGCCGTCCGAGCTCCGCGACAAGGCCGGCTTCTCGATCCGCCGGCCGATCGGCGTGTTCGGGATCGTCACGCCGTGGAACTTCCCGATCGCGGTCCCGTCCTGGAAGATCTTCCCGGCGCTGGTCTGCGGGAACGCCGTCGTCTGGAAGCCGGCGCAGGACACGCCGTGGTCGGGGGTGAAGTTCACCGAGATCCTGCTGGAGGCGGGGCTCCCGGAGAACGTGATCCAGCTCGTGACCGGCTTCGGCAGCCAGGCCGGGGCCCCGCTGGTGGCGCACCCGGGCGTGACCGGCGTCTCGTTCACCGGATCCACCGAGGTGGGGTGCCGGATCGCCGCCCGGTGCGGCGAGGACGGCAAGCCCGTGTCGCTGGAGATGGGCGGCAAGAACGCGCAGCTCGTCATGGACGACGCCGATCTGGAGCTGGCGCTGGAGGGCGTCCTCTGGGGGGCCTTCGGCACCACCGGCCAGCGGTGCACGGCCACCAGCCGGCTGATCCTCCAGGCCGGGATCCACGACGAGTTCGTGGAGTCCCTGATTGCCCGCGCCGAGGCGCTGACCCTGGGCGACGGCCGGAAGGCGGGCACCGACGTCGGGCCGCTGATCCACGAGGACTCGCGCGAGAAGGTCGACAAGTACGTCCGGATCGGGCAGGAGGAGGGCGCCACCCTGGCCACCGGCGGGGCGGTCGCGGACGAGGGCGACCTGGCGAAGGGGTGGTTCTATCGGCCCACGATCTTCACCGGCGTGGAGCCGGGCATGCGGATCGCCCAGGAGGAGATCTTCGGGCCGGTCCTGTCGGTCCTGAAGGTGGCGGATTTCGACGAGGGCATCGAGGTGATGAACGGCGTCCGGTACGGCCTCTCGTCCTCGATCTACACGCGGGACGTCACCCTCGCCTTCCGCGCCATCGACCGGATCGAGGCCGGCATCACGTACGTGAACGGACCGACGATCGGGGCCGAGGCCCATTTCCCGTTCGGCGGGGTCAAGGACACCGGGAACGGCCACCGCGAAGGCGGCTGGCCGGTGTACGATTTCTTCAGCGATACCAAGACCGTGTACGTCGATTACAGTGGCCGGCTGCAGAAGGCCCAGATCGACACGTAGGGGAGGGCGGATGAACGACGAGACAGCAACCACAGCGGTGCGGGGCGCGACCCGCGCGCCGGACCTGAAGACGGCGCTGCCGGGCGAGGCCGCCCGCGACTGGATCGCCCGCGACGAGCGGACGATCTCGCCCTCCTACACCCGCTCGTACGGCGCCGTGATCGAGCGCGGCGAGGGGTGCACCGTGTGGGACGTGGATGGCAACGCGTTCATCGACGTGAGCGCGGGGATCGCGGTCACCGCCACCGGCCACTGCCATCCGGAGGTCGTGGAGGCGATCCAGACCCAGGCGGCGCGGCTGATCCACATGTCCGGGACCGACTTCTACTATCCGAACCAGATCAAGCTGGCCGAGAAGCTGGCGGACCTGTTCCCCGGCGAGGGGAAGGGCAAGGTGTTCTTCGGCAACTCCGGCGCCGAGGCGGTGGAGGCCGGCATGAAGCTGGCGCGCTACGCCACCGGGCGGCCGCGCTTCATCGCGTTCCGCGGCGGCTTCCACGGTCGCACGTTCGGCGCGCTCAGCCTGACGGCGTCCAAGGCGGTCCAGCGGAACCGGTTCGCCCCGCTGGTGCCGGGCGTGACCCACCTGACCTACCCGGATCCCTATCGCGGCGGCACGGTCGAAAAGAGCCTGGAGGAGTTCCGCCAGGTGATGGAGACGATCGCCCCGCCGGAGGAGATCGCGGCCGTGGTGGTCGAGCCGATCCAGGGCGAGGGCGGCTACGTGGTGCCGCCGGACGGCTGGTTCGAGGCCGTCCAGGAGCTCTGCGGCAGGCACGGGATCCTGTTGTTCGTGGACGAGGTCCAGAGCGGCATGGGCCGGACCGGGAAGATGTTCGCCATCGAGCACACGGCGGCGAAGCCGGACATGGTGTCGATCGCCAAGGGCGTCGCGAGCGGCATGCCGCTGGGCGTCCTGGTGTCGCGCGCCGACCTCATGGACTGGGTGCCCGGCGCGCACGCTTCGACCTTCGGCGGCAACCCGATCGCCTGCGAGGCCGCGCTCGCCACCATCCGGCTGCTCGAGAGAGAGCTGATGGAGAACGCCATCGACGTCGGAGGGTACCTGGTGGAGCGCCTCCGCGAGATGGAGGGCCGGCGCGACTCGATCGGGCAGGTCCGC
>CAZUIY010000340.1:0-14011 GCA_964619975.1 uncultured Gemmatimonadales bacterium
CCCGTCGGCGAACCGGCTCCGCTCCACCTCGGCCAGATGCTCGCCCAGGTGCTTGCCGATCTCCTCGGCCAGCTCGGGGTTGGCGCCCCCGGTGAGGAGCCGCAGTTCATGGTTGGCGCTCAACGCCTTGCCCCCCTCAGATGGGATGGATCCCGTCGCCCCGAGTGCTCGCCGTTCGAACAGCCTGAGAATCTAAGGCACGAGCGGGGGGGCGGCCAATCGAGTATCAGGGGTGTCCGAATGGCGGCGCGAACGCTGGGGTCCTCCTGGAGAGGAGCCACCGCCCGGGGGACTCCCTGTACTCCGCTGGTTCTGCAGGCACCTGGGTCTCTTAGGATTTCCGGATCGGCTCTTTTACTCCTCTCCAGGAGAACCCCAGCGCCCGCGCCTCTGTCGCACACCCGGTGAGGCCCGATTGGCCGTCCTCCCGGCCGGGCCGGTGGGCGCCAGGATCTTCGCCGCTGACGAGGGGGCGGCGTCGGCGGGACCCTCCCTGTGAGGAGTCAGGAAGCCGTTTCGGAATCGCGACAGACCGAGGCGCCGGGCAAACCACCGAGGTCACGGAATCACACGGGCGGTGGCTCCTCACGGGGAGGGTGCCGTCGATGTCGACCCACCCTCACACGCCGCGAAGACCTCGACCTACGCCCCCTCGAGGATGGAGAGACGGACATCCAGAGCGACGTCGGGGGCGAGGGTGGCCCAGACGGAGCAGTAGGTCGTCCGGGAGAGCTCCACCGCCCGTTCGGCCTTTTCGCGGGAGAGCCCGACGCCGGTCAGCTCGACGTCCAGGGCGATGGAGGTGAACCGCCGGGGCGGGGCGTCGCGGCGCTCGCCGTCGACCCGGAGGGCGCAGGCGCGGAGGTCCTGGCGGCCTTTCGTCAGGATGTCGACGATGTCGATCCCCATGCAGGCGGCGAAGGCCACCAGGAGCGCGTCGGTCGGGGAGGCGCCGGCGCGGCGCTCGCCGTCGACCACCACCTCGGCTCCATCGTCGGTGCGGGCCCGGAAGGCCTGCCCGCCGGTCCATTCGAGCTGAATGCCCATGGGCGGAATGTCCCCCCGACGCGGCGGCCGGGCCAGCGAGGGTCCGGGGCGGCGACTATCTTGCGCGCCGTGCCGCTCCCCGAAGTCCACGTCCGCGACGTCGATCTGGGCGGCTTCCCGGTGAGGGTCCGGGAGGCCGGCCGCGGGGCCGGCCCGCCGGTCCTGTGCGTGGCCGGCGGGCCGGGCATGGGCTCCGCCTGCTTCTTCCCCGACCCCGACGTCTGGGGGCCCGGGCTCCGGACCCTGGCGGAGCGCCACCACGTGGTGGCGTACGACCCCCGCGGGGTCGGCGGCTCCGGCGTCCCGGACGAGGACCAGCCGCTGGCCCTGTCGCGTCACGTGGACGACGTGGAGCGGGTCCGGCGCGCGCTGGGCCTGGGGCCGGCGGCGGTGCTCGGCCACTCCTTCGGCTCCGTCGTGGCGATCCTCCACGCCCTGGCGGAGACGACCTCGCCGACGCACCTGGTCCTGGTGGGGACGGCGCCCACGCGGCGGTTCGTGGAGGGGTACCGGCGGGCGGTCCGGGAGGCGCTTCCCGCGCCGGCGCGGGATCGCCTGGCGGCGATCCAGGCCGCTCCCCTGACCGACGAGGCGATGCGGGAGCGGTTCGCGCTCGCCTCCCCGCTCTACTTCCACCAGCCACCCTCCCCGGCGCGCCTGGAGTCGTTTCTGGCTGACGTGGATTTCAGCGCCCGCGTCAACCGCGCGCTGGCGGAGGGGCTGGAGTCGTACGACCTGACCCCCGCCCTCCCGCACGTGCGGCCCCCCTCGCTGGTGGTCTACGGGGAATCCGACCGGGTGATCGCGCCCGAGCACCCGCTGGAGATGAGGGGCCGACTGCCCGGCTCCCGGTTCGTGGCCTTCATGGAGAGCGGCCACTTCCCGTTCCTCGAGGAGCCCGGGCCGTTCGCGCGCGTGGTGCATTACTTTCTGCGGCACGGCGCGCGGGGCGCCGGAGCGGACCCGCGGGAGGATCTTCCATGACGTACCTGATCGTGATCGGGCTCTATCTGGCGGGACTCCTGGCCGTCGGGGTCTGGAAGTCGCGCGGGGTCGAGAACCAGGACGACATCATGGTGGCCGGACGGCGGCTGGGTGTGGGTGTCCTCGCGCTCACGATGCTGGCCACCTGGGTCGGCACGGGGAGCCTGCTGGGAGGCGCCGGGGCCGGCTACCGCTACGGGATGGCCGCCATCTGGTTCTCGATCGGGGCGTGGGCCGGCATCCTGGTCCTGTGGCGGATCGCGCCGCGGGCGCGGGCGTTCGCGCGCTACACCGTGCCGGACCTCCTGGAGGCCCGCTACGCCCCCGCCGCCCGGGTGCTCGGCACGCTCGTCACCATCGTCGCGTACACCACGATCACCGCCTACCAGTTCCGCGGCGGGTCGCTGATCCTGAATCTCACGGTCGACTTCGACGCCGTGGTCGCCGGGTGGACCGGCCTGGCCTGGCCGTGGGGCATGATCGTCACGGCGCTCGTGGTGGTGACCTACACGGGCCTCGCCGGGATGCTCTCCGTCGCCTACACCGACGTGGTGAACGGCCTCGTCCTGATCGGCGGCCTCCTCCTCGCGACCCCGTTCTTCCTGGCCGACGCCGGCGGCTTCGGGGCGCTCCGGGAGGCCCTGCCGGCGGAGCACTTCTCGCTCTTCGGGACCCTCTCGCCGCTCGAGATCCTCGGGCTGGCCCTGCCGGCCATGGTCCTCCTCCTGGGCGAGGCGAACATGTACCAGCGCTTCTTCTCGGCTCGTTCGGAGGACGCCGCCCGCCGGGCGGTGCCGATCTGGTTCGTCCTGACTGTGGGGGTCGAGGCGCTGATCATCGTCCTGGCGGTGCTGGGGCGGGTGGTGTACCCGGAGCTGTCGATCGAGGCGGGCGAGCACGAGCAGATCCTGCTCCGGGTGCTGCGCAACGCGCTTCCGATGGGCGTGGCGGCGCTGCTTTTGGCGGCGGCCGTGGCGATCGTCGTCTCCACCGGGACGTCGTTCCTGCTGGTTCCCGCCACCAACGTGGTGAACGACCTGTACGTGCGGTTCGTCCGGCCGGACGCGTCCCAGCGCACACGGGTCCGCCTCACCCGGATCACGATCGTGGCGCTGGGCGTGTGGGCGTTCGTGCAGCTGGCGTTCTTCGAGTCGGTTCTCGAGATGGCGCTCTACGCCTACACGATGTACGGTGCGCTCACGCCTTCGATCCTGGCCGCGTTCTTCTGGCGCCGCGCCACCGCGGCGGGCGCGGTGTCCTCGATCGCCTCGGGCATGGCCGCCACGTTCGTCTGGCAGTTCGGCGCCGGTGCGGGCTGGCTCCGCGGGCTGCCGGAGGCGATCGCGGCCCTGGACCCCGTCATCCCCGCGCTCTCGCTCGCCGTGATCGTCCTGATCGTCGTAAGCCTCGCCACGCCGGCTCCCGCCGAGGAGCGGTGGCGACCGTTCATGAAACCCACTCACGGAGGTACGACATGAGATTCCCCCGACCCGTCCACCTGGCCACCTGCGTGGCCGCGCTCGCCCTCGTCCCCCTGGCGGCCTGTGGCGGCGATGGCGCCGACGAGGCACCGGTGATCTCCGACACGACCGGACAGGACGACGTGATGAACGTTCCCGACTCGACCATCGACCGGGAGCTGACCGAGAGGATCGAGGCCGACCCCCGCCTGGCCGGCCCCGGAGTCGAGCTGACCGTCCGCTCGGAGGGAGGCCACGTCTGGATGCGCGGACGTGTCCCCACGCGCTACGAGATGTCGATCGCGCGCGAGGTGGCGCTCTCCGCTCCCGGCGTCGAGAACGTGATCATGGACTCGCTCGTGGTGGAGTCGGACGAACGGATCGAGGTGGACGGGACCTAGCGGCCGGCGCCTCCGTCACTCTTCGGGGAAGATCAGGATCTCCGGGTCTTCCCCGGCGCGGAGGATCCCCCGGGCCAGGCCCGGGGTGTTGAAGGGCCAGGCGTGGTTCCCGTCCGCGTCCAGCGCGATGACGCCGCCGTCGCCTCCCTGCGCCACGAGCACGCCGTTGATCACCTCGTCCGCGGCCTCCGCCAGCGGAACGCCGGTGTAGCGCACGCGGGCGCAGATGTCGTGGGCGACGGCGTTCCGGATGAAGAACTCGCCGGTGCCGGTGGAGGACACGGCGCACGAATCGTCGGCCCACGTCCCGGCGCCGATCAGCGGCGAGTCGCCGATCCGCCCCCACCGCTTGTTGGTCAGGCCGCCGGTGGACGTCCCCGCCGCCAGGCGGCCCGACGAATCCAGCGCCAGCACGCCCACGGTACCATAATGGGAGTCGTCATCCGGGACGACGGTGCTCTCTTGCTCGGCCCGCCGGGCCGCCTCCCGGGCCCGCAGGAGGGACTCCCAGCGCTCCGGGATGAAGAAGTACTCCGCCGGCACCAGCTCGACGCCGGACTCGAGCGCGAACTCCTCCGCCCCTTCCCGGGCCAGCAGCACGTGGCGCGTGCGCTCCATGACCAGGCGGGCCAGCGAGATCGGATTCTTCACGTGGCGCACCCCGGCCACGGCTCCGGCGCGCTTGGTGGCTCCATCCATGATCGAGGCGTCCAGCTCGGCCCGGCCCTCGTGGGCGAAGACCGCGCCCTTGCCGGCGTTGAAACGGGGGTCGTCTTCCATGATCCGGATCGCGGCCTCCACGGCGTCGAGGCTGGAGCCTCCGTCGTCGAGCGCGGCCATGCCGGCTTCCAGTGCCCGCTGGAGTCCCTCGCGGATCGGAATTCCAGCGGCTCCGTCTGCGTTCGCGCGGCTGAAGCTTCCAGCGCCCGCGTGGACGACGATGACGGGGCGGACCGCCGGCTCCTGGGCCCCCGCCGGAGGTCCGGCGAGAAAGGTGGCCGCGGCGGCGAAAACGGGAATGATCGAGCGTGAAATGGACCGCATGGCGCCTCCGGGTCGGGGTGTACCCGGAAACCTAGCCTGCCTGGAGGACGACCGCCCCGCGGCTCCGCTCGAGCACCGCCTCCACCTGGGCCGCCAGCTCGGACGGCGTGAACGGCTTGGGCAGGAACGACAGGTCCGCCTCCAGAACGCCTCGGGCGATCCCGCCGCGGATCAACCGCGCGTCCGTGTAGCCGGACATGTACAGGATGTCGGTGTCGGGCCTCTCGAGCAGGATCTCCCGGGCCAGCTCGCGCCCCCCCATGCCCGGCATCACGACGTCCGTGATCAGGAGGTCGATGGGGCCGTCGTGGGCGTAGGCGGCCGCCACGGCGAGCTCGGCGGTCGCCGCGGCGATGACGGTGTGGCCCGCGGCCCGCAGGATCCGAACGGCCAGGGTCAGGATCGCCTCGTCGTCCTCGGCCAGCAGAATGGTGGCGCCGATCGTGCCGCTCTCCGGCCTCGCCTGGCGGCGAACCCGCTTCAGGTCGAGCGTCGACGCCGGCAGCCAGACCCGGAAGGTGAAACTCTCCTCTGGCGCCCTCCCCACCTCGATGTAGCCGCCACTCTGCTTGACGGTGCCGTAGATGGCCGCCAGAGCGAGCCCATCGGAAGCCCCCACACCGGTCGAAACGTAGAAGGGCTCGAAGATCCGCTGGCGCGTCTCCTCGTTCATCCCCGGTCCGGTGTCCCGGAACTCGAGCACGGCGTACGCGCCCGCTTCGATCGAGTACCCGTCGCCCTGGGCCGGCTGATCCAGATGCATCGCCCGGGCGGAGACGGTCAGGCGGCCGGAGTCCCCCATCGAGAACGCGGCGTGGTCCGCGAGTCCCATCACGATCTGGTCCAGCGCCGTCGAGTCCAGGTGGACCGGCAGCGGGTCCAGCCCCGGCTCGAGGCGCAGGCTCTGTTCAGGACGGAGTCGGCCACTGATCCGCGGCTCCAGGTCACTCAGCGATTCCGACAGGCTCATCACCCGGGGACGCAGCAACTGCTGCCGACTGTAGGACTGGAGCTGCTGGACGAGCTGGGCGGCCGTCCGGGACGCCTCCTGGATCCGAACCAGGTGAGGCCGGATGCCTTCCGATGCCGTCTCGGTGTGGAGCGCCAGCTCACCGTATCCCTGGATGGCGGTCAGCAGGTTGTTGAACCGATGGGCGATCCCACCGGACAGGCCGGCGATCGCCTGCATGCGCCGGATCGCCTGGGACTGCTCCCTCTCCCGCCGCCGCGCGGTGGTGTCCGTGAGGAACACGGCCATGCCGGACGTGATCGGGTGGGCCTGGACTTCCAGCCAGACGCCGTTCCGCGCGTGCCGGACCTCGAAGAGTCCAGCCTCGCCCGCCGCGTGGGACGCCCGAAGGCGCTCCACCGCGTCGGTTCCGAGGTCCGCCCGGATGGCACCCCAGAAGGCCTCCGCGAAGTCACGGCCTCCAGGCACGTCGAGCAGCTCCGGCGCCCGCCCGTTGGCGTACCCGACTTCGCCGCTGGACTCCACGATCACGAATCCGGAGGAGAGGCCGCCCAGCACTTCCACCATCCGGTCCCGCGCCGCGCGCTCGCCCCCGCGTGACCGCTCGAGCTGGCGCCGCAGGAGGCCCACCATACCCGCCAGGACGAGCATCGAAGAGCCGACGATGACCATGTCCTCCCAGGGCAGGACCGCCGAGTAGAGACCCCGGCCGTAGTCGGAGATCGTGTAGCCGTAGTAGACGACCGCCATCGCCGCGCTCGCCATTCCAGCCAGCACGCCGTCCACGAACGCGACGTACGCGACCAGCAGGATGAGGAAGGACTCGACGTGGGGAACGGCGAAGCCGGCCTGGGAGAGAACCTCCAGGAAGCCGGCCAGCACGATGATCCCGAGCGGTCCGCGCACACGCGCGGCCCACGAGTCCCTCGAATGATCCTCGAATGGATTGACGGGCGAGAATGCACGCGCCATAACGCGGCGCGGATGGAAACTGGACGTCATCGCAGGGCTCCTTCGGAGCTGTTGGTTTCGATGGCGTCCGCGGCGATCCCAATCAGTGCAAGGTCCGTGCCTCCATACGATTCACGGCCCTGAGGAGCCACAGCGCCGTCAGGAACAGGAGGAGCGTGATCCCGGCCGACACGAGGCAGAAACGGCACCACGACCCGATCCGCTCGGCCTGGATCCAGACCAGCGTCGCCGAGACCGCCAGGGCGATGCCTTCCAGGCCCACGAACACGGCGGCCAACCGGCGGCTCCAGGCGCCCGGCGGCGTCCATGCGAGGAGGCTGGCGACGGCGTAGTAGCCGACTCCGAATAGCGCGACGGGAACGCCGGCGACCGTGGCGTACCGGCTGCTCAGGACGAACTCGCATCCCCCGCCGGGCCCGCAGGCCACCGCCTGGCCCGCGTAGTGGCTCGCCGTCAGATACGCGGCGTCCAGAAAGCCAGCGAGCGCGAGAATCCGCGCGATCCAGAGTGCGGCGGTCACGGAGCCCTCCGTGCAGGAGACGGGACGTGGACGAAAAAAGAGAGAAAATGACCCGCCGGGCCCGATCCGCCACCCCCGCCGTACCCGATCCCGGGTAAGCGCTCTGACAACGTCGCGGACGTCCGTCTCCTAGAATGGGGTCGCTCGCGTACGAACGAGTCGAACACACGACCGGAGGCGGTCATGGCCAGAGAGGTACACCATCATCATGGAGGCGGAGGCGACGGGGGCAGCACGGGTATGGTGGCCGTCCTGGTCGTCGTCGTGCTCATCGTCCTCGCCGCGGTGCTCTACTTCGGCGGATTCGTGGGCGGCGGCGACGCCGGCACCGACATCCAGGCCGACATCAACATAGAGGAGCCCGTCGGGGGCGGCGGCGACTGACGCCGATTCGGGGCCCGGGGGCGGCCGCGCGCCGCCCCCTTCGCCCGTTCAGCTCGGCGCCAGGTCGGGCCCGCAGGTCTCGGCGTCGACTGGTGGCGCCTGCGCCGCCGGTCCCAGGCCCATTCCCGTGATCCGGCCGGACGGGTCGAGAATCCACCGCATCAGAAACAGTCCCTCCATCCCCGTCACCCGCGCCGTCCGCCAGTACTGGCAGTCGCCGTTCCTGAGCTTCCAGGTCTCCTCCTCCACGGCCGTCTCCGTGCCCGCGCGGGTGGCGAGCATCTCGGTCACCGCCGCGTATCCCGGCGGCTCGGCGTAGCGGGTCCGCATGTCCCCGGCGCTGTGGGCGAGCAGGCTGTCGGCTTCGCCGGCCCACAGCCAGGCGCTGTACTGGCGCGCCAGGGCCAGCGAGTCCACCGGGGACTCCTGCGCGGCCGCCGGGGCGGCCAGGGCCAGGACGGCGATCGCGATCGACAGGCAGAGGGGTGTGCGCTTCATCGGGTTGCCTCCATGAGAATGCGGCAGAGGGAGCGCTCGGTGAGTGCCTCGCGCTCTGCGTGGTGGCTCTGCGGAATGAGACGGCTGGAGGCGCGGAAGGTTAACCCGGCCCGTTACCGCGATCCCTCCGGGATCCACCATCCGCTCACCGAGGCGAACGGCGCGTAGGCGTTCGGGGCGCCCGCCACCTCCACTCCCCTCAGCCGCTCGCTCACACCCCACAGCTCGTGGTCGAAGTGGAGGAACGTGTACGGCTGCTCGCGGTGCAGGATCTCCTGGAACTCGTCCCACATCGGCTTCGCCTCGGCGCGGTCCAGCGTGGTGGAGGCGCCGCGCATCAGCTCGTCCACCCGGGGGTTCGAGTAGCCGCCGCCGTTGTAGATCGCTCCGGTCTCGAAGAGCTGCGCGGGATCGAACCGGAGGAACAGGTCCCAGCCGGCCACCACCGCCTGGAACTCGCCGCTCATCCACCGGTCGACCAGCGTGTTGAACTCCGTCGCCCGCGGCCGCATGTCCACTCCGACCTGGCGGAGCTGACTCTGCAGCGCCACCAGGATGTCGGTCCGCGCCACGTTGTCGGCGTTCGTGATCATCTCGAAGCGGAAGGGCCGGCCGTCCTTCTCCAGGATCCCGTCCCCGTCGGCGTCCTCCCAGCCGGTCTCCGCCAGGCGCTGGCGGGCGGCTTCGGGGTCGTGCGGCCAGGGCTCCAGATCCTGGTTCCGCTCCCACTGGGCCGGGGCCGCCGGGCCGTTCGCCACCTCGCCGTAGCCCTGGAGCAGCCCGTCCACGATCGCCTGTCTATCCGTCGCCAGCGTCATCGCCTGGCGAACCCGCTCGTCCTCGAACAGGGGATCCCGCACGTTCCACATGACCAGCTCGAAGCCGAGCGACGGGTACGAGAGCGGGCGCGCGGCGCGGCTCGACTCGAGGCGCGCCATGTCGCTGGGCGGGACGTTCCGGTAGAGGTCGATGCCGCCGCTCAGGAGCTCGGTGATGGCGGTGGCCGGCTCCGGGATCACGCGGAAGACGATCCGGTCGAGGTGCGGCCGCCCCGCCCAGTGGCTCTCGTTCGCCTCGAACACCACCGACTCGTTCGGCTGCCACGACACGAACCGGAACGGGCCGTTGCCGACCGGGTTCTGGTTGAAGGGCGCCGTCGTCATCTGTGTCCGCGGCACGTCTTCCAGCAGGTGCTTCGGCATCGGGGACCAGTAGGCGAAGTCGGCCACCGGCTCGGCGTGGACCTGTGAGAAGTGGAACCGGACGGTGCGCTCGTCCACCCGCTCGGCCCGCTCGATGTACTGGAGCGACTGCCGCTCGGGGTAGGCGGTCTCGGGGTCCATCGACGCCTCGAACGTCCAGATGACGTCGTCGACCGTGACCGGCGTCCCGTCGTGCCAGAGGACGCCCTCGCGGAGCCGGAAGTCGACCGACATGCCGTCCTCCGCCACCGCGAACGAGTCGGCCAGGGCCGGGGCGTACGCCAGGTTCTCGTCGTACACGATCAGGTTCTGGAACAGGATGTGGCCGATCACCTGGTCGGTTATGGCCGAGGTGGCCGTCAGCTCGTTCAGGGAGTCGAAATCGGAACCGATCCCGACGATCGCGGTGCCGCCGGGGGTGGGTGCCGCGTCCGGATCGGAGTCGGCTTCGGGGGCGGAGCCACCGCCACAGGCGAGAGCCGCCAGGGCCAGGAGGAGCGGGAAGCGCTTCATCGACACCTTCCGGTTCAGGGGGATTCCACGGGATTCGAGGCGCGCAGGTGCGGGATCAACCGCTCCGCCAGGAGCTCCGGAGCCTCCTCCGGGATCCAGTGCCCCGCGTCCTCCAGCGGCAGGAACTCGTACGGGCCGTCCACGAACCCGGCCGTCGCCTCCGCGGCCTCGCGGCCGAAGGCGGGGTCGCGGGCGCCCCAGAGGTATAGCGTCGGTACGGCCACCCGGCCGGGCCCCGGGGGCGGGCGCGAGAGGCCGGAAAGGAGGGCGCGATAGTAGAGGAGCGGCCCGCGCAGCGTCTCGGGACTGTCCAGGGCGTCTACGTATACCTGGATGTCGGCGGGCGGGGCCCCCGACCCCTCGAAAAGCGAGCGCAGGACCGCCGCGTCGCCGGCCAGGAACCACGCCTCCGCGCCGGGCGCGGCGAACTTCTGGAAGTAGCTGGAGCGCCGGGCCTGATCGCCGGAGGGGTCGGCCAGCGCCGCGGCGAAGGCCGCCGGATGCGGCGTCGAGAGCGCGGTCAGGGTCCGGGTGCGCTCCGCGTGGAGCGCCGCCGCCCGCCACGCCACCACGCCCCCCCAGTCGTGCCCCACCAGGTGGAACCGGTCGTGGCCCAACGCGTCCGCCACGCCCGTGACGTCCTCGACCAGCCGCGGCACCGCGTACGCCTCGACCCCCTCCGGCCGGGCGCCGGGCGAGTAGCCGCGCATGTCGAAGGCGACCGCGCGAAAGCCGGAGTCGGCCAGCGGCCCGAGAACGTGGCGCCAGGAGTGGGAGGTCTGCGGGAAGCCGTGCAGCAGGAGGACGAGCTCCCCCGTCGCGGGCCCCACCGTCACGCCGTCGAAGACCAGATCGCCCACGGGGATCCGGATCCGCTCGGGCATGGTCGCTCCGGAAGAGGTGGTTGGGCGCCCTGGATTCGAACCAGGATTGCCGGCTCCAAAGGCCGGAGTCTTGCCCTTAGACGAGCGCCCAGTGAGGTGGAGTGGATCGCTCGGATTCTAGTCCCGCGCCGAATCCCTCACAACAGAGCGCTCGCGCGGTCGGCTTGATTCCCGTCGGTGGAACCCCCACAATGCATTCTGACTCTCAACCGGGTAAGGGGGCCGACATGAACGGGATCAACGTGAGCCGGTGGCTGGCTTCGGGCGTGGTGGCGGGGATCATCTTCTGGCTGATCGAGGGGGCCGCCAGCATGCTGTACATGGAGGACATGCAGTCGGCGCTCGAGGCGCACGGGCTGAATATGGAGGTCACGGCCTCCCTCATGTTGACTACAATTGTAGTGAGTCTCCTGGCCGGGCTCGTCCTGATGTTCTTCTACGCCGCCTCCCGGCCGCGCTTCGGCCCCGGGCCGAAAACGGCAGTGATCGTGGCGGTGGCGCTCTGGACCGGCAGCTACCTGCTGTCTCTCGCCGGCTATCACATGATGGGGCTGTACCCGGCCGGCATGCTGGTTTCGTGGGGGCTGGTCGGGCTGGTGGAGATGGTGATCGCGGCGCTGGTGGGCGGGTGGATCTACCGCGAGGGGCCGGCGGCGGGCTGACGCCGACACGGCCGAGTCGGAGTCAGCCCTGCCGGCGGACTCCCTCGTCCGTCAGCTCGAACGGCCACACCCGCGCGCCCGGGATCTCTTCCGCCGCCTCGCGGACCCGCTCCAGATCGGCGTTCCTCTCCTCCGCGGCGGCGTAGAGCGCGAACACGGCGGAGCCGCTCCCCGTCATGCGGGCGCCCGCCCCGGGGCCGCCGGCCAGCAGGTCCAGCGCGCGCGCCACCACCGGCCACCGCTCCCGCACGACCGGCTCCAGGTCGTTGCCGCGGCCGGCCCAGCCGACGGCCGTGGCGGCCGCGTCCGTCCCTGCGGCGGGTTCCGTCTGCACGGGGACGTCCGGGTTCGCGACGTCCCACTCCCGGTACGCCTCCGCGGTGGAGACCGGCTCGCCCGGCCAGAGGAGGATCCCGGATCGCTCCGCCGGCGGCTCCGCCGGGACCAGCGTGGTGCCGGTCCCCCCGCCGACCATGGTTCCGCCCCGCAGGAAAAATGGCACGTCGGCCCCCAGCGCCTCGGCCAGGTCGTGCAGCGTGTGCTGGGGGTCCGGCACCGCGTACCGGCGGGCCAGCGCCACCAGGACCGCCGCCGCGTCGCTGGATCCGCCGCCCAGGCCGGCCCCCGACGGGATCCGCTTCTCGATCTCGATCGCCACCCGGGGGTCCCGGCCGACGTGCTCCGCCAGCGTCCGGGCCGCGCGGGCGGCCAGGTTTCCGCGCCCCTCCGGCACCCCTTCGACGGTGTCGCCGGACACGCGGCACACGACCTCCGGCCACGGCTCCAGCGTCACCCCGTCCGCCAGGTCGATCGTCTGGTAGCACGTGTCGACGAAGTGGTAGCCGTCGTCCCGGCGGCCCACGATCTCGAGCCACAGGTTGATCTTGGCCGGCGCGCTCCACGACTCGCGCGGACGGACTCTCCGGTCACCCACCGCTCACCTCCGGGGCCAGCTCCTCATCGAACTCCTCTTCGAGATCGCGCTCCAGCTCCTCCTCCGAGTGCTCCAGGTCCTCCCACGACAGTCCGGCGCGGAAGAAGTACACCAGGCCGACCGCCGTGACCGACAGGTAGTTGGCCGCATGGTAGCCGACCGAGAACGTGAACGCCTGCGTGGGGCCGATCCCGAACGGGGCCAACCCCTTCACGACGAACGCCTGGAACGTCCCCACGAATCCGGGAGACGACGGCACCGCCACGCCCAGCGCGCTGACCGCGTTCACGAAGAAGGCCCCCTCCCATCCCGCCACCGCGGCCAGGTCGAACGCCGCCAGCCCCACCCAGAACGTGGCGGCGATCGCCGACCACTGGACCACGGCGAGCGCGAAGCTGACCACCACGAGTCCCGGCCGGCGCAGCAGCCGGAACCCGTCCACGAACGCCACCACCCCGTGCTCGATCGACTCCTCGAAGCGCCCGCCCAGGAACCGGCGCGAGAACCCCTGGAGCGCGGCGATCACCCGCCGGCTCCGCCACAGGAGCAGGACCTGCAGCACCAGGATCCCGATGAAGATGTAGAAGGCCACCCGGATCGTCGTGTCGACCCAGCCCTGGAATTCGTGCAGGAACGTCAGCGTGTACAGAATCCCCACCAGCGCGAAGCCATCGAACATCCGTTCCACGAACAGGCTGCCGAAGGCGGTCCCCGTCGGCACGTGCGTGCGCCGCGCCAGGGCCCAGGCGCGCACGAACTCGCCGATCCGCGCCGGCAGTACGTTGTTGGCCAGAAGCCCGATCGCCGTCGCGCTCAACAGGCTCGACATCGGCAGCCGTCCCGCCGGCAGCAGCAGGATCCGCCACCGCAACGCCCGCATTCCGATGTTCACCACTGGCGCCAGCACGAACACCGCCCCCAGGAGCAGGTAGTCGGCCTCCGCCAGCGCCGTCCCCACCTCGCCCCAATCCACCCCCCGCGCCGCGTACCAGATCGCGACCGCCGAGATCAGCACCCCCACCCACGTCTTCCACCGCTTCAGCACGGCAGGAGGCTCACAGGACGGGGGTCTCGTTCATTACGAGCTTATACGTCGCGCCCAGTTGATCCGCTGCTCGATTGGAGAGAATCATCCGCGGCAGGAAGATCTCGAAGTACTCCATGACCGGCGCGATCGTCACGTCGATCTTGAGGGCCAGGGTGATCACCGGCTTCGGGGGCTCGCCCTCCTCGTGGTCCGAGATCTCGACCGACGCGTGGTCCCCCTGGGCGGCCGCGCCCGTCGGACCCGCTCCGCCGTCCCCGCGCTCCCCCATCATCTCGGCGGCGGAGTGGGGGCCCACCACCTTCAGCGACGAGTGGGTCACCGCGAAGTTCACCCGGTCGTGGATGTCGAGCTGGATCACCGCCTTGTCGCGCACCCGCGAGCGGTGGACGTCCGACTTGTCGCCGAGGATCAGCGCCGCCGCGATGTCGCTGACCGGCGCCCCGTCGGTCTCGTGGTGGTGGCCGATCGCCGTCACCACCTCGATCACG
>CAZUIY010000341.1:0-72337 GCA_964619975.1 uncultured Gemmatimonadales bacterium
GCAGCGGGCCGTGGCGGCGATCGTGCGCGACCTTCGGGCGCTGACGGCGGAGCTGGTGCCGCTGGCGGTGCGCGAGCCCTTCGAGGCGGCGGCCGGCCTGGCGGCCGAGCAGCTGGGCATGTCGTTCTCGGGCGTCGACCAGCGTCAGGTGCGGGCGCTCGCGCGGGCGCTGGAGGGCGACCTCGGCGACGCGCTGGTGACGGTGGGCCGCGAGGCCGACGATGCGCTGCGCCGCGCGACGCTTCAGGAGGTGGGCACGGGGCGGGCGGGCGGCGGCACTCAGCGGCAGACCACGGCTCGCCTGCGGCAGCGGCTGGCCGATGAGGGCGTGACGGCGCTGGTGGACAGGGGTGGCCGGCGGTGGCGGTTGGAGGTGTACTCCCGGATGGCGGTGCGGACCACGTCGCGGCAGGCCGCTACGGCGGGTACGGTGGAGCGGCTACGCGAGGCGGGCGAGGACCTAATCGCGATCAGCAGCCACGTCGGGTCTTGCGACGTGTGCAAGCCCTTCGAGGGGCGGACGTATTCCCTGTCCGGTGCTTCCGAGACGTACCCGAGGGCCAAGTACCTCCCGCCCTTCCACCCGAACTGCCGGCACGTGGCGGTGCCGTCGGGGGCGTCCTTCGAGGCGTTCGAGCGGTCGCTGGGGCTGGTGGCGGCGTGAGCAGGTACGGGGCGCGGCGGTGCGAGCAGTGCGGCGATGAGTACGACCCGACCGGACCGCGCCAGAAGCGGTGCCACTCCTGCCGGCGCAAGCCGAAGCCGCGGCGGCCCGCGGTGCGCGAGGTGGTGACGCTGACGGCCGAGTGCATTGGGTGCGGGCTAGAGTTCTCGTGGGAGCGTCGCGGCAGGCAGGGGCCGCCGCGCAAGCGCTGCGACGACTGCGCGGCAAAGCGCAAGGGCATGCCGGAGCCGTCCCCGCTGCTGACGAGGTGCGGGTGCGGGGCCGACTACCTGACGGTGGCGCTCAATCACGACTGCGCGCGCCCGATCGTGTATAGTCCTAGTTAGGTCAGTTGCCGCCTTCCGCACCATCGCTGCCGTAGCCTTCCTCGCGTGGATGCTCCGGGAACTCGCCTTATGAACGAGATGCAGCGAGCCGCCGAGGATGCGCTTCAGAGGTCGGGCAACGACCTGCTGGGGCGGGCGGTCAGCCTCGCGCCGCTGCGCGACTCCGACCTTCGCGAGTCCGGCCACGTCGAGCCCGCCGAGGGCGTGCGCCACGACGCGGCGCACCGCCCCTACGTGGACGTCATCTTCAACCAGGTCTACGCGGCGGCGCAGCACGAGGGGGCGCCGGGTCCTCCGGCGAGCTGGGCGCACAAAACGGAGCTGGACTACACGACGCCGGGCACCGGGACGAAGTACCTAGAGGGTCCGCTACTGGAGCTCGCCGCGCGCTACGAGGCCGTGATCGGCGCGGCCGTGAAGCGGGTCGTGGATGGCTAACGCCGCGGACCTCGTCGACCAGGTCCGGGCGCACCTCGTGGCGCTGGGCCTGGTCCGCCTGCCCGACGTCCCCGGCGACGAGCCGCCCGTGTGGCTGCACCCCGAGGGCGGGGCGATCGCGCCCGGCGACAAGTCCGGCGCGCAGGACGACGCGAACCTCGTCCTGTCGGTCATACGGCCCACCGGCATGGCGTCTCGACCGATGGAGGCGTGGCTGCGGCGCGACATCGTCGAGGTGTGGCTGCGCGCCCGAATGGCGCCGCTCGCGATGGAGTTCGAGCCGGCCCTGCGCGAGGTGTTCGTCGGCGACCCGGGGCCTCGGCGGGAGTGGGACATGGGCGCGCTGCGCGTGCACTCGTCGCAGGAGTGGACGGCGTTGCAGGCGGTGCCGGGCATCGCCGGGCCGGGCCACACGTTCCGCGTGTCGTACGTGATCGACTACCCGGCTTAGGCCGGGCACCGGGGGCGCGCGCGACCGATCTTCGGAGGCGTGTTCTCGTCGCCCGACAGTCCTTGCGGTACCGTCCCCGGCGGCTGACGGCGCGAGCCTCCCGGGGAGCCGGGCTCGGCGAGCGACATAGGGCCGCCGGAGAGCCGGGGGCCATCGGAACTGACCGGAGGGTCGCGCCGATATGAGTGACAGGGAGAGGGCCTTCGCCCTCAAGGATGCCTACGCGGAGACCTTCGAGGGCGGCTCGATGGCCTACGGGCACGAGGGCAAGACGCTCGACCTCGCTCGCCTCGTCGGCGAGGACGTCAGCGTGGCCGAGCTGATCGACAGGCACGCCCAGCCGACGCCGCCCGGCTACAGCCCGCCCGGCTACGTCGTGACCAGCGACGAGCTAGTGATCGTGGCGCTGGAGCGGAACGACATCTTCAAGCACGTCGCGGTGGCGACCGCGCGCGGCGGCGATGTCCCCGTGCCCGAGCCGGAGCCCGACCACGCCCAGCAGGGCGGCGGCGAGCCGCCGGCCGGGGAGCCGCCCGCCGAGGTCAACCCCGACTCCCACAACCGCGACGAGCTGGTCGCGCTTGCGCTGGACGAGGACGTGCTGACCGACGAGCACGGCACGGAGCTGGACTTCGACGAGGGCGGCTCGACGAAGGCCGAGCTGGCCGACGCGATCAACCACGAGCGGGCCGCGAGGGCCGCCGGCTAGTCGGCCGGCGCACTCGGGGACACAAGAGGAAGGTGGCTTAGACATGCCGGGCATCGAGAGTCGCGTAGAGGCGGCGTGGTTCGCCAAGCAGGCGGCGAAGGGAGCGGCCGCTGCGGCCGCCGTCAAGCGAGGCCGAAAGGTCGCCGGCGACATGACCGTCGCGCGCGAGGACTCCAATCAGAACTGGTCCGACGGCGAGCGGTTCGCCACCGCCGAGGACTACGTCAACACGATCGTCGGAAACGGCAACCCGACGCTCCAGGCCCAGCCGGGGATCGGCGCGTACCTGTTCTACCTGATGATGGGGCAGGAGACGGTGACCGCCGTCGCGGGGCCGGCGGGTCTCCGGGACCACGTCGCAACGCCGGCCAACACGGGCGCCTTCTGGGCGTCGTGGTGGAAGAAGGTCGGCCAGGTGGTCGGGCCGGTGCGGCAGCGCTTCGACGACTGCCGCATGACGTCGCTGCGCTTCGAGGCGTCGAGCGCGCAGAAGGTCGGGCAGCTGGTGCCGACCTGGACCAGCCTTGATCCCGGCATCGTGTACGACACCGACCCGGTGCAGGCCGAGGACGTCGATCGCGCGCTGCTGTACACCGAGGGCGAGGGCCGCTTCAAGATCAACGACGTGGTCTTCCGGGGCCACTCGTCGCTCGCCTTCACGATGAACGACGCCGCGACGCCGTGGTACGGCGACTCGGTCCGCCCGCACGACGTGGTGTTCGGGCAGTCGACCGTCGACCTGGAGGGCATCACCCTTCTGGTGGATCAGCAGGGGAAGGACTTCTACGACGAGCTGATCTACGGCATGATCAACCCTGCGGCCGGCACCCGTCCTCGGGTCGACATTCCGCTGATCGGGTCGTACGAGTTCGACCTGCGGCGCGGCACGGTCGTCGACCTGGAGGTGGTCGACGCGACGGGCGGAACGCTCGACCTGGACGTGGACGGCGAGGTCGCGGCGATCGACTTCGACGCCACGGCGGAGGAGGTCCAGGCCGCGATCGAGGGGCTGACGACGGTCCTGCCCGGCGACGTGCTCGCAACGGAGGGTCCGCTCGGGACCGCCCCGGTGCGGATCGTGTTCCTGCGGTCCGGTCGGGTCGTGACCGCCGACGACACGAACATCACGGGCGCCGGCGGCGAGGCGGCGACCGCGACGGACCGAGGCCACGAGAAGGGGTTCAAGGTCGAGTTCCCCGGCGTCAAGTGGAACCCCGACGCGGCGATCGCCGGCAACCCGGACGGCGGCGCGGTCGAGCTCGCGCTGGGCGGCCAGACCCGAAAGATCGCGGGCGAGCCGATCATCCGCACGACCGTCCGCACGTCGGACGCCGCCTACACCTAGGAGGCACGCATGACCGATGCACTAGCACCCACGGAGGCCCCGAGCGCAGAGGTGCGCATCGGGGACAAGATCCACAAAATCAAGCCGTTCAAGGGGAGCAAGGGCGTTCGCGCCTTCGCGATCATCAGCCGCGTCAGCCGACACATCGGCGCGGTGATGGGCGCCATCGAGGAGTTCGAGCGCGAGTACCGGCAGCGGAACGACCTAACGATCACCCGCGACCTGTGCCGGTACCGCGTGGCGACGTGCCAGAACCGGATCGCGTCGCTAGAGCGCGACCTGGCCGACCTGGCGCCGGACAAGATCGACGAGAAGCGGGAGTCCCTGACCGCGCAGCTGGCCGAGGCCGTGGCCGCCGAAGAGTCCAAGCCCGAGCCGACCGAGCGGCGGACGACGCTTGAGCGTCGGCTGAAGGACCTCGACGACGCGCCTCGGGTGCGGGAGCACGTGCAGGTGCTCATCGCGGACGAGGAGGCGTCGATTCAGGACTGGCAGCGGATGCTGACCGGGGCGCTTGCGGACACCGACTCGATCACGGTCCCGAAGTCGCCCAGCGGGCAGCAGAAGTGGATGGCCGGGTTTCCGAAGGTCTGGGAGCTCGCCGAGGCCGAGGCCACGATGCTGCTGGGCCTGCTGCTGATCGAGGACGACGACCTCAAGGCGGCGCGCGACGAGAACCGGGCCGAGAAGGCCATCATGGACATGGGCGAGCAGGCGCTGGACGAGCTGGAGGTCGACGAGGTGGGGGACCTGGTCGTGACCGCGGCCGAGTACGCCCTTCATCGCTACCGCCCTCGGATGGCTCGCCTGGGCGACAGGGTCGAGGCGCTTCAGGGGACCCTCACGCCTTCCCAGGACGAGCCGACGGAGCGGGCGACGCAGGACCCGGTGCTGGGGCCGGACCGGAGGCAGCTGGAGCCGTCCATCGGATCGGTGGAGAGGACGACGTCCGACTCGCCGAGTGCCGAGTCGTCGACCGATTCGCCACCTCGTACGGATGGACCGCCGATCGAATCCTCCACGGCGAGTCCTGGGCCGATCTCCTCGCCCTGACGGAGCTGATAGACGGACGCAACGGAGCCGGCGCGGTGGTCGACGAGTCCGATGGGGGACTTGAGACCGTCGCGGCGGCCGAGGGCGGCACGCCCGCGTGGCAACGGTCGGTAGTGGCCTCCGCGCGCCAGCGCGCCGCTACCACGGGAAGGAACTAGGCAGGGCCACGTGTTCGAGGTAGGAGCCATCCGGGCGCGACTGGGCGCCGACGTCGAGGAGCTTGGCTTTAAGCGCTACGACAAGCTGCACCAGTCGGCGCAGCGCCAGGCCAGCAGGCCCGTCGTGGCGACCCTCGGCGGCGCGCTGGAGGAGGGCGACTTCCGAAAGTACGAGCGCGAGGTGGCGGAGGCGCGCCGCGAGGCGACGACGCCCGTGGAGGTGACGCTGTCCGGCGACCTGGACAACGTCGTCTTCGGAAAGTACGACAAGGCGGTGTCGGGCGCGCGCCAGAAGGCGTCGAAGCCGGTCGAGGTGACGCTGGGGGCGGACCTAGACGACGGCGGGTTCGACGACTGGGAGGCGGAGCTCGCGAAGGCGCGCACCGAGTCCAAGGCGCCGGTCGAGGCCGAGCTGGGCGCCGACGTCAACCGACGCGGCTTCCGCGCCTACGAGCGCCACGTGCGCGAGGCCGAGCAGCTGGGCCGCGAGCGCGAGGCACTGAAGGCCAAGCTGGGCGCCGACGTCGACGAGGCCGGGTTCCGCGCGTACCGGCGCGCCGTGCGCGGCGCGGAGGGCGACTCGCACCGGCTCGGGCGGGCCGTCAGCAACATGGGCCGCCGGATCGGCGACGCCATTCCGTCGGTGAACTTTCAGACCCGCATCCCGTTCTACCTAGTGACGGCGTTCGTAGCCGCGCTGGCGGCGGGCATCCCCGTGCTGGTCGCGTTCAGCGGTGCGCTTGGGCCGATTCTCGGGCAGCTTGCGGCCATTCCGGGACTGGCCACGATCGCCGGCGGCGCGCTCGTGACGGCCATGCTGGGGCTAAAGGGCGTAATCGGCACCGTGGGCGAGGCGTGGGAGATGGAGCAGACCGCAGCCTCTGACGCCGTGGACACGTCGCGCGCGGCCGAGGCGGCCGCCGAGTCCGTGCGGGGGGCGCAGGAGGCGGCGGCCGACACCGAGCGGGACGTGACGCGCGCCAGGCGCGAGCTGACCGAGGCGACCGAGGACCAGCGCGAGGAGCTGAGCCGGATGCGCCTGGAGGCCGAGGGCGCGGTGATCGCCGAGTCCGAGGCGGCGCAGGCGCTGCGGCGCGCCCGCCAGCAGCTGATCGCCGCCGAGACGGACCCGCGATCGACAGCGCTCGACATTCGCGAGGCCGAGACGGCCATCGACCGCGCCCGCCTCGGGCTGCGCGAGGCGCGCGGGGAGCGCGCGGACCTAGAGCGAGAGGTCCAGGCGGCTGACCAGCAGGGGGTTCGCCGCTCCGACCGCGTGGTGGCCGCGAGGGAGCGGCTGGCGGACGCCGAGCGCGCCGCCGAGCGCGCCACCCGCCGGGTGTCGATCGCGGCGCGCGACGCGAACCGCACGCTGACCGACGCGAGCGGCGGCGCCGAGAAGTTCCAGGAGGAGATGGCGAAGCTGTCGCCCGCCGGCCAAAACTTCGTCCGCCTGATCCAAAATCGCTTCTTTCCGATGCTGCGCGGGCTTCGCGCGGAGGCGCAGGAGGGCCTGCTGCCGGGGCTGGGCGACGGGCTGGTTGCCGCGTCCGCGAACTTCCCGGTCATCGAGGACATGGTGCGGAACTACTCCGACGCCCTTGGCGACGCGGCGCGCGAGCAGGGAGAGCTGTTCGGCTCGCAGAACCAGGGAAGGGACATGGCGACGATCTTCGGCTTCGGCGAGACGCTGATTCGGCGCTCGTCGCACGCGACCGCGGACTGGACGCGCGGACTCACGCACCTGATGGTCGCGGCCGAGCCCCTGTACGACTGGCTGGGGCGGATCAACATGCGCCTGGCGGACTCGTTCGAGAGCTGGGCCGAGGGCGGTCGCCAGTCCGGCAGGCTGGAGCGCTTCTTCCGCGTCGCGACCAAGAACACGGAGCTGTTCGTGGGCACGCTCTGGGACACCGGGCGGGCGCTCATCAACATCGGCGGCATCGGGCGGCGGGTCTGGGGCCAGGACATGCTCGGCGGGATCAGAGACGTGGCGCGCGAGTTTCGCGAGTGGACCGAGTCGGTTGAGGGGGAGCGCTCGATCGAGCGCTACTTCGTGCGCTGGCGTCGGCGATGGGAGGCGATAACCGAGTACATCGGAAGCGCGGTGAGCGAGTACCGTCGGCTGAAGCGACAGGGCATGACGACCACGGAGGCGCTTGCCACCATCTTGACCGAGCGACTGGGCGAGGCGTTCGGCGAGGTGGTCGCGATCGCCGTGAGTCAGGGTCCGCGCGTGGCGCGCGGGTTCGCCGAGGGCTTTCTGAAGGCGAACGTGTGGGGCAAGCTCATCATCGGTGCCTGGCTCATCAGCAAGCTCGGCGGCGGCCGCGCGATCAACGCGATAGGCAGCAGGATCGGTGGCCGCGTGGCCGACAGCTTCGTCGGCAGCATGATCGCCGGCGTCGAGGCGAAGCAGGGGGCGTTGCGAGGCGTGGGGCGCCGGGCCGGACGGTGGATCGGCCGCGGGCTGCTGATCGGCATCGCCGCCGGTGCCGTGCTCGGCTACGACGAGGTCAAGGACGAGCTGGCCGACGTCGCGTCCCAGATAAACGACGCCCTCTTCGGCGACAAGGTGGGCGGCTTCCTGTCGGACATTCGGAAGCGGCTCGACCCGACCGGCGGCGGCTACGGCGGCAGGGACGGCGGCGAGGTCACCCCGCGCGGCATCCAGCGGTTCGCGCTCGGCGGCCCCGTCATGCCGCTCCCGCCCGGCGAGGACACCTGGGCCGCGCTCCGCTACGGCGAGTTCGTCATGAAGCGCGAAGCGGTGCAGCGGGTGGGCCTGGCCCGGCTGCGCGCCATGAACGAGGGCCAGGGCGGCAGCGGCGCGGTCGACGCCGTGGCGGGAGACCTGATGACGATCGCGGCGGCTGGCGCGGCGGCGGGGCAGTCGGCCGCGGAAGCGCTCACCGAGGGCCTGGCCGGCGGACGCGCGCCGGCAAAGCGCGCGACCGGGGAGCTGCGCAAGGACGTGGGCGGCGAGCTCGATGAGCTGTCGGACGACGCCCGGGTCAGCGCCAAGCGGTTGCGGGACGGGCTGGTAGACAACGTGGGCGAGGCGTCGGTGGCCGCGGATCGCGAGGTGCGATCGATGCGCCGCGACGTGACGCGCCAGATCGACGGCCTCGCGGACGAGGCCAGCACGCGCACCCGGCGCCTGGCGACGACGTTCGATGGCGAGTTCGGCGAGATGCACGAGTCGGCCGGCGCGACCATGCGCGGGATCGTCGGCGTGACGGGCCGGCGGCTCGCGGAGACCGAGGGCGTCACGCGGACCAGCACGCGCGGCATCCGAAACGTCCTCGCGGACTCCTACGAGTCGATGAACCGCGCCGTGTCCACCGGCCTTGGCTACGTGCAGCGCGCCACCTCCAAGGCGCTGGTGGGCCTCGGGGGCGATCCGGTGCGCCTGGAGGTCCCGCGCCCGGGCAAGCTCGCGACGGGCGGCTACGTGGGGGTGCCGGGCGAGCGCGGCATCGACGATCAGCTGTACCTGCTGGGGCGCGGCGAGGCCGTGCTGAACCACCACCAGCAGAGCCGCGCGGACGATCTGCTGGGCTACTTCGGCACGTCGCTTAACGACATCATCGGGAGCGACCAGCGCCTGCACTACGCGGCGACGGGCAAGGCGTCCGAGAAGGGGAGGGGCGGCGGCCTGACCGGCTCGTTCGACGTGGACGGCGCCGGGCCGGGGTTCGTGCCGATGATGCTGCACCTCAACAAGATGTTCGGCCCGATCTACGTCATGTCGGGCATGCGGGCGGGATCGACCATCCTCGGCACCGGGCGGCCGTCGAATCACGGCATCGGGCAGGCCGTCGACATCACGGCGCCGGGCGGCGAGTACGCGACGCAGTCGAGTCCGATGACCGGCGCGCTCGGCGCGCGCATGGACGCGCTGCACTCCTACATGGGACGGCACTACCGGCCGATCCTCCTCGACTTCCTGTGGCGGACCATGACGGGCGGCAACCACTACAACCACATCCACGCGGGGGTCGATCGCAACTGGTCGTTCGACCCGGACAACATGCGGCAGTTCATCAGCGGCCTCCCCGGGGGCGGGTTCTTCGGCTCGATCCCGAAGGTCAAGGTGAAGGGCGACGACGGACCGCTTCGCGGCATCGCCCAGCGCTCGATCAACAAGGTCCGGGACCGGGCGGACAAGTTCCTAAACAAGCGCATGGCGCGGCTGATGCCGAAGGGCTCGCCGGCGGGCGGGCTGCTGCACTCGGCCTACGACGGGCCGCTCAACCGAACCTTCAAGCAGCACGGCCACCCACCGCCGCCGGGCTCGGCGCAGCTGTCGTCCGGACAGGTCCGCACGGCGGCCAGGGCCGGCGGCATTCGGCCGCCCGACGATCGCCACGCCGAGGAGATCAGCCGCGGGGAGTCGACGAACTTCCCCGGCGTCGTGTCGTGGGACGGGGGCTACGGCCTCACGCAGATCACGCCGTCGGCGTGGCCGGGCACGTCGCCCCTGCACGGCGTCCTCGGGAAGCTAGGCGGCATCGGCCAGATGCTAAACCCCGTCAAGAACATGACGATGATGCGCGTGATGATGGGCTACGCGCAGCGCGAGACGGGCAACCGCTTCAAGCCGTGGTACGGCACGAAGTACCTGACGGCCGGCCGCGGCCGGCCGCGGCGGGCGGCGGGCGGCAAGAAGGGCGGGATCGGCCAGGCGTTCACGAAGGCGCGCTCGCGGATTAACTCGCGGATCAAGAAGGCCGGCGGCCCGGGCGAGGGCGACTTCACGCTGGGGAAGTACGAGGGCCGCATCGAGGGCTTGCGCGATGACTATCAGCGCTGGGAGCGCCGATACAACGTCAGCGAGGAGCAGCTAGTCCTCGCGCCGGGTGACCGCGGGTACGACGAGTCCTACGCGATCAGCATCGGCCGGTTCGAGACCGACGATGAGGGCAACCGAGTCGGCCTCAACTACATCGATGAGCGGGCGATCAAGGCGCGCGCCGATGAGCTGACGCACCTGATCGGCATCCAGCGGAAGATAGTTATGACCTACACGCGCTACATGAAGGCGGTCGAGCGCATCATCGAGACGTACCGGCGGTCCCGCGCGCGCCTGGCCAAGGTTCTGGCGAAGGCGAAGCCGAACCGGCGCAAGCGGTACAAGGACGACATTGAGTCGATGGCCAGGCAGCAGGGGGGGTGGGAGTCCGCGCTGGCCGGCCTCGGCAACCAGCGGTTCGACGAGGAAACCAACCTTATCGCGGATCGGCAGGAGCGCGACGAGCTTCGGCCGACGGCCGAGGACTCGCTCGACGCGCCGACCGAGGTGGAGACCGACGATGCGGACACGGACGCGCAGCTCGCGCAGCTACAGGAAAAGCTACGCATCTCGCAGGAGGAGGCGCGGCTGGCCACGGCCGCCGTCACGGCCTTCAGCGGGCCGGGCGACATCGGGGCCGGGGGGCCGAACGCGCTGTCTGCGGCCCAAAACCCGCAGGGCGTGCCGGGCTATCAGGGGCCGGGAACTCAGGGCTACGAGATTCGCTCGGACGGTCGCATGTACCCGGTGGGGGGATCGGAGCCCGGCTCGCCGTTCGACGGCCAGGGCACGCCGTCGCTGGTCCAGAATAACTACATGCTTTCGCCCAGCGACCCCGGCGTCTTGGAAGAGCTCGGTCGAAGCACCGTGGCCGGCATCGGCTATCAGGGCGCGCAGGGCGCGTCGCGAGAGAGGATTGCGAGCTAGTGGACCTGTTTCGACTCGTAACCCTGTCGGTCGGCGGGCGGCCGATCGAAATCTTGAACCTCGAAAAGCCGGACACCTACTGGAAAGAGCGCGACTCGCTCAAGTTCACCCCGGGGCCGAAGAAGCAAATCTGGTCGCAGAGCGCGCGGCGCTACGGCGGTGGTCGTCAGGCCGACGAGACGCACGAGAACGGGACCGTTGAGGCGAACTGGGTAGCGACCGGAGCAACCGAGCGCCAGTGCCTGACGAACCTGCGGGCGCTGCTGCGGGCGCTGGAGCGCTCGCGGCCGGGCATGTTCATCGAGTTTCGTCCGGACGGGGCACCCTTTGCCACGTACTGGGAGCTGCGCGGCACCGCAACGTGGAACCCCGATTACAAGTGGGTGCGCTTTGCGGGCGCGAAGGCGATCGCGGTGCAGGTGTCGTTCGTGGTCGAACCCACCGGCCGAATGCCGCGCATGGACGTCGCGGATTCCTTCGACGTTGACTCGCGCGAGGACTACATCTTCGATGCAATGGCCGAGGACAACGTGGCCATGTCGTCGTCGCTCGTGCCCGTCGGGGACCTGGCATCGGAGCGTCGGATGATCCACTCGTCTCGCGGCTATGACTTGCTCGGCGGACAGGGGACCATCTTCGCCACCCCGGACTCCACGGTGACGGGCTTCAAGGTCGGGCGGGTCCTTCGGCGCAGCGCCCCGGACACCTACGTTGAGGTCTACGTCGACGACAACGGGACGAACTCGCGCCTGCGCATCGACGTGGTGCTGGCTGGCTCGCGGACGAATCGCGCGTCCGTCAACCTTCCCGTCCGGATAAGCGCCGGGACGAAGTTCGCCGTGCGCGGGCGCATCGAGGCCAACGTCGTCTTTGCCGAGTACGTGTTCCTGCCGGACTCGCTCGGGCTGATCGGAATCATTAACACCTTCGCGCCTGCGGGCGGGGCCGGCTACGCCCTGTCGGGCGCCGAGGTGGCGGCCCTCCCGGCGGGGAAGATGGGCGTCTCGTGGGTGCCGCAGGGCGCGGGGGCGCGGCTGCACGACTACATCGATCAGCCCTTCACGCGACGCGCCATGACCACGCCGGGAACCGTGCAATGGGAGGACGCGATCCCGGGCGACGCACCCGCCCTGTGCGACGTGTCGCTGAGCCTGCCGGCCGGCACGCCGCCCATATGGGGCATGGTCGCGTGGGCGCAGCGCCCGCTGACCCCGCTGGCCTCGTCGCGGGTGCCGTTGGGCGTCCTGTCCGCCGAGAGTGCCGACAGCTTTGGGGGCGGCTGGACGTCGATCGTCGCCGACGCCAACTACAGGGGTGGCCAGGGCAGGAGGGCGGCGACCTTGGGAGTCGGCTCGGCCTACGTGCAGTACACGGTTGACCCCTCGGCCCTGACAGCCGATCTGTTTACCGAGGCGGACCTTGATCTGGAGCTCTGGGCGCGCGTCGAGCTGGCGGGAACGGTCGTCTCGCCGGTGATAAGCGCGGGGGCGGGGCCGGGCGGCGTCGGAGACTCGTGGGGCAACGTTCGCTACACGAGCGAGTGGGGTCAGGCCGGCAGGCGGCTCGTGACGCCGTCGGGCACGCGCTTCCGGTACGTGCGCCTTGGGGTGCTGCCGCTGTCCTCGGATCGCGAGATGCGGACCAAATGGGTGCTGACCGTGCTGGCGACGTGGGGCGCGGGCTCGACGGGGTCCTACGGACTCGACGAGATACTGATCGTCCCGGCGCGCTCAAGGGCGCTCGGGGTGACCGGGAAGACTGCGAGCGGGTACCCCCGCCTGTTCGCCACGACCAACCTGACCCAAGAGGCGACGAAGACGATCCGAACCGACCTGTCGGGCGTGATCGCGCGGCCGCCGTTCGAGCGCGCGAACGACGCCGGACTCGGCGGCTCGCCGATCGAGTTGCCGCCCGGGCACGTCGACACGATCGTAAAGATGTCGTCGCTCGTGCCGGACGACCCGACTCCTAACTCCGCCGACTCGGAGGCGTCGCTGGGCCAGTACGTCCCGGCCGTCCACCTATCCGTCACTCCGCGAGTGCACCTGTTCCGCGATGAGTGAGCTGACGGTTAGGCTGCAAGCGCTGGATGGCTTCTGGGAGCTCGTCGGTGCCGATCGCGGCCGAGGCATCGTGCCCGAATCACTGTCGCTGACTTGGAGTAAGTGGGGACCCGACACCTGCCGCTTTACGATTCGTCGCGATCCCGGCGGCATCTTTCCCGACCTTCGCGAGTACACGCCGTGCGAGATCGAGATAGCCGGCGTGGTGGTGTGGGGTGGCCGCGTGTGGGAGACGCCTACGCAAGAGGGGGGCGACGCGCAGATTAGCGTGCAGGGTCAGGGCTGGCACTTCCATCTCGACGATGACGTGTACGAGCGCATCTACGTACACACAAACCTGAGCGATTGGAAGGATATCCGCAACTCCTTGACCGTCGATCTAGCAATGTCTGGCTGGTTCGCCGGTGGGCGGGTCGACTCCGGCGATGGCGCCATCAACCTGACGTTTCCCGACGGTGTACGGACCGTTACGGGCGCTCGGTGCGGGGTCGTGCTCGACCTCGGCCCCGACTCCCGTGCGGCGCGCATCCTCGTTGTGTGGAAGACCCACGGCCCGTCGTCGGCGCTGTCGGAGTTCAAGGTGCGCGGCCACGACAGCGATAACCCAAACTGGGACCCCGAGGAGATCGACTCAGACACCTTCTCCGCCGGGTTGACCACGACGAGCGGCGGCACATTTTCAACCCCCCGCCGCTTCCTTTCCATTTACATGCAGCGAATGGGCTCAGAGACGACCTGGACCCAAGACTTGACCGCGCAGATCTTGTCGATTCGGGTGTTTCGAGAGGCCGCCTACGAGTCGGGCGGCCAGTCGGTCCTTCGTGCCCATCACGTCATTCACGATGCGCTGCCGTTTGCCCCGTTGCTGGTCCAGGACACGTCCTTGATTGAGACGACTTCGCTCGATATCGACAGCTTGGCACCCACCGAAGATCGCACGCCGCGAGAAATGTGGAACGCGGTCGACATGTATCACAATTGGGTCAAAATGGTTCGGGCCGACGGTCGCCCGGTGTACAAGCCGCACCCAACGATCCCGCTGCTGCGGGTTGGAAGCTGGGCAGGGATCGAGTTCAAGGACGCCTCGCGCGGCTCGGGCGAGGACGTGCACAACCGGACGGTTGTGCGCGGCACGGGGCCTGATGGTCAGCAAGTAAAGGTGTCTCGCTCCTCGGCAAAGGAAAGATCGCCTTCAGAGCCCGCAAACACGAGTTTCACCACGAACACAAATGGATGGACCAGTCCGGGGTCAAGTTTTACTCGCGATACCAGCGTGTTCGCGAGCGCCCCAGCAAGCCTTCGTGTAAATGATGCCACATGGGCGCGGGCTGAGACGATTTTGACCGGGCTGACGGTGGGGATTCAATACACGATTCGCGTCAACATGCGACGCGGTCTTATCAACCTTCCCGGATCGTTCGCGGAGATACGCCTCGGGCAGCAATTGCAAACGGTGCCGGGAGAGGCGGTATCCGATAGCTCCTTCACCCCTCTCGAAGCGACCTTTATTGCTCAGGCGACTACGGAAACTCTGCGAATCTCGGGGCAGTTCAAAAACAACAGCGGCAGCACCCTCATGTACATCGATGATGTGCAGGTCTTGCAAGGAATTACGATCATTGATCGGCGCGGGTTTACCCGCACGCACGTTCTTTCGATGAGCGCTCCACTCGTTGAGGCCACCGGAGCGGTGTTTGGCGACACTTACTTAGATACTCATCAGGGCGCCAAGCTGAAGGGTGACTTCGACGCGGTTGGTTCGGCGGTGCGTCACTACCTGAACGACGCGCCTGTGCACCCGGGGCACCTCGGCCTGTACGTCAACGAGCTAGTCAACCTGTCGCATCACATCGATCCCGACACGGGAACGATCGGTCGCGACGCCCCGATCGTCCAAGTGGGATACACGCACGCCGAGCGAAGGGCCAGCGTGGCCCTCGACGCGGAGCGCGATAACTTCGCGGCGCTCGTCCACCGATACTCAATGGCGGCAGGGGGCTAGGGTCATGGCTCCGATTGAAGGCGAAATGCGATTCTTGCGCCAGCGTCTAGACAGGCAGGAAGACGAGTTGACCGCACTTCGCGAGCTGCCTGCGGCCGTCGCCGGACTCAGTCGCGGACTGACCGCCGTGGAGGAGGGCCAGAGGAGGATCGAGCGACGCCTGGACGTCGCCGACGAAGAGGAGGTTCGTCGCGTCGTCGCGCTTCGCACGGACCTTCGGCAGATGAACCAGAAGATAGACGATCGGTTCGACCGCGTCGACCTTGCCCACGAGCGCGCCAGGGGCGTGGACTGGAAGACGGTGTTGGCGGTGGTTACGGGCATTACGGTCCCACTTTTCGTGGCGATCGTGGGAGCGATCGTCGCGTTCGGTGCGCCGGGGTGAGCGAGCAGGTCGTCATCGCGCGGGGAACGCTCGCCGCCTGCGCCGCGGGGCTGGGGGTGGTGCTGGCGGTGCTCGCCTACTTCGCCATCTCGGGCTTCAGCGCCGCGAGCGACGCCAGGGAGCAGATATCGCGCGACGTCGCGCGCCTTGATCGCCTGGAGGCGCCCCTGACGCGGGTCGAGCTACGGCAGCTGCTTCGCGATCTACTGTCATCTATCGAACCCGCAGAGCGAAGCAAGAGGCTCAAGCGGGCGCTGCGGCGGATCGAGCGGGGCCGGGTGCGTCCGTCGGGCTCCGGTTTCCGCGGCAGCCTGCCGCGCAGCCCACTGGTCGATCGAGGCCGCGCCGCGCCTCCGCCCCGCCCCGTCCCGCCCCGCGAGCGCGCCGGCCCCGACCGACCCTCGGCGACCCCCCGCCGCGCGCCGGCCCCTCAGCGGGCAACTCCGCCCGCCCCTCCATCGACTCGGGCTCCCGCCCCGCCGCCCCCCGCCCCGCCCGTGCCGCGCGCACCCGCGCCATCGCCCGTCGGACCGCCGCCCGCCCCGCCCGCGCCCTCCGACCCGCGGCTGCTGCCCGACCTGCCGCTGCCGAACCTTCCCGATATCCCGCTGCTGCCGGACCTCGGCATCCGGGGAAAGATGGCTGAATCACAGAGATAGCCTGCGCGGGCAGCGATCCTACTACTGAGGAGAAGGCATGAACAGGGACAAGCTCGCGCGGTGGATAGCCACCATCGCGGCGGTCCTGGCGGCGCTCGGAGTGACGATCAGCATCGTCGACACCGACGGCGACGGGAGCCCCGATCGGGCAGACATCACGTTTAAGGTCAACCAGCAGCCCGACGACGGCGCGAGGTCGATCGAGGTGACGGTGCCGGCGCCGCTGGCGGAGCAGGCGGCGAGGAGTACCGAGGGTGACCTTCGCGACGAGCGGCCACCGGAGGCCGTGGAGGCGGTGCCCGAGCAACTTCGCTCCGCGGAGCAGAAGCAGGACGAGATACGGCGCGAGCAGGAACCGCTACCCACCGCCGGAGCGACGGCGTCGATCGACGGATGCGTGACGCGGTTCGTCCGCAACCAGTCGTCGCGCAACGGCGTCCGTCCGCAGCACCAGACGCTCCACTACACGGTCAGCACGAACCGGCCGGGGTGGGACGACGTGTGGGCCATCGTCAACTACTTCAACGGTCCGAGCGGGGCGAGCTCGAACTTCGTCATCGACGCGGAGGGTCACTGCGCCTACATCGTCCCCATCGAGTCGAAGCCCTGGACGCAGGCCGCCGCGAACCCGTTCGCGATCAGCTACGAGATCATCGCTTACGGGAACGAGCAGGTGTACCTAGAGGAGGCGGGTTACGAAAAGCTGCGCCACGTGATGCAGCAGGTCAGCGCTCGCACCGGAATCCCGATGAGGCGCGGGGCGACCAGCGGGTGCACCCCCACGAAGACGGGGATCGTGCAGCACTACGACTACGGCATCTGCGGCGGCGGCCACCACGACATCAGGCCCTTCAGCGTCGATCAGGTCATTCAGATCGTCGCTTCGGGCGGGGCGTCTTCGCTGCTGTCGAGGCTCACGGAGCCGGAGCAGAAGATCGTACGACGGCGTTGCGCGCACTGGTACAAGCATCAGCGCGCTCGCGGCACGGCCAGGCGGACGCAGCTGCGCTACAGCAGGCATTGGCGTGCCCGGGCGGCGGCGCAGAAGCGAACGCTGGACGCCAGGCATCGAAGGGGTCGTTCCTGGAAGAGGCTGGACAGCGGGATCAGGCGCAAGAGCATGGCGCGCGCGGAGCGCATGAAGAAGGCGGACCGAAAGGCGCTCTGCTAGTCGAAGCCGAGAGGCCGGTCCGCTAGCCTTTCTCTTGCTCGAAGCCCCCACCCCTGCGCCGCGCCCCCATACTCGGGCGCGGTCGATCCCGCGACAGCGGGCCTCCGTGATCGGGTACATCGGTCGCGATTGCAGGCGGTGGGGGCTTCTTGCTGCCGTGGCTGACGAGGTTGGGCGGTGGTAACGTGCCGCCGCGTACCCGGTCCCCAGCAGCAGGAGGCAGCGTTGAGCGACGAGCAGAAGCAGGATCAGGCACTTGCGGTGGTGGTGGGCGAGCAGCTAGCCCGCCGGCCGGTGATCGAGTTGGTTAACCCGCAGCAGCTGGCCCTCATCAAGAACCGCGTTGCGCCCAACGCGACTAACGGCGAGGTGGGTCAGTTCCTGGAGCTGTGCGTCGCCTACGGGCTGGACCCCTACGCCGGGGAGGCGTGGTGCGCGAAGTCGCGCGGTCAGAACGGCGGTGAGGGACGACTGCTGATCATGGTCGGCCGAGACGGCCTTCGCAAGATCGCGCACCGGAACGGCCTGGACATCGATGGCGACGTGGTGCGCCTGTACGACGACTTCGAGGTGAAGCGCGACCCGAAGACGCGCGAGCGAACGATCCTGCACGCCTACACAGAGGCGATTCGCGAGGACAGGGCGAAGCGCGATGGCGACCAGACGCCTGAGGCAAGCGCCCGCGGGCCGATCGTCGGGGCGTGGGCCGAGGTTTACGACCAGGCCGGAAAGCAGCGGGGATACTTCTACGCACCGCTGACGGAGTACCGGCCGACGAACCCGAAGCAGCTCCAGTACAGCCCGTGGGGGTCGCAGGAGTCGGTGATGATCCTGGCGGCGGCCGAGCGGCAGGCGCTGCGGCAGGCGACGCCGCTGGGCGGGCTGCTGGCCGAGGGCGAGGACGCGCGGATCGACGAGGGGCCGCGCATCGAGCCGGCTGACCTGTCGGCCATCGTCAGCAACTTCGTGGAGGACGAGCAGACGCTGCGGTCGGTGGTGGCGGTGATCGAGCGCGCCCGCGCGGTGGCGCACGGTGGCCTGAGCGACGTGGCGACGATCGAGATGACGCTGACGGGGCAGTCGCAGGAGTTCGTCGACCAGTGGCTGCACGAGGCGGTGCTGGAGGTCGAGCGCGCGGAGGCGCAGGCGCAGGCGCAGGCGGTCAGCGAGGCGCAGGCCGAGGTCGTGACGGACGCCGAGGTGGTGGGCGAGGGCGGTGACGCGCCGCCCGAGGACGGCGGCGGCGATTCGGGCGGCGACGAGGACGCGGGGGGCGAGGAGAAGCCCGATCCAACGGCCGTGCTGGAGGGCCAAGCGGCCGACCTGCGCCTGGACGCCGACGCCGCCGAGGAGGGCGGCGACGCCGACGCCGCCGAGAAGATGCGCGACGACGCGGATCGTCTGGAGTCACAGGCAGCGGAGCTGCGCGCGGCCGACGCGGAGGAGTAGGCCGATGGCCAGGGAAAGGGCACCACGGCCGCGCCGCCGGGCGTGGCTGGTGGCCCGCGACTCATCGGGCGTAGAGGCAACGCGCGTGGAGCTCGTGCCGCGCCGGCCGCTGATGTCTCAGCAGGCTCGCCCCGTGCTGGTCGCGGTCGAGGACGCGCTGATCCCGGAGGGAAGCATCGTGACCATCGAGCACGAGGCGGGAAGCTGATGGCGCGCCGCCGCCGGGCGCTGCCCGTCCTCACGCCGGAGGGCGTGGTGGAGGAGTACCCGTCGATCCGCCAGTCGCGTCTCGGCGACTTCGACAACTGTTCCCTCATGACGAAGTGGACGCTGGAGGGCTACGACTTTACGAATAAGGCGCAGGCACGCGGGATCGTGTTCCACCGCTTCGCGGCGGAGGTGCTGCGCACGCTGCGGCGACTGGGCGCGACCATGCTGCCGGTCGACCAGGCGCTGGAGATCTTGTACGAGGTGTGCGCGCAGCGCGACGTGCCGGACGAGGAGGTGGTCGTGCTGCCCGCGGCCGAGCGCCGGCTGCTGCGAATAGCGGCGATCAAGTTCGCCCACGAGAACGAGTTCAACATGACGAAGCTGATCGACGTCGAGCGGCGCCTGTACGCGACGGTGACCTACCCGGAGCCGGAGACCGGCGTGGCGATCGAGCGCACCATCACGGGGACGCCGGACGCGATCGTGGCCGACCCGCCCGACGGGGCGGTGGTGCTCGACTGGAAGACCACGCTCCAGCCGCCGCCGCGCTACGGGGGTCAGCAGGAGGACACCGACTCGGGCGTGTCGTACATGGGGTACTTTCAGCAGCGGTTCTACGCGCTGCTGGTCTTCAAGAACTACCCGTCGGTCCAGACCGTGACGCTGCGGGAGTTCTATCCACTCGCTGGCGAGGCACGCACGGCGACCGTGCACGTCAACCAGATGGAGCACATAGAGCGAGAGATGGCGGCGCAGGTCGAGCTTCTGGATCGGGCGCTGGCGGGGGGGTCGGACTCGAAGGTCTGGAAGCCGTCGCCGGGGCGGCACTGCACCTACTGCCCGCGGCCGACGGCGTGCCCAATCGAGGCGGACGTGAGGGTCTTCGGCGCCGGCGGCGCCGCCACGGCGGGGATCACCTCGCAGGCGCACGCTCAGCGCCTCGCGGCCGAGTACGTGCTGGCCGGCCGCGTGAAAGAGGTACTGCACGACGGGCTGAAGGGCTGGGTCGAGGTTCACGGCCCGATCCGGGTGAAGTCCGCCAAGGGTCGTTACGAGGTGCGGTGGAAGGAAACGGGGCGGGGGCGACGCTTCGGCGTGCACGTCCCTGAGGGCTCGACGCGCGGGCCGAAGGACGAGAACCTGGAGGCCGCCTTCGCGGAGGCCGCCGCGAAAAAGGAGAGAGCGCATGGCTGACGACGATGTAAGGGACGTGCTGACGACGCTGGATGAGATATCGGCCGGCGGGCAGCGCATGGTCGCGCTCGCGCACGATCGGCTGCGCGCGGCGCAGGCGGCGCTCGCGGGGGGCCGCTTCGACGCGGCCGAGGATCGGCTGGCGGAGGCCACTAGCTACGTCAGCCCGCTCGCGCACGCCGAGCGCGGGCTGGCGCAGGTCGGGCGCCACACGCGGCTCGTCGACGCCTGCGATCTGGAGGTGGGGATGCGGGTGCCCGGACAGGGCGAGGTTGAGGGCGTCAGCCAGCGGCCGGGGTCGTTCGGAAGGGTGCTGGTCGAGGTGCGCTTCGAGGGGTGCCCGCACCTGCACACGATTCCCGCCGACGCGGCGATGCCCGTGGAGATGAACTCCGACTCGGACTCCGCTCCCGCGTGAAGCGGGATAGGCCGCTGCGCGCCGATCCGGCCAAGACGCTCGACTGGCAGCGTCGGAGTAGGGCGCGCGCCGCCGAGCGGTCCCGGGAGAAGCCGCGCGCGCCGCTCAAGCGCGGCAGGCCAAAGCGGAAGGCGCGCATACCGCCGGAGATGCGGGCGCGGGTCTTCGCACGCTCCGACGGGCGTTGCGTGCGGCCTGGCTGCCGTCGCCGTGCGCGGCGACCGCACCACGTGCTAGAGGAGCAGCACTTCCCGGAGCTCGCTCTCGTGGAGGACAACCTGGTCGGGGTCTGCGACCGCTGCCACGCGCAGCACCACGCGGCCCTGCCAAGGCTGCCGCTCAAAGCGCTACCTTCGTGCGCCCTGGCGCTGGCGCGCCGCGTCGGTCGTCGCGCCGAGGCGTTCATGGAGAGGACGTACCCCGCGCCCGGCGGAACCGGGCAACGACGAGAGGAGCCCGATGGCTGACGAAGACGAGCAGGGGACGGCGGCAGAGGAGCGGCCGCTGGACGACGCGGCCTCGATCCAGGATCGCGCCGCCAACGGCGAGCACGAGCAGGACCCGGAGCCGCCCGAGCCGCCGATGGAGGGCGAGGTGCAGCTGTCGATGAACATCGGCGGCATCGTCTCCAACCGCAACGCGCGGAAGGTGGAGGAGGCGACGCTGCGCCTGCTGGGCGGCAAGCGGCCGATCGGCGGGCTGCTGGACATCGACACCGAGTACGACCTGATCGTGCGCGTGCTGCCGGACCCGCCCACGCCGAAGGCGAACCGGGACTCGGCGACGCGCAAGACGCAGTCGTTCGACCTCGACCAGCAGGCGCAGGTGCTGCACATCCGGCGCGCCGACGAGGAGGCCATCGGCGACCTGTTCGCCGGTCTGCTCGATCGAGACCAGGCGGCGGCGGGCCGTCTGCTGGAGGCCATGACGGCCGCGTTCAAGGACGGCGAGGGGGCGGGCCTGCGGGCGGCCGCCTAGCCGAAGCGGGGGGCGGGCGCAACGGTCCCGCCCCCCAAAGCGAAGCGGCCGCCCCTGGGAGTGGGGGCGGCCGCGGAGTCAAATCCGACGAGCAGAGGAGTTGACGTGCAGGACGATAGCGAACGGGACGTACAGAGTCGTGCGGAGGCGGACGGGTGAGCGATGAGGCACCTCGGCGGGACGAGGTGGCGCGCTGGATTCGCCGCCTGCGCCTGGAGCCCGCGCAGAAGCTGATGCTGATGCTGGTTTTCGATCACGCCGGCCCGCAGGAGGACGGTAGGTGGGCGGCCTGGCCCTCGATGGGCGTACTTGCCGAGGAGGCGGGCTGGTCATCGACGGCGACTCCCCGCAAGCGCCTGGCCGAGCTGGAGGAGCTAGGCCACCTGATGCGCGAGGGGCGCGAGCGCGGCAACGGCTCGACCACCTCGAACCGGGTGGTGCTGCTGCCCGTTTTGAGCGGCGAACCCGCATCGCCAAGCCCCGCCACGGGATCGGCGGGGGGCCACCACGGGATCGGCGGGGGGGCCGCCACGGGATCGGCGGCCCATAAGCCCCAAGGTGAAGCAATAACGGGGAGGGAAGCGCGCGAGCGGGCGGTGGCTAACGGAGACCCGCTGCGGCTGACCTACCGGCGCAAGGTAGTGCCCGAGCCGACAGCGCACATGGCGGTGCGAATGTTGAGGGAGTACGCCCGCGCCGCCGACCAGACGGTGCAGGCGTGGAAGCCGAGCGGCGAGCCAACCGAGGACTTGAAGCGGGTGCTGGGGGCGGTGCTCGACCATCCGGAGGTCGATGGCCGAGAGTGGGTGGGGGTAATTCGCGCGGTGCTGGCTCGCCCGTGGTGGGAGGGCGCGCCGTCGGTGGGCGTGGTGTTCGGGCCGCGGGTGGTGGCGGACAACCTGCGCAGTCCCGGCCGGGGCGGCGGCAAGCGGAAGACGGCGGCCGTGCAGGCCGTCGACGACAAAGAGGAACGAGCGCGGCGCCGGCTGGCGGCCGCCGGGAGGTTGTGAGATGAACGACGGGAGATGGGCCGAGTACGTGTCGGAGCTGGAGCTCGCCTTCGAGGGATCGCTGGGCGAGATGGGCGAGAAGGTCTACCGGCAGCACCTCGGCGACATGGACTACGACCTGGCCAGGGCGGCGCTGTCGCTGCTGGTGGCCGACGGCCAGAAGTGGCTGCCGAAGCCCGGCGAGGTCATGGCGGCGGCGCAGCGCGTGGTCGGGCCGCGGCGGGTGCCGTGGGGCGAGGCGTGGCCGGCGATCGTCCACGCGATGCGCCACGCCGACGACGTCGAGGTGGTGCGCGAGGTGGCTCGGACGTGCGGCGAGGGCGCGGCGCGGTTCGTGCACCGTCACGGCGTGGGGCGGCTGCGGGTCGAGCCGACCGAGCATCCCGAGTGGGGCGGCGCCGCGCTGCGTCGGCTACAGGTCGAGTACGAGGACACGTGCGACGCGGTGCGCGAGGACGGCAAGGTCGGGCTGGCGCTCGCGCAGGCCGACAGGGCGGCGCTCGCCGCCGGCAGGCCCGGCGTCCGCGCGCTGGGCCGGCCCGGCGGCGCGGTGGCGGCGCTGCTGGGGGCAGGACCCGCGCCCGCCGAGGGGGCGGCTTGAGCGCCGTGGCCGAGCGCCCGCCGCCCGGCGGGCTGGCGGTGTCGGGTCACGGGGTCGAGGTGCTGCCGCTGGCGAGCGACTGGCGCGGGCAGCCGCGCCTGCACTACTTCTCCTGCCGGTGCGGGGTGTGCGGCGAGCCGCGCCGCACGCGGGCGAGGGCGCACCTGGACGGGGGGGCGCACCTGTCGGCGGCGCGGCGCGCGCGTGGCTGAGCTCCCCGTCACCGACGACGACGCGATCGCGGTCGGGTTCGACGTGACGGCCATGAGCGTCGCGTCGCTCAAGGCGGCGGGGGTGCGCGTGGTGCCGTCGGCCATCGTCACGGTCACGCGCAAGGACCCCGTGTGGCTGACGCACTCCGAGTACGAGGGCCGGAGCGAGGTCGCGGATCGGATGGCGCGCGCCTACGCCCGCTACGCGGCGCGTCGGCACTTCGACGCGCAGTGCCGACGGGTGGCCTGCGCCCTGTGCCGCGCGAAGCCCGGCGAGTGGTGCCACGGGCGGCTGAACGACCAGGTCGTCTCCTCGCACCCCGCGCGCCAGGACGCCGCGCGCGCGGCGGGGCTCCTGACGCTGGAGGGCCTGACGCTGTCGCGGACGTTCCCCTGCCTCGGGAAGTACCGGGTCCGCGAGCAGCTGCGGGCGATCAAGGTCGTGGAGTGCGACCGCTGCGGCGACGAGATGGGCGTGAGGATCGAGCCGGAGAAGCCCGACGACGACGCGTTCGACGACCGGGAGGCGTCGTGGTCTCACGACGACATTCCGCTTTGAGCGCGCTGGCGGTGGTGCTGGTCGTGCAGGTGGCGACGTTCGTGGCGCTGGGCGCGGCGTTCTTGGCCGAGGGCCAGTGGCGGCTGGGCACCGCGCAGCTGCTGCTGGCCGCCGTGCAGGCGGTCGTGTACGGCGGGAGGATGGCGTGAGGACCCCGCTGACGTACTACGGGGGGAAGCAGGCGTTGGCGCGCCAGATCGTCCCGCTGTTCCCGCCGCACCGCTCGTACCTTGAGCCGTTCGCCGGCGGCGCGGCGGTGCTGTTCGCGAAGGCTCCGGCCGAGCGCGAGACGCTGAACGACCTGGACGGTCAGGTGATGCGCTTCTGGCGAGCGCTTCGCGAGCGCCCCGACGAGCTGGCGGCGGCGGTGGCGGCGACCCCCTACGGCCGTCAGGAGTGGCGGGTCGCCGAGGCGGTGCGCAAGGGCCGCGCGCCGATGCCCGAGGACGACGTTGAGGCCGCGCGGCTGCTGCTGGCGTGCATCGACCAGTCGTTCTCGCGCTCGTCGGACGGGTGGTCGGTGCCGTGCATCGGCGACGGACGAGGTCGGTGGCAGCCCGGCTCGTGGGCGAACCTGCCCCCGAAGCTGGTCGCGGCGGCCGAGCGGCTGCGCAACGTGGCGCTGGAGAGCGGCGACGCCTGCGACCTGATTCCGCGCTGGGACGAGCCCGACGCGCTGCTGTACGTGGACCCGCCGTACACGGGCGAGCACCGCCGACGCGGGAAGCACGGGTCGGGCGGGATGAACGGCTACCTCGTCGACGACGACGGCAAGCTGTGGGGCCGGCTGGTCGAGGCGCTGCTGGGCCTGGAGCGCGCGGCGGTGGTCCTGTCCGGCTACCCGTGCGAGGAGGTCGGCGCGCTCGAAGGAGCGGGGTGGCGCCGCGTGCCGCTGAGGATGAGGCGCACCGTGCAGGAGCGCGGTGGCGACGCCCTGCCGATGGCCCCCGAGGTCGTGTGGCTGAACGAGCGGGTGCCCGACGCCCCGCAGACGCTGTTCGAGGAGGACGCCCATGAGTGGTGACCCGGCACCCGTGGACCTGTTCCACGCCCGCCACCACAAGTTCAAGAGGAAGCCCGGCGGCAAGCGCGGCTGCGCGGAGTGCGGCGGGGCGAAGCTCCACATGAGCCACGTGGGCGCCCCGCCGTCGCTGAACGTCCACGGGTCTGGCGCAAACGTGTTCACCTACCAGACCATGAAGCAGAACTGGATGGAGCGGCTGACGCAGCTGCTGAGGGAGTCCGGGCTGCCGAAGGGCCTGGCCTCGGTCCGCGCGCGCGGCCAAGTGTGCTTCCCCGACCGCCAGCGCCGCGACCAGGGGAACTTTCGGTTCCTGATCGAGAAGGCCCTGGGCGACGCGCTCGTGAAGGGAGGGTGGCTGGAGGACGACGACTGGTCGCGCTACCAGTTCGGCGACCTCGATTACGCCTACGACAAGGGCCAGAGCTGGACGGCGCTGACGATCTTCCCGCAGGGCGTGGAGGCACCCGACGGGATAGCGGAGGTATAGTGCGCCGCGTACCCGATCCACCTGCTGGGAGGCTTCGATGATTGACCTCGATCGCGCGCTCCACGAGGCGCGCGACAAGCTGGACAACGGCTCGCCGGCGAGCGCCGTGGAGGTGTTGCGCGACCTGACCGAGGCGGTGCAGAGCCGACGCGCCTCGGCGCGCCACCACGCCGACCGCATCCTGCGCGCCAGTGACGGCGACGAGGAGTGCCGCGACACGGTGGTCGACGACGCGGTGGCGCTCGCGGAGGGCGTGGCGATGCTGCCGCGCGTGGAGCTGATGGGCGAGGTTGAGGTGGCGGTCGCGGCGGGAGTCGCCGTGCGGTCGACGCCGCTGGCGGCTGTTCACTACGAGCTTGACCAAATCGCAAATCTTCCCGACCCTGTCGCGACGCTGGTCGCCGGACGGGTGTGGCTGGCGGACGACATACGGGCGCTGGTGCGCGAGCGCCTGAAGACCAACAACGACGAGAAGGGAACGAGCTGATGGCCGGACAGAGGACGACCCTGTCGCTGGGCGGGGTGGCGGCAGAGGTGTCGCTGGTGAAGATGAGCGGCAAGCCGAAGGACGCGCAGCACGAGGTGAGGTGGCCGGACCCGCCGGTCGGCGCGCCCGAGGGCGAGGGCGACCCGGTCGGCGATCTGGCCATGTCGTCGTTCGAGACCAAGGGCGACGCCGGCACGAGCGGGCCGGGTGCCCCTCCGCCGGTCGACGTCGGCAGGGGCGACCCGCTCGGGGGGACCGAGCCGGAGGACCCTGCCGCCGGCTTCGCCGCGGCCGTGGGCGTGGGCGGCTCGGTCGAGCCGCCCCCCGAGCCGGTCAAGCCGATGCACGGCGTGACGCTGGAGTCCGGCAAGTGGGTGGACCTCACGGACCGCCTGGAGCAGATCGACGAGGCGTGCAAGCTGCCGGGCATGGAGGTCGTCTCCACGGTGCCGAGCGCGTCGATCCCGCGCGAGCGGGTGGTGGCCGCCAGCTGGGTGGCCAGCACGGACCCGCGCGCGGCGCGGGTGCTCGCCCTCCTGTGGCGCGGCCTCGACTCCACGACCCGCGTGGCGGCGGTGCGCTGGACGAAGCGGACGAACCAGGCGCTCGGCGTGCTCGTGCCCCGCACGCTGCCGGGCGGCAAGCGCGCCCTGGCCCTGCTGGAGATGGAGTGGGCCGAGAACATGCGGCCCGCGCCAGCATCGGCCACCGGCCCGATGGACGCGGACGTGTCGGACGCGGAGATGGACGCGGCGAAGCGGCTGGTCGAGGCGCTGGCCGGGAAGCCGTCGGAGCTCGACGAGCTGCGCGACGAGCGGCTGGCCAAGCGCGCGGAGCTGCTCAACCTGGCCCGCGAGGGCAAGGTCGAGGGGTACGTGGCGCCGGAGCCGCCAGCCGACGCCGAGCCGGTCGAGGACGTGGTCGCGCGCTGGGAGGCGCAGGCGGCCGCGCGATCCTGACGTGTGCGCGGCGGTAAGCGCCCCCTGCGCGGAGGCCCCCTCGACGGGGCAGAGTCGGCCGCCGGAGGCAGCCAGAAGTGGTTCGACCGAGGGGGCCGCGCTCACGCTCGCGCGGCCCCCGATCGACACCTCTACGTCCGACACGGCGACGAGTGGCGGTGGGCCGGCTTCGGCTATCGCGAGTGCGGGGGATGCGGGGCCGTGCTCAAGCCGAGCGAGGGGCGTCGCGCGGAGGCGTGTCCGCTCTGCGGAGCGTAGGTGCGCCACGTGCCGGGAGGTCAAGCCGGTGGCCGAGTACGCGGGGCCGACCGCGCGGCGCTGCATCGCGTGCACGCCGCCGCCGGGCCGCCAGTGCGCGACCTGTGGCGAGCGGAAGGCGAGCGACGCCTTCGCGCCGCGCGCCCGCAGGTGTCAGGAGTGTCGGGCCCACCCGCCCCAGCCGCCGCCGAGGGCCTGCCGGCGGTGCGGTGCCGAGCACCCGGTGGCGGACTACCGGCGGGGCGGGACGCTGGGGCCCTGCTGCGCCGGCACGCCGCCGCCGTCGGCCACTCGGCCTCGGGCGTGCCTGCGCTGCCACGAGGTGAAGGCGAATCACGACTTTCCGTGGGGGGACAAGTCGCCGAACCGCAACCCGTCGAAGACGCCGCGCATGGGCCGGTACCGCCGCCGGTCGGGCGTCTGCCAAGAGTGCTGGGATCGCGAGGCTGCCGAGCGCGCCGAGGCCGCGCGGGTGGTGGCGGAGCGCCAGCGGGCGTACAGGTGGTTGGAGGACGGCGTGTTCGTGCGTCGCTGCCGGGCGTGCGACGAGGTGAAGGTGGAGGCCGAGGGCTACTACACGAACGGGGCGCGTCGCAAGGACGGCACGCCTCGCTATCAGGGCAAGTGCAAGGCGTGCCTAATGGCCCACAAGCGGGAGCAGCTTCGCGAGCAGATGAAGGACCCGCACCTCGCGGCCAAGATCATCGAGGGCCGGCGCGAACGTCGTCAGCGCTGGCGGAAGAACAATCCTGAAAAGTATCACGCCGCGCAGCGCCGCCACCGCGAGCGCGTCATGGCCGATCCGGAGCGCCGGGCGCGCCACCTTGAGAACCGGCGCATAGCGGGTCGCCTGCGGCGCGAGCAGGAAGGGCACGCCCTCGCCGTGAGTCCGACGCGGACGACGGCGCCCGCGGGGCCGGAGCGTGGGCGTCGGTGGCTGCCGTTGGCACCGCTTCTCGACCTGGTGCAGGGCCGCCTTCGGCAGGCGCTGGTCACCGATGCTGGCCTCGTGGTCTCGGCGCAGAAGGGGATGCCTACGCGGCGGTTGGTGTGCGAGGACCTTGGAATCAGCGCCCGCACGCTGAGTCGGTGGGAGAGCGAGGGCGGCAAGGTCGAGCACGACACGGCCGATAGGGTGCTGACGCGCGCCGGCCTGCTTTGGCATGACGTGTGGTTCTGCGACGAGCACCCGCACCACCATGAGGGCTGCGAGGCATGCGCGGGCGCGGAGGCCGCCGAGGACGCCTGGGAGGGCGCGGGGTGCCTGGTCGCCGCCTGACGCGCCGCGAGGGCCGGGCGCTGCTGGTGGGCGAGTCGCCGTGTCGGGGGGCCAGGCCCGGCGGCCGCGCGCTCGACGGGCCGGCGGGCGATCGGCTGGCGAGCTACCTCGGCGCGCTTCCCGGCTACATCCACTGCGACAGGCACGCGCTGCTGGAGGAGTTCGACACGGTGAACCTGCTGGGCCGGTGGCCGGGCAGCCAGGGCAAGGGCGCGGCCTGGTCGCCCACGAAGGCTAGGAGGGCGGCGGGACGACTTCCCCTCCGGGGCGTGGTGGTCCTGCTGGGCCAGCGCGTCGCCAACGCCTATCAGCTAGGCGGCCTGTGCTGGGCGCACTGGCTGCATACCCCGGCCGGCGCTTGGGTCACGGCGATTCCCCATCCGTCGGGCGTGAACCGCCTATACAACGATGAGGCCATGCGTGCGCTGGTGGCCGAGGTGCTGCACGGCGCGCGCGTCGCCGCCCGGGACGCCCGCCCGCCCGCGCTCGTTCGCCGCAAATAGCGGGGCCGTCGGGCATCGTCGTTGCGGCGTGCGGGTGGTGGTCTGTAGCCTCGACGCCGTACCCGATTTTGAGGATGGCTCAGTGCATGAACTTCCCAGCCTGCTTACCGGACCGCACGATGCGCGGCTCGACGATCCACCCCGCGTCCTGTCGGTCTGCTCGGGCGTCGGCGGCATGGACCTCGGGTTCCATCGCGCGGGCTTCCGCACGGTCGGGCTGTGCGAGTGGGAGCCGTGGCGGCGGAAGGTCCTCGCGCGCCACTGGGGCGACGGCGTCCCGATCTATCCCGACCTCGCGGCGCTCGCCGATCGCGCCGAGCGGGACCCCGACGACCTACTCGCCGAGCTCGGGGGTCGCGTAGATGTCCTCATCGGCGGTACCCCCTGCCAAGACCTCAGCCACGCCGGCAAGCGAGCCGGACTCGACGGCGAGCGCTCCGGACTCTTCTGGAGTTACTGCCGACTCCGAAACGCCCTCGGCATCGAGTGGTGCGTCTGGGAGAACGTGGCAGGGGCTCAGACCTCCAACCAGGGACTGGACTTCGCATCGGTCCTGGGCGCCTTCGTGGGAGCAACCGTCGCTGTTCCCTCCGCCGGATGGGGAGGCGCTGGTGTGGCAGCCGGGCCGTGGGGGGGCTGCGTCTGGCGACGCCTCAACGCTCAACACTTCGGAGTCCCCCAGCGTCGGCGTCGCGTCTTCGTTGTCGGACGCCTTGGAGGCCCTTGTCCACCCGCGGTTCTCATTGAGCGCGAAGGCGTGCGCGGGAATCCTCAAGCGGGCGGTGCGGCGCGGCCGGGACCTGCCTGGGCCGCTGCGGCTCGCGCTGGAGGGCCAGGCCGGACCGAACTGGCAGGAGGTGGACGACCTGGAGGCCGAGATGGCGCTGGAGGCGCTGACGCTGGACGTGGACCCGCCCCAGCCATCCGAGCGAGCGCCGGAAAGAACGCCTACAGCCCCGGACACTCCGGAGGCGACGAGGCAGTGTTCGCCGTCGCCGGAGCCCTCGACGCCAGCGACGGGGGAGCCGACGACAACGACGCCAGAGCCGGACGAATCGTCACAGGTGGCGCCCAGCCTGACGATGAGGTACGGGGCCAGCGGCGGCAACGATCTTCAACAGCCGAACGCGCTGGTGGAGGACCCGACGATCGGGTTTCACATCCACGAGAGGATGGACGTGCCGAGGGACGACGCGCAGGCTCCGACGCTGATGAAGTCGGCGAGTCCGGGGGCGAACGCGCCGGGCGGCCTGCGGAAGCTGACTCCGACAGAGTGCGAGCGCCTGATGGGCTGGCCGGACGGCTGGACGGTGCTGCTGAAGTAGAGGCGTACACGGAGCGAACCCGCGACGGCGTGAGCACTCCCGAGCGGGTGGACCTTCCGTGCCTGATGGGCCACACGGGGAAGGGCGGCGGCGGTCACGATCACTTCATTCGTCAGCCCGCTATGCCCGTCAGCCTGCGGGGCCGCGAGGGCGGCGCGACAGCCGAGGTCGCCGCCGACGACGCCTCGCCGTCACTTCGGGGCAGCGGCGGCGGCGGCAGTCGTCAGCACGTCTTGGTCGGCTCGGACGAGGCTACGCACACGCTGACCGCCGAGGGCCACGACGCGAGCGAGGACGGCACGGGCCGAGGCGCGCCGATCGTGCTCGCGGAGAACCAGCGCGGCGAGCTCCGCACGCCGGACGTGGTGCCGTTGCTTAGCGGGCAGGGCGGGGGGAAGCCGGGCCAGGGGCGCCCGGTGACGTGGAGCAATCTGAGCAACGGCGGGGCGAACGACGACCAGGCGGCGACGCTCGACACGTCGCACGGAGGGGGTCAGGCGCTCATGGCGGGCGCGGCCGAGGGGGCGGCGTGCGGTCATGATCCCAAGCCGGATGGGCAGCGCTACGCGGCGTGCGGCGATGGGGTGGCGGCCCCGGTCGCGCACTGGATTGGACTGCGCCTCGGGCCGGCGATCGCGGAGGCGCGGAGTGATGGGTGAGCCGGAGTCGCCGACGCTCGAACGGTGCGGGTGCGGCGAGGAGGTCCTGATGGTCACGTATCGGGGCGATCGGGTGGCCGTGGAGCCCCACGAGCACGACCCGACCTACGACGGGCGGTTTCCCGAGTACGGGCTGAGGGTTGACGACGAGGGACGGGCGCGGGAGTACAAGGCGAGTCAGGGCCGGCGCGAGGGCGAGGCCGTCCACCGCTTGCACGAGTGCGAGGTCGTCGGTACGTTGGCGGGCGTACCCGATCGAGGAGCGCCCCGTGTTCGCAGCCACGCCGCCTGACCCCGGCGCGGGCATCGCGTCGACAGAGCGGGCGGCGGCGTGGGAGTTGCGCGCGGCGTGGGCGCGGCATCGGGAGGTGGTGGTCGTGCTCGATCGTCAGGCGGGCCGCGTTCGGGGCTTCGTCGAGCACGTGTCGGCCACGAACGCCTACGCGCTGGTCTGGGACGGCCACGGCACGGTCCACCTCCCCTGCGCGCTCGTGCGAGCGGTGCGCGTGCCTCACGAGCACGAGACGGCGTGGGGCGAGCCGGTAGCGCCGCCTCCGCCCCGCTCGATCGTCGCGCTGCCCTACGTCCACCCCGATCAGCTCGCCCTTCCGGTGGGCGACTGCCGACCGGACTGGTGGGCTCCAGACACGCGGGCCGAGGACGCGCGCGCGGAGTTTCGCCGGCGTCGGGTTGCGAAATCCGAGTAGGATCGGCATACTGAGGGTCGTACCCGATCATCTACAAGCAGGAGGACGCAATGGCTGACGCAACCGAAGCAGGGCGCGCCGAGGGGCGCAGCGTGAACCGAGTCGACGACGTGACGGGCGCCGCGCTGCGGCGCGAGGGCCACAAGATCTCGGACCTCAACCCCGAGCAGCGCGAGCGCGCGGGAAACGCGGGCGACGAGAAGCCGGGCCTGCGGGGCAAGGCGCTCGTGGCGTGGATCATCGACGGCGAGGACCTGCCGCTCCAGCAGAAGAAGGCCGAGCAGGGCCGCGAGGTCCGGCAGGCGGCCGCCACCGAGAAGCGCCGCAGCGACGGGGCCAAGAAGGCGGGCACGGGCGGGAGCCGCCCGAAGTACCCCGAGGACGTGCGCGAGGCGGTCAAGATCGTGCACAAGCTCAAGGGCACGTCGAACGGATCGCCCGGTCCGAAGCAGCACGTTCACGTGCGCAACGTGGTCGCGAAGTCGCTGGGGGCCGAGGGGCCGGACGAGATCGTCAAGGCGGCCGTGGTGGAGGCGTCGGGGGCCAAGTCGGTGGCGGCGCTCAAGCGGCTGGCGACCGGCGAGGCGGATCGCTCGGAGCTGAAGGTGCTGCACCCGCTCGCCGCCAAGATGGGCGACGACGCCTTCTGCAAGGGGCGCAACCTCGCCGCGATCCTGACCGCCTGGACCGAGCAGCTCTAGGTCCCCGCCGAACATCTCCGCATCGCCCGAGGGGGGCCGCTCAGTCGGCCCCCCTTCGCGTTGCGCAGCACATTCGCAGAACGTTCGGGGGTTGCCCTTCCGCCGGAGGTGCGGTTAGCATCCGACGCGTACCCGATCGATAAGGAGCAAAAGATGACAGAGCAGACGGCGTTGGAGGTGGGTGGCCCGCCCCCGCTCGACGCGTCCCCCGCGCGAGCGGCGAAGCGGCTGCGCGACGCGCTCGCGCGCGAGCTGACGGCCTGGGGCGAGGTGGTTCGCTTCGATCGCAGCGGCTACCCGCTGCCACCCGACGTGGTGAGGCGCGTCCACCTGATCGCGGAGGGGAGCCGGTGGCCCGACTTCGAGGTGCGCCCGCCCGACGAGCCCTCGATACTGGTGCGCGCCGTGGCGGCGTCGGAGGTCAACGCGCGCCGCCCGAACCGCGAGTGGCACGTGCAGGGCGAGGCGTGGGACTTCCTGATCGTCTGCGACGCCGAGGCGCGCGCCGCGGGGTACGGCGGGGTGGTGCTGATCTTCGACAATCGCACGGCGCGGCGGCTGGCCAACATGGTCGAGGGCCGCGACTACGAGGTCGTGACCTACGGGCACTCGCGGCACGTCGCGGTTCGGCAGGGCGCGCGCCCGATGGCGGAGGTGCTGTGAGGGTGGCGGGGGTCGGGCGGCCGCAGCACATGAGCGCGCTCGACCACGCCAACCGCGTGAGGCTCGCCCGCGCGGCGCTCAAGCGGCGCGTGGCCGCCGGCAAGGTGTCGGTGGCGGACGTGGTGATGGACTGCCCGTGGGAGGTCGAGAGCATGTCGATCAGCAACCTGCTGATGAGCCAGAAGCGCTGGGGGCACGCGCGCGCTCGGCGGCTGCTGCTGATGATCGCCATCCCGGAGAACAAGCGCATCGGGACCCTGACCGATCGGCAGCGAATGGTGATAGCCGAGATGCTGCGGGCCGGTGGTGGCTGAGCAGTTGGGGCTGGGCGACGACCTCGGTCGCCTCGACTGCGCGCGCTGTCGGCTGCCGCTGGCGGGCATGACCTGGGAGGCGGTGGACCCGCGGGCGGGAAAGGTCGTGGAGGTGTGCGCGGCGTGCGCGCACCACTACGAGCGCAAGCGGCAGCGCCCCGTGCCCCGCTGACCTTGCGCGCGCTCGTAGTTCGCTGTACGCTGGGCGGCGTACCCGATCGTAGGAGCCTCGCGATGACCACCACCGACCAGGGCCGCGCCTTGGACGATCTCATGATCGACCACGGCACCGCCTCGTGCACGCTGACCGACACGAACGACCTGCTGGTGCTGATCGACGGCGAGCGGGAGGTGCTGATCGCGCCAGACGGGGAGGTGCTGCGCGACGGCGCGACGAAGTAGGTGCAGGGGCGCCGCGCGCGGAGGTGGCTGACGGCGTTGCCCCCGCGGGGCGCCCCCGCCGTTGCATCGTAAGGCCGGGAGTCGGTAGCTTCGCGGGCGTACCCGACCAGCAGGAGCCAGCGTGATAGTTCCCGGTGCCCTTCGAACCGTGACGTACCAGGCGTTCGACGTGAACGTGCTCGATCTTCCGGACGGCGGAAAGGCGATGGTGGCGGTCGTGCCGCCCGGCGAGGCGCACGTGTTCATGCTCACCGACGAGGCGCGGGAGAAGGTGCACGACGCCACGGGCTCGCCGATCAAGGTCGTGGGGGCGGACCAGATGCCGAGCGGCGACGGGCGGCGGTCCTAGCCGTGGCGGACCTGCGGGCGGTGGATGCCGCCGACGCCGCCGAGCAGGCGCGTCAGGAGGCGTGGGCCGAGCGGGTACACGGCCACGTTCAGCGCGAGTGGGGAAAGGCGATGTTAACGCTGGGCATCCTGTCGTTCGCCGTTGGGGGGCTGACGTGGGTACTGCTGGGCATCACGTTCGAGGGGGCGACCGCGACGGCTGCGGCCGTCACGATCGCGTGGGCTCTCCCGCATCGGGTGGCGGCGCTGGTGCGAGCGCAGCGGCTTGAGGATTTGCTCAAGTGAGCCTGCAGAGGCTGATGATCGGCGAGGCGCGCGCGCGATCTAAGCAGCACGACAAGGCGTTTCGCCGCCGCGCTCAGGCGGTCGAGCGCAGGCCGGCGTGGGGTCCGAAGCGCGAGCGCCGGATGTCGCGCGCCCTGGAGGACCTTCAGATGGCCGTGTTCCTGCGGGTGCTGGCGGACGACTACGCCGACGAGGATCCGATGGCGACGCTCGGGTCGCTTGAGGAGGAGGCGACGATCAACGCTCGCTGGGCGGAGGCGCGGATGCGAATCAACCTGGCGGCCGCGCAGGGGGCGCTGAAGCCGAGTCGGTTCCGCGAGACGGTGGCTATCGCGGCCGAGCTCGGGCGCGCAGACCTAGTGGACAAGGGGGACGCGAGATGAGCACGCTACGCACGGTGATCGAGCGCGAGATCGCGGCCGGCCCGGTCACTGACGGGCAGCTGGCGGCGCGTCTCGGCCACTCTCGGGCGAGCGTTCGAAACGTTCTGACGATGACGCCGCACGCGATCGATGCCGAGGGCCGGCTGTACCCGCCGGACTCCGATGCCGGGAGGGCGGCGGGGGCGTTCGAGCACCGCCCGGTTTCTCGACCGCCGTCCGACTCCGAGCGCGCGGAGGCGAAGGCGATCGAGGAGGTGGCGGCGCGGGTAGTCGCGACCGTGTGTGCGTCCGATAGCCCAGCGGTCGCCAGCCCCTGAATTGCGCCGCGCCGGTCGGGCGTATAGCCTGCCGCGCGTACCCGATTTCAAGCAGGAGGCACGATGCCGTTTAGGAAAGAGTCTGCGCCGCGCCCTACGGCCGGCGGTGAGCGCGTGACGGGTGCGGGCGTGAGCGGGCAGGCGGGGCGGCGTTGGAAGGGTGGCCATAGGGCGCTGATCCTCGGAGGCAACCGGCCGCGCGCCGTGGTGGTGACCACGTGCCGGTCCGTGGACGGCGCGCCGCGGTTCGACTGCGACTCACTCGTCGTCGACAGTCATGGCCGGCGGTTCCTGGCGTGGACGGCGCTCCTGACCCCGTGGCGGCGCAACCAGCACGGCGAGGTGGTGGCGCAGCGAGCGCTCGTGGTGGGAGTTCGCGAGCGCGGGTGCCCGCTGTTTGCGTCGGGTGGCCACGCCGTGAGGATCGGGGAGGACTTCGCGCCCGGCGCGTTCGACCACCTCGTCCGCGACGCGGGCAGCCGCGCCGTGCCGACGCCCGAGGACGGCGACGGCCCGATCGACCTGTCTCTCAAGATCGACGTGCCGGCGGGCGGGCCGGCCGACCGACAGCCGACGCTGCCCGAGGCCCGGGACGTGCTCACGCTGTCCGCCCTGCCCGATGACCTGCTGCGGCTCGGCGTCGCGTGGGCGCGCGAGGCGGTCATGCTGTCCGGCCCCGGCCCCGACGAGCCCGTGCCGGGCGACGTGGTGGTCGAGGTCACGAAGCTCGGCGGGCCGGACCCCGACGCGATCGGCGTGCTGGTCAACCACGGGCTGGCGCCCTACGACGAGCGGTGCGGCCAGTGCGGCCTAGCCTTCGACGCCGAGGTGGCGGCGCGCATGAGCGAGGAGGCGTCGCAGCCTTGCCCGAGCTGCGGGTCCGAGGTCAGCCTGCGCGAGGTGTGGGACGTGCAGCCGCTGAGCGGGCGCAGCCAGCCCGGCCGAGAGCACTTTCGCTGGGACAACGCCGAGTTCGCGCGGGTGCCGGACCGCGTGGTGGTGAGCCTGCCCGACCTGATGCGGCGCGAGCCCCCCCGCAGCGCGATCGCGCTATGGAGGCCCGACGACCAGCACCCGTGGCGCGAGTGGGAGTCGGACAAGTCGGAGGAGGTCACGGGCGAGATGCGAACCTTCGTCCCCCTCGACGCGGTGGCCGCCGACTCAGGCCGGAGCTCCTGATGGGGTGGCACGAGCGGCCGATGGTCGCGTTCGACGTCGAGACGACGGGCGTCGATTACGAGGAGGACCGCATTGTGACGGCCGCCGCCGTGATCGTTGAGGACGGGGCCAACGTCACGGACTGGCTGGTCGATCCCGGCGTGGAGATACCGGCCGAGGCGACGGCCGTGCACGGCGTGTCGACCGAGCGCGCGCGCGACGAGGGGATGGATGCGGCCGAGGCGGTGGACGCGATGGTGGCGCTGCTGGCGCAGGAGGTCGAGCGGGGGTCGCCGGTCGTCGCCTTCAACGCGCGCTTCGACCTCACGTTCCTGGATCGGGAGGCGCGGCGGCACGGGCTGCCCACGCTGGGCGATCTGGTCGGCGAGGACGCGCTGATGGTGATCGATCCGCTGGTGCTCGACAAGGGGGTGGACCGCTACCGCAAGGGCAGCCGGAAGCTGACCGCGTGCTGCCAGCACTACTCGGTCGTGCTCGGCGAGGACGCGGCGCACGAGGCCGGCGCGGACGCGCTGGCGGCGGCGCGCGTGGCGTACAGGATCGCCCAGCGGCACCCGCAGGTGCGCGACCTTGACCTCGCGGACCTCCACGAGCTCCAGGCGACGTGGGCGGCGGACCAGGCGGCGAGCCTGGAGAGTTACCTGCGGAGCCAGGGCAAGGCCGAGACCATCGAGGGCGCGTGGCCCGTGGTGCCGTTGTCGGCCGCCGCGGCGTGAGGCTCGCGCGCATCTTGCCGGTGGTCTTTCCGGACGGTCCGCCGGCCCGGGTTGCGAAGGCTCGTAGTTCCTGCCATACTCCTACTCGTACCCGATCAGCAGGAGGTAGCTATGAGGCGCGGAATCACAGTAGTGATGGCGGTTGCGGCGGTTGCGGCGGTTGCGGCGTGGGCGACGTCGGCGCAGGCGCGGGAGGCGCCGGCTCCGTACGGTCCGGCCCCGGAGTCGTTGACGTGGAGCACGCCACCTGACGGAATGGTGACGGTGCGGCCGAACGCCGAGGTCGCGTTGCCCACGTGCGTCACCGAGGTCGACGCGTGGATACTGCGACGGCGCGTCACGCGCCGCCACGGCCGCGACGTGGCTCCCGGCCGCTACCGCCTGCGCCAGCGCGTTCAGCGCCCGCGCTGGTCGTACGGGGTGCGCCAACGCGCGATGACGTTTACGCGGGCGCGCGCGCCGGAGCCGGACGCCTTCATGGCGCGCAAGCTCGGCGAGCCGGTCATCGCCGCCTACGGGCGAACGTTGCTCGTGTACTGGTGGTGCTCGTAGTGGGCGCGGTGAACTACAGGCAGATCCCGTCGCTGCTGCGCGCCCGCGTGCCGTTTCACGGAAGCAGCATGAGGGCGGCCGTCGAGGACGGCGACTACGTCGTGTACTCCTACGCCGTCGAGATTGCGCGCGTCACCGAGGCGGGCGAGGTCCGGCTGAACGAGGAAACGTACAGCGCGACCACTAGCAGGCAGCAAAACCTGTGCCGGGAGCACCTGGCATGACCTCTGATTGCCGAAGGGTGGTGGTGGCGTTGCGTCGAGGCCCGGCCATGATGTCGGCGCTGGCGCTGTTCACCGATCTGGCACACACGCGACTCGACAAGGCGATACGAGAGGCGTTGCGCAAGGACTACGTGGTGACGAACGGCGCGATTCCGCCGGCCTACCTGTTAACGGGCGAGGGCGAGCGACAGGCGCGGGCCAGGCGCGACGAGGTGGTTAGCGATGGGTGACGGCTCCAAGATTGAGTGGACCGAGGCGACGTGGAACCCCGTCACGGGGTGCTCGAAGGTGTCGCCCGGCTGCGCCCACTGCTACGCGGAGGCGGTGACGGCCAGGTACGCCGGCTCGCCGGGCTGGATCGCGGAGCACCGGCCGTGGACCCCGGAGAACGCCGAGCACAACCTGACGGTTTGGCCCGAGCGCCTGGATCAGCCGCTGCGGTGGCGGCGGCCGCGCATGGTCTTCGTGAACTCCATGAGCGACCTGTTCCACGAGCTGCTGCCGGAGGAGTTCATCGCCGACGTGTTCGCGGTCATGGCGATCGCGAAGCAGCACACGTTCCAAGTCCTGACTAAGCGGCCGGACCGGATGCGCGACGTGCTCAACGATGAATGCTGGCCGCTGCTGTTGAGCGCCGCCCTGCAAAAGCGCGGTGCCGAGCCGATACCGAACCTCTTTGAGGACGATCGAGTGTCGGTGCTTCCAAACGTGTGGCTCGGCACGTCGATCGAGAACCGGCAGTTCACGCAACGCGCCGACGCGCTGCGCGCCGCGCCGGCCGCGGTCAGGTTCATCAGCGCCGAGCCCCTGCTGGGATCGCTAATCGCCCCGCCGTGCGATCGCAACTGGTACGGCGAGTGCAAGGGGTGGGTGGAAAACGATGGCTGTCGCAGCTGCCCGCGAACGCAGCGCCAAGCCGGCAAGAGCGCCGTGCGTCGCGAGCCGACGCCCAGCCTGGACCTGACCGCGATTGATTGGCTGATCGTTGGCGGGGAGTCCGGCAAGGGTCACCGCCCCATGCGGGTCGAGTGGGCGCGCGACCTTCGCGACGCGGCGGCGCGCGCCGGCACCGCGTTTTTCTTCAAGCAGTGGGGCGGCCACACGCCGACGGCCGGCGGGCGCGTGCTCGACGGCCGGCTGCACGATGCGATGCCGGAGGGCGCGTCGTCGTGACCTCGACGTTCGCCGATCTGGAGAAGACCGAGGCGCTTCGCGAGGGCGACGCCTGCGAGTTCCGCTACCCGGCGCGCGGGACGTGGCGCAAGGGGACCGTGGTCGAGAACGGCGGCTCGTCCTACTGGAAGATCAAGGACGACGAGACCGGCGAGGTCGACGGGTTCTTCTACATCGAGCACGTGCGCGCGCCGGGCACCGACCCGTGGGGGAGGTGGCGCTGATGGGCGTGCTGGACGTCGTCGACCCGTCGGAGTGCGACGAGCACGGCGTGCCGCTCGATTGGGAGCGGTGCCGGCGGTGCCGGCGGTGCGGGGGCGGCGGGGGCGTGCTGCACGTCGAGAACGGACGGGTGCCATGCCACGTTTGCGGTGGCCTCGGCTCCCTGAAGGCGGCGGCGCTCATGCACCTGACCGTCCAGCAGCGCACCCGTTTCCCCGGCGCGTCGCCGTACACGCCGCTGCCGCCGGAGTTCCGCGTCCGCTGCGAGGACTGCGGCCACCCGATGAGCGACGGGGTGTTTGAGGGCGACCAGCCCTACTTCGGCGAGGACATGACGTTCTCGGCCGCGCTCGACGTGCTGCGCGCCGGCATCGACCCGGCGAACGTCGGCGATGGCAACTGCACTCACTACTCCCCCTGCGACGAGGGGTGCAGGCACGCCGGGCCGGGGCGCGTCTCTCACGACGGGGGCCAGTCATGGCGCGAGTCGGTATTCGATGAGAAGGGCCGTGACATGCTCGCTACCTTCAAGCAGCGCGCCTACTTCGAGGCGTCGTGGCGGCAGGTGGACGTGCGGACGCTCGGCTGGCCGCATGACCTGCGGCCGGAGAAGCTGGCGATTGTGTGCCTGCGGTGCTGGGCCGCGCGGTCGTGAGGGTTCTGCCGTGACGCGCGCCCTGCGGGAGTTCGTGACCGCGCTCGACTGGGCGTGCTGGGAGAACGCCGAGGAGGGCGGCGACGGGTGGGTGCCGGCGGAGGCCGTGGCCGAGGAGTACGGCGTGACGGTGCCGTGGGCGCGGGTGCGATGCGAGCACCTGGTCCGGCTCGGCATGGCCGAGCGGCGCCACACGAGGTGGGTCGAGGGCGGGCTTAAGGGCGAGCCGGTGACCGAGTACGCGCCGACGGAGGCCGGCGCGGCGCTGGCGAACGGGGGCGGGTGATGGCTCTCAGGCCGGGGCCGGGGCCGGCGTCGGGGGAGCAGGCCGAGGCGATCGAGCGGTTGCGCGCGGACGTGCTGCGTCGCCGCATGGAGGGGGCCTCGTGCCGCGAGGTGGCCACCGAGCTGGGGGTGTCGGCCAACACGGTCAGCCGCTGGTCGCGAGGCCACGACCTGCCTCCCCGCCTCGCGTGGACCCCCGAGGCGATCGTCGCCGCCCTGCGACGGTTTCACGAGGAGTTCGGGAGGACGCCGTCGGCGAGGGAGTGGAATACGACGGTGGCGCGGCGGCGCCACCCCGACCTGGCGGCTCGGCAGCGGAGCGGCGAGTGGCCGGACACGTCGATCGTCCAGCGCGTCTTCGGCTCGTGGAACGCGGGGATCGAGGCGGCCGGCTTCACGCCCCGCCCGACCGGCCACAACCGCCGGGCGTCGTCGGGGTTCTTGCTGTGAGGGACGTTCGGCCCACCCCGCCCGACGCTGCCGAGCAGGTGGCGGCGCTGCCGAGGCGCACCGCCCACGCCGCCCACGCGCTGCTGGCGTGCTGCGCGGACATGCGAGGCCCGGCGAAGGTGAACGAGGTCATCATGTACGACGCGGAGGCGCTGAGCACGCGCGCCACGGCGGCGGCGCTGAGCGGCGCCAGGCGGGCCAGGCTCGCCGACTACTGGGGGCGCGGCGTGTGGGTGCCGACGATCCACGCGCACGACCTGCGCGCGGCGCTGGAGGATCGCTTCCTGGCGGATACCGAGCGCGAAGGTGACGGATGAGCGTGGCGGCCATCGCGGAGCGCGCCACGCGTCGGGACCTCGACGGGCTGGTGCGCGGGGCGTCTCGGCTGGCTCCGAGCCGCGAGGACGCCGAGGACGCGGTGCAGGAGGCGTGGGCGCAGCTGCTTGAGCGCGAGCGGCGCGGCCACGAGTTCGACGCGGCCGGGCTGGGCCTGGTGGCGCACGGCGCGCGCAGCCGGGCGATCGACGCGCACCGCCGCCGGGTCGGCCGCGGCGAGCGGTCGCTGGACCGCATGGTCGAGGACGCGGGCGACGCCGGATCCGCGCGCGCGCCCGACGCGCTGCTGGATCAGGTGGAGGCGCGCCTGGCCCTGCGCGAGCTCGCGGCCGAGGCGCCCGGCGGGCGCGCGGCGCTCAAGCTGGCGCGCAAGCGGCTGGGGGAGTTCGTGCGCTTCGAGCCGGACGAGGTGGTGGACTCGGTGCGCGGCTTCGTGGAGCGCCACGGCTACGTGCCCACGTGCGAGCAGTTCTGCGCCGACCCGCTCTGTCCGTCGTGGATCGTGGTCCACCGCTGCTTTACGAGGTGGTCGGCGCTGATGCGGGAGGCGGGCTACGAGGTCTACGACAAGAGCACGACGGCCGCGCGGCGCGACGACGCGCTCGTGGCGGAGGTGGCCGCGCTGGCGCGGCGCGAGGGCACCGTGTCGCAGAGGATGCTGCGCGAGAGGATGGGCCTGGGGTGGAAGTGCGCGCGCCGGCTGGTGGCCAGGCTGGAGGCCGAGGGCGTGGTGGGACCGCATCCCGGCGGCAACGCCCCGAGGAAGTTGCTCGCGCCGGCTTGCGTTTCTTCGTAGTTCCTGTATTATGAGGAACGTACCCGATCGCAGGAGCCGCAAAGTGAGCACGATCCGCATACGCAAGATGGACGTCAGCACCGCCACCGTGGAGCTGCCCGAGGGGCCGTGGTACATGGCCACAATCTACGGGGCCGACGATGGCGACTTGGATAACGACGACACGTTCTACATGCGCGACGTGGTGGTGCTGGGAGCGGCCGACGCCCGCGCGGCGAAGGCTGCTGCGCGGCGGGGCGTGGACGCCGCGAAGGGCGAGGTCGTAGACCGCGCCAGGAAGACCGATCGCGACATGGCGGCCTACTACCTGCACACGGGCGACGTGGTGTACGCGGAGGCAAACGGCTGATGGGTGGTCGCGTGAGCACCCTGGCCGACCCGTCGATCACCGAGGCGACCGTGATGTACGGCGAGACGGCCCGGATCGGCTCGCGGGTCAAGCACTACGGCCAGCGCTACACGGGCTCCGCGACGGCGACCGTCGTCGGCTTTCGCCGGGCGGGGCCGGACGAGGGGTATCGCGGCGACTGGATCAAGGTGCTGGTCGAGCACGACAGCGAGAAGACCGTTCACGACTTCGAGGGCGGCTGGGACTGGGACCGCACGGAGCTGGTGCCGTGAGCGGCGATTCGCTGGTCCCCGAGGGCTACGTGGCGTTCGGCTGGCACACGTTTCGCAGCCTGCGGGGGCAGGCGCAGCTGACGGTGGCGCACCTGGCCCCCGCCCCGCAGGGCGAGCGGCCGTGGGAGGCGCTGTGCGGTCGCCGCCGCCGCGGCGCGGCCACCAGGCCCGACGCGCCGAGCGTCGTGGAGTCGGAGATGGGCAGGGGCGAGCGCTCGAAGTGCGCGCGCTGCTTCGCGATCGCGGCCGGGGCGGCGTACCCGCACGGCGGGGAGTTCGGGACGTGAGCGCCCCGCGCATCACCATGCTGGTAAGTGCCTGCGGGTTCATCGGGTCGGTGCTGTACGTGTTGACGCTCTGGGATGGGAGCGACTACGGTCTTGGACTCGCGGTGGGGCAAACGGTGGGAATGGTCTGCGGCGCCGCGGCCTCGACGCTGCTGGGGCGGTTGTCGTGATGGCGATCGCCAACGGCGCGCCCGCCAGGACCTACGCGCTGGTGAAGGTCGCGGCGGGCGACTGGCTGCTGCCGTCGAACGACGCGCGCACGCTGTGGCGGTTGCAGCGCTACGAGGACGGCCCCTCGCACGGGCTGGACCCCGAGGTGTTTCCGACCGACTTCGAGGCGTGGCAGCTCTGGCGGTACAAGCGGCCGCTCGCCGCCGCGCTCTGGCGCGAGGACGTGGAGGACTGGGATCAGTGGACGCTGGTGGCCACGAACCTTGAGACGCGCGGCGAGGCGATCGATGAGGCCATGCGGATCGGGGAAGGGTCGTGAACGCGCGGGAGCCGCGCGCCACGGTGGGTCCGCCGGCCGAGCGGCCGTGCGGCTCGTGCCCGTACCGGCGCGACGTGCCGAGCGGCGTGTGGACCGAGGACGAGTACGCGAAGCTCCCGCGCTACGACGCCGAGACGGGCGACCAGCCGACGGCGATGTTCGCGTGCCACCGCGACGACGGGCGGGCGTGCGCCGGGTGGGTGGCCACGCACGACATGGACGGGTGCCTCGCGCTGCGGCTGGCGACGGTGCGGGGCGACGTGGACCCGCGCCCGTTCCTCGACTACCGGACGACGGTGGCCACGTGGCGCTCGGGCGCGGAGGCGGCCGCGCACGGGCTGCGCGACGTGCTGAGCCCGGGACCGGCCGCGCGCCGGCTGATCGAGAAGCTGGGCACGCGCGGCGGACTCGGTCGAAGGGAGAGGACCTGATGGCGGGCGAGTCCTACGCCGCGGGGCGGGCGCGGCTCGCGGCCGAGCACGACGACGGCGCGCGCGACGCGCTCAAGGACGTGCTGGGATACGACAACCTTCCGGTCGAGTGCATGGCCTACTGCCACGGCGGCTCGGCGAAGCCGGACCTGACCGAGATCCTGGCGGACCTCACCGAGGCGGGCTGGCGGCTGGTGCGGCGTGGCTGACGCGGAGGACGTGGCGAAGGTGCGCGCCTACGTGAGGCAGATGGGCGCGCCGTGCCTGACCGACGGCGTGTCCGACGAGGCGATCGCGCTGCTGGTGGACGAGGCGCGCGCCCGGCTGCGGCACTCCGGCCGGCGCCGCGGCTGGCTGGGCGAGGTCCACGGAGCGCTCAAGCGAAGGGACAGAATCTGATGGCAAAGGTGGTATCCGAGGTGTTCGTCGAGTGCGTGTCCTGCGGGCACAAGCTGGTGCTCGCCGTCGAGAACGTGAGCGACGTGGAGGCGGCCGCGATCGCCAAGGCGGCGGGGTGGACGGTGCGCGGCCACTCCGGCGCGGAGCCGACGCGCTGCGGGCGGTGCCGCGAGGCGGGTCGCCAGGACCAGACCGCGCTTGACCAGGGGCGCGTCGGTCGGCGCGGCGGCTACCGCGGACCCTACGGCCCGCCCCGCCATCCGTGAGCGCGAACCCGAACACGGACCAGCTCGGCGTGCGCGAGGCGGCCGCGCGCATCGGCGTCCACGAGAACACCGTGCGGAACATGGTGGCCCGCGGCGAGCTTCGCGTGGCGCGCAGGCTGCCGGTGAGCGGCTACGCGCGCTTCGATCCGCAGGAGGTCGAGCGGCTGCGGGTGGCCCGCCAGACGCCGGGGGGCCGGTGGTGACGCCCGACCTTCGAGACGTGCTGCCCAACCTGGCCGCGGCGCGCGACCTCGCGGCGTGCGAGCAGGCCGCGTTCGACGAGCCCGACCTGGAGCTCCGCAAGGGCGACCGCTACGCGCTGCTGCTGGACTGGGCGCACCGGACGCGGCGCTGCCGGTGCGGCGGGACGATCGACGAGTACGAGGTGCTGACCATGCTGGCGGTCGGGCCGAACGCGGGCACCCTCGGGCGGGACGTGGATGCCTCGTGCCGGGACTGCCACTCGGCTAGAACGTCGTGCAACCTGCCGCCGGGCGCGCCGCCGTTCTCGCGCGACCCGCACTGGCCGCAGGCGCGGCTCGACGCCCTGACGCGCCTCACGGTCACGGCGCTGGGCAAGAGGGCGCGCAGGGGGCGCGCGGGGCATGGGTGAGGCGACGGCGTACCGCCGCGACGCCTCGTGGAACGCGACGGGCGCGGCGTCGGGCAGCGCGGGCAAGATGCACCTGCCCCACCCCGACGACTTCGCGCTGTCGGCCTGCGGGCGCGTGGCGCTCGACAACCGGCCGCGGGACCGCCAGGGGGAGCCGGCCGCGAGCGTGGAGTCAAGGCGGCGGTGCAAGGCCCCCGGCTGCCGTGAGCTGTGGCCGTGAGGCGGCGGCGTAGGCGCGCGGTCGCCTTCCAAGAGTGCGAGTCGAGGCAGGGCCGGATGCTGCGGGCGCTCATCGACGGCGAGCGCGGGCGACCCGGGGTCCGTCGGTGCGACCGCTACTGGTGCGCTGCCGATCGGCCCGCGACCGGCGACGACTTCGCGGTGGCCCCGGTCTACGACGGCACGAAGGTCCCGGACGACGCGCGGTGCGAGGAATGTGGCATCGGCATAGCCGAGCTACAGGAGGCGCTTCGCGACCTAGGGGCAGGCCGTGGGTGACGGAGTGACGGGACGACTGAAGCGCGCGGCGGCCGCGAACGCGCTTCTGGCCCTTCGTTGGGAGGCGGACGCGGTGGCCAGGAACCACTTCGGCGAGGTGGTGTGGCTGAGGCGGTTCCCGCCGCGGCCGAACTGGCCGGCGGGCGGGATCACGGATTGCTGCGGAGTGCTCGCGCCGTGCGAGCGCCACGCGGCCATGACGCCGCCGGAGTGGGCGGTGCCGCTGGCGCGGCGGCTGGCCGACCGACCGGAGGCCGGTGGTGTGTGACCACGCGCGGGACCCCGGTGGCCGCGAGGCGGCGATGGTCGAGGCGTACCCCGGCGCGTGGTGCGATCCGTGCATCGCGCCGCTCGTGCGGGCGCTGAACGAGTGCGAGGCGCTGCCGGCGACGCCGTCGCGGCTGAACCCGGCCGGGGTGCGGACCGTGGCGTCGTGCTGCGGCCACGGCGAGCGGCCGGGCCGCGTGTCGCTGGCGGACGGGCGCGAGCTGATGATCTACCCCGACCTTGCGAGCAGTCCTAGTTCCTAGTACGATGTAGGAGTACCCGATCGCAGGAGCCGCAAAGTGATCTTTATCTGCCCGACCGAAATTTACGAGGAGGACCCGGAGGTGGTCGGATGCGGGTGTCGGTTCGATGCGACGCCGGACCCTCAAGGCTACGTGCAGTGCCCCGAATGCGATATGGAGTTTCTGGTCGAGTCGCATGGGTGAGGGCGTGACGGGCTGGGACTGCGAGCGCGACGGCCACCTGTGGGCGGACGAGGATCCGTGCGAGGCGTGCGGGCTGCCGTGGTCGGAGGCGCACGACCTGGAGGTGGTGGTGAACCGCCGCGGGCCGTGGCTGGCGGCGGTGCCCGTCGAGGGCCGGCCGCACCCGTCGCGCCGGCTGGACCCGCTGGCGAACGCCCGGTGGGCGCTGAGCGTCGCGCGGTACGCGCGCCCCGCCCCGCCGCCCCGCTGGCCGTGCTGGCGCCGCCTGCGCCCGACGCTCGACGCCTGGCGCGAGGGACGGCGGCACGGCTACCCGCGCTGCTGCGTCGCGCAGTGGTGCCTGGCCCGGCTGCTGGGCGCGCGGGGGTGCGCCGCGCGCCGGGGCTCGATCCCCACCGCCGGGGGCCAGTACGTGCCGTGCCGGTGGCACGTCGGTCGAGCGCCGGGCTGGCGACCGCTGCGCCGTGCGCGGTGAGGGACCCCGAGGCGCGCCTGTCGGAGGGAACGCGCCTGGTGCTCGCCAAGCTGCGCGCCCGCCGGCGGGAGGTGACGTGCCGCGAGCTCGCGGCCGACCTCGACTGGGACGACTGGGGGCTGCTGGGCTTCAACGTGGACTACCTGCGCCGCGGCGGGCCGCGCGGGGTGCCGCCGGCCGGGCTGCCGAGCCACGCCCCGATGCGCGTCGCGGGGCGGCTGCGCCACCTGTCGAGCGTGGGGCTCGCCGGCCAGCGCATAGAGGTGCGGGAGACGCGGACGGGCGGGCTCGATCCCGTGCGCCTGTGGTGGGCAGCGCCCCGGCGGCGCTACGATTCCAGGCGTGGCTGACGCCGATCGCATAGCGACGCTTGACCCCTGGGAGCCGGACCCGAAGTGGCACCCCGCGCGGGCCGAGGCGTTCATCGCGTACCGCGACATGGGCGCGGGGCGGAGTTACGCGAAGGTTGCGAAGGGGTTGGGCAAGTCCACCACCATCGTCAGTAGGTGGGGGGGCCAGGACAACTGGCCGGAGCGGGCGAGCGCGTGGGACGCGGAGCAGGACCGCCAGCTTCGTGAGGAGTTCTCGCAGGCGACCGCGGACGTGGCGCGCGCTCAGGCCGAGGACGCCGCGCAGTTCCGCGACGCGCTGCTGGCTCCGGCGCGGGCGCTGAGGGCGAAGATCCAGAGGGCGGTCGACGAGGGAAAGGACCCGTTCGAGGGGATGACGGTGGGCGAGCTCCTGCGCCTGTCGGCCACGGCGGGGCGGGCGTTCGCGCAGGTCGCGACGGTCGAGCGCCTGGCGCACGGGCTGTCGACCGAGAACGTGGCGGGCCACGACGGGGGGCCGCTGGTGCCCCCGAGCGTCAAGGACAAGTCGATCGAGGAGCTGGAGGCGTACCTGACGGGCGTGGCCGACGCGTCGCGCGAGCGGGCCGAGTCGCGGTCGTAGGCTTCCGGGGTCCCGCGACCAGGAGGCCGCCGTGCGTTTCGTAGTCTTCCACTGCCCCGACCCGCAGCCCGGCGTCGCGGAGGCGTACGTCAGGGCCGGCGAGATTGAGGACGCCGTGGACGCGTCGGCGGCGTTCGGTCAGCTGATGGCCGACCCCGAGCGCGGCGGGCGGGGGAAGTACCACCTGCTGCCCTCCGAGGGCGGGGCGTGCTTCACGGTGGAGCTGACGGTGACCGAGGAGGCGGCCGCCCCCGCCCCCGCGGAGCCGATCGAAGAGGCGATCGACGCGCCGCTCGCCGAGTAGGGCGCTGCGGTAGCCTGCCGCCGGTACCCGAGCAATCAGGAGGACGCATGGACCGCATGACCGTTGACGAGGCCCGCACGCTGAGGGATTCGACCCGCCGCTTCGCCGCCGCCGACCAGGCGCTCCGCAGCGCCGAGGGGCCGGACGTGCTGCCGGAGGCGGCCGAGGAGTACCTGGCCGCGCGCGCCGACCACGCCCGGATCGTGGCCGACGCCGAGGACCCCGACGGCGAGGCGCCGTCCGCCACGGCCGACGAGTAGCGACCGGCGCGCGTGTAGGCTGCCGCCCGTACCCGATCGAAAGGTGGCCTGGATGGCCGAGGTGAAGTGGAGCGACGAGGACGGTGACGAGGGGCGCGTGACCGCGGGCCGCGAGGCCGTGGTGGAGCTGATGGCCGACGATCGCGGGGAAGCCGAGGAGGCGGTCGAGGCCGACCTGGCCGACGAGGTGGTGGCGCTGGTCGAGTTGACCAACGCGGCCGGCGAGGTGGTGGCGTCGTTCGTGCCGCGGGACGCGGCGGTGGAGCTCGTGCTGGCGCTCGCGCAGGCGGTGGCGGGCGACGACGACCTGACCACTCTGGCGGGGGAGCTGAGGGCGATGGCCGAGGACGCGCTGCTGCCGAGCGGGCAGCCCCTCACGGCCGAGGGGGCGGCCGCGTGGGCCGAGGGCTGGCTGCTGACGCTGGCGCAGCTGGGCGTGCGGCCCGCGGCCGAGGGCGCGCAGTCGTGAGGGTGCCGGCGCTGGACGAGCCCGAGACCGCGGAGCTGATCGACGAGCTGTTCGCGCCGTTCGACACGTCCGACGGCTGCGACGATCCGCTGCGCGCCGAGGCGCTGGCCGCGATCGACCGGTGGCGAGGCGAATCCAGTCAGGTCCAGCCGCTCGGCACCGCGCGCATGCAGCTCGGTGGCGGGGCCGAGGACGCCGCTCGGCCGCCCGCGAGCGAGTCGTCGCCGGCGGCGGTGAAGCTGGTGCGCGTGGCGGAGCGCGTCGCGGGCGGCGGCGAGCCGGCGAGCGGCACGGAGCTGATGGCGATCGCGCGGGAGATGTTCGAGGAGGCGAAGTCGTGAGCGCCCTGGCGGACGCGGCGCGCCTGGCCGCGCGCGTGGCGGACGGGGGCGACCAGGCGACCGGGCAGGAGCTGGCGAGGCTGGTCGAGGCGATCGAGGGCGAGCTGAAGGTCGCCTACCCGTACCGCGAGGGCGGCGTGACGGTGATCGGGCCGGAGTGCTTCGTCGCGCTGGACGGGAGCGTGCTGTCGTGGAAGGGCGTCAACTACGTGACGCAGGAGGTGGCCGTCGGGGTCTCGCTGTCGCGGGAGGGGGCGGGCCAGGTGGCCGAGCTCGTGGCGCACTGCGACATGCGGGTGCTGGACGCGGGCGGCGAGTTCGTGCCGGAGCGCCTGAAGGCCGTGCTGGACCTGTACGACGCCGCCGAGGAGGCGGGCGTGCTGGGGCCGGACGCGAGGGTGGCCGTCGGGATGCGCGCCGAGCGCGACCAGCCCGCGCCGAAGCCGGGCGACGAGGTCGAGTGCTCGTGCCGGGTGGTGGAGGACGGCGACGACGTGGGCACGGAGGTCGACCCGCAGTGCCCGGCGCACGGAGTGGGGAAGTCGTGACCGCCAGCGACTACGGCTGGTGGCACGTCGAGGCCGAGGACGGGCGCACCGCGTGGCGGGGCAGGGCGGTCAGCGAGGAGCACGCGATCCAGCAGGCGGGCGCGTCGTCGTTCGCCCGCGCGCCCAAGGGCGTCGGGGCCGTCAGGGTGCTCGCTTTGGCCGAGGACTACTACGGCCCGACGGGCGAGCTGCGCCACGATCCATGCCTTTCGGCCTCGTGGGTGGTAGTACGGCGCTGCCGCGACTGCGGGATGCCGATCCAGGGCGAGACGCCCTCGCAGAGTGACGGGACGGCTCGGACGCACGGCTCGGCGTTCGGCCTGCCCAACGGGTGTCAGCGCGCGGTGGTGCGCAGGCTGGAGGAAATCGATCGCGGGCTGAGGGACCTGATCGCGAAGGTCGAGCGGCTGGAGGCGCTGGTGGGCGCGGACGCCGAGGCGGGACGCGCGACGAAGTGAGGCTTCTCCTGATCGTCCTGCTGGGCGTGGTCGGCGGCCTCGTGCTGGGCGTGGCGGCGGCGCGCGGCGACTCGATCGGGCTGGTCGCCGGGGCGACGCTGGCGGTCCTGGCCGTGGCGCGCGCGATGACGATGGGCGAGGAGGCGCGCCTGGTGTCCGAGATCGAGGCGGTCCTGGACGAGGGCGACCGCCCGCCCCGCAGTCGCGAGGGGCGGCCGTGAGCGACGACGCGCGCACCGCGATCGCCAAGGCGCTCTACAGGGAGGCGCCGGGCAATCGGCGCCACGACTCGCTGCTGCCGGCCGACTGGTGGGAGCAGGTGCCGAAGCTGCTGCGGCGGACGTACGAGGCCGAGGCTGACGCGGTGCTGGCGATCGAGGGCCTGGAGGACCTGGTGCGCGCGCACTGCGAGGACGAGGGCACCCCGGCGATCAACGCGGCGCTGATGGCGGACCCGACCGCCGGCGAGTACGTCCCGCCGCGCGACGGGGGCAGCCGCTACACGATCGCGGTCGACTTCGACGGGGTGCTGCACTCGTACGTCACGCCCTGGATCGACGCGACCACGATCCCCGACCCCCCGGTGGAGGGGGCGATCGAGTGGCTGAACGGGATCGCCAGGCAGTTCGACGTGGTGATCCTCACGACGCGCGGCAAGACGGACGCGGCCCGCCAGGCGGTGTGCGGCTGGCTGCGGAAGCACGGCTACGAGGGCACGTTTCCCGAGGTGACGGACCGCAAGGTGCCGGCGCTCGTGTACGTGGACGATCGGGGCTGGCGCTTCGAGGGAAGCAACTTCCCCACGGCCGACGAGGTCCACCAGGCCCGCCCGTGGAACAAGGGAGGCCGGCGTGGCGCGGCCTCCTGACGACCTGCGGGTGACGGTGGACGGCGTGGACGTGGGCGCGTTCGAGTTCGACATGCGGGTGACGCGGACGATCGAGCCGCGCTACGGCGATCAGGTCGCGCCGCACGACCTCGCGCAGCCGATCGAGCTGACGGGGCGGCTGACGCTGGACGAGGAGGGCATGGAGGCGTGGCGCGCGTCGCTGGCCCCGGCGTCGGCTCACCTGATCGTGGAGCAGGACGTTCCGTGGCCGGCGCTGTGGACGCGGTACACGGCGGGGCACCGCGAGCTCCGCCGGGACCGAAGGCGCCGCGGGCTGCCCGAGCCGGAGGCCCCGGTGACGTGGGTCCGCTTCGAGGTGCCGCGCGTGCGGTTCGTGGAGGCGGGCGACGGGCCGGTGGCGCTGGGCGAGGCGGAGGTGGTGCGGTGAGGCCGGAGGAGTACGAGCGGGTGCGGAGCGAGGACGGGTACGCGGTGCGGCGGATCGAGGCGCTGACGTCGGCGCTGACGCTGGTCCGCAACGGCTACGAGTACCCGGCGCCGCGCCACGATCGCCGGCGACGGCTGTCGCGCCGCGCGATGCGGGCGCGGGCGGACGAGGCGCTTGACCCCGATTACCTGAGTCGGGACGACTAGGCCGGCGGGTGTAGGCTGCTGCGCGTACCCGACGCAGGAGGACCGATGGGAGCACTGGACGAGTTGCGCGAGGGCGTGGCGCGAGTCAAGGCCGCCGAGCGCGGCCACGACGGGCCGCCAACCGGCACGTGCGGGGCGTGGCACTGATGGCGGGCGAGGCCAAGGCGGCGCCGGACGGAGCGCCCTCGATGGCGGACACGCTGCGCGGCGTGCTGCGCGACTTCACCTTCAGTCACGACGAGCCGCCCCACGAGACGCTGACTTACGTGCAGGCGACCGCGCTGGTGGAGTTGGCCGACGGCGTGTGCCGGATCGCGGACGTGCTGGAGGGGGCGGGGCTGACCGCGCTGGACGACCACGGCTGGTCGGTCGGCGAGCACGCGCACGCGGCGATCGAGGCGGTGCGGGTCGCGGCGCAGGAGGTGCGACCGTGAACTGGCCGACGGTGCAGCAGGTGGAGGAGAGCAGCGACTACGAGCAGGTGATGCGGTGGCAGCGTCGGCTGCCGACGCCGGCGAACGACGACGAGCTGACCGTCCTCAACGCGGTGATGAAGCGCTACGGCGAGCTGAGGGCGGCGGACCCCGGCGCGATGGTCGCGGCGTCCAAGGCGGTGGGCTGGTGACGGGCGAGGCGCCGGACGCCCCGGACACGGGCGCGTCGTCGCAGGTCACGGACCACGCCTTCGTGCCGAGGGTCGACGAGCCGTGGGGCCTGTGCGTGACGTGCCGGCTGAGCCGGGCGGCGCACACGAGCGGGCCGGTGTACATCCCGATCGCGGAGCGCCCGCGGGACCTGCCCGGCGGCCTGCACCCGTCGCGCCGGCACCCCGCGGCGACGTCGGGCCACCCCGAGGTCGGCCCGTGACGCCCGAGCGCGAGCGCCGGGACGCGGCGGCGCGCGCGCTCGCGCCGCTGGTAGGCATGGCGTTCGAGTCCGAGGAAGACAAGTGGGCGCTGCGGCGGGCGGTGGCCACGGTGCTCGTCGAGTACGGGGCGGGCGAGCACCTGCTGACGGCGGTCGGGGAGGCACGCGCGGCTGATCCCGAGAACCAGGGCTCGTGGCACGGGGCGCTGGACTGGCTGGCGCTGGAGTACCGACGCAGCGGCCTGCCGGTCGAGCCGCTGACCGCGCGCGAGCGTCGGCACGTGGCCAAGGTCATGGGCTTGTCGAGCGTCTGCGCCGACACGTGCGGCCTGTGCATGGCGGTGCTCATGAAGCTCCAGCACCGCGACGAGGCGCGGTCGTGAGCGAGGCGAACCCGAGGCGGCTGACGCTGGGGCGCGGGCTGCACGGTCGCCCGGTGCGCATCGAGAAGGACTCGCATCCGCGCGCCGACCTGCCGACCGAGGTCGTGGACGCGGCCGACTTCGACGCCGCGAGCGGGCGCGCGACTCGGCAGGCGGTGGAGCTCGTCAGGATCAAGGCCGAGCTGGAGCGCCACCGAACCCGCTGGCGAATAATGAAGCGGCTGGTGCGCAGGTGAGGGCGCTGGAATGAGCGCGCGGAAGTGCGTCTGCCGACGGCACGTCTTCCATGCCCTGTCGCACGTGCTGGGGCCGTACGGGCGTCAGGACGTGCACGTGCATCCGTGCCACACGGAGGGCTGCGATCGGGTCTTGCTCGGCGAGGGCCGAACGTGCAAGGGCAAGGGGGGGAGGCACTGGCGCGCCACGCTGACGGAACGCGGCATCGTGCGCGAGTCGCGGGCGCTGGAGTATCCGCCGCAGCCCGACTACGGCTACGCTGCCGACGTACCCGACGATTGAGGAGGCTGGACGTGGCTGAGCGAGCGAGGCGGGCGTGGGTGACGAGGCCCCGCCCGCGGGACCTGCCGGAGTTCCTGCTGCTGGCGTTGGCGGTGTGGGTGCTGAGGGCGCTTGCCTTCGCGCTCCGGCTGTCGATCGGGGTCGCGGACGTGAGGCGTCGCCGGGCCGAGGCGCGGCGCGAGGCGGCGATCCGCGACTCGATCCACGTGAAGATGGGAGGCCAGTCTGACCTTCGGGTGCCGCCCGAGCCGGGGCCGGCGAAGGCGAAGCCGGACCCGAGCGCGCCGCGGCGGTACGCGGCCGGCGGGATGGTGCCGCCCGACGCGGGCGACCACGTGGCGGCGTTGCTCTCGCCGGGGGTGGGGCTGATGGTCCCGGCGGGCACCAGGCCCAGCACGGCCGATCGAGCGTGCCGCGCGGCCGAGCGGGTGCTGATGGACGAGGGGGTGGAGGTGACGCTGGACGCGCGGCCGATGCCGCCCGGCGCGTTCGCGGCGCGGGCGCACTTCGGGGGCGACGACGTTGCGCGGCGTCGCGAGCGCCAGTAGCCTGTGCGCCGTACCCGATAGGAGGATGCGATGGGCAACTGGAGAACCGTGACGATCGTGGGCTCGTGCCCGCCCGGCGAGGTCGAGGAGCTGCGCGACTTCCTCAAGGCGGCGGGCGACTTCATGGTGCCCGACTCGAAGAAGCCGTACGACGCCGCGGCGCTGGCGGACGCCTTCCCGCTCAACATGAGCAACGGCCTGGCGGGGCTGGGCCACTGGCTCGGCGACGGCGAGCTGATCGACGCGTCCGGCAACCTCGGCGAGCGCGACTACGGCGTGGAGAGCGTCGCGAAGGCGCTGCGGGCGATGGTCGCGTTCGCGCCGGGCCTGCGGCTCAAGGTGCACTGCGGCGACGAGTGGGAGGCGGCGAACTGCGTCGCGACCGTCGTGCTGGAGGGCGGCGAGGTGGAGGTGCGCCCGCCGGAGGTCGAGACGGTGCGCGGCGCGTCGCCGGACGAGATGAAGGGTCGCCTGTACGACTCGCTCATGGGCGGCGGCGCGTGACGGGCGACGTGGCGCGGGCGCAGACGCGCACGGCGATGGAGACGGCGAGCGGCCACTTCTTCGACTTGGCCGACCCGCGGCCGGAGGACGTGTGGCTGGAGGACGTGGCGCACGCGCTGTCGCTGACGTGCCGGTACGCCGGCCAGTGCGAGCGGTTCTACTCCGTGGCCGAGCACGCCTGCCTGGTCGCGTGGCGACTGGAGGGCCTGGGATACCCGCCGAAGGTGGTGCTGCGCGGCCTGCACCACGACTCCGCGGAGGCGTACTGCGGCGACGTGACGCACCCGCTGAAGTGCGTGCTGCCGGAGTACGCGGCGATCGAGGCGCGCGTGCAGGGGGCGGTGGACGTGGGGCTGGGCCTGGCGATCCTTAGCGATCACGAGCTCACGTCGATCAAGGACGCGGACGACTGGGCGCTGTTCGTGGAGGCGGCGCAGCTGATGCCGAGCGGCGGCCGCGACTGGTCGGACGCGCCGAGCGAGGTCGACGGGTCGCCGTGGGAGTTGGGCTGGTCGCCGGCCGAGGCCGAGACGACGTTCCTGGCTGAGCACTACCGGCTAGATCGGGGGCGCTGATGGCATCGCTGAGGCCGGCGCCGGACGGCTACCCGATCAAGCTGGTCCGTGACAGGACGCGCGACATCCTGAACGCCTCGGGCGAGCCGGGCGACCTGTTCTACGGTCCCGCGAGGGGCGACCTAATTCGGTGGCTGCGGCTGAAGCTGGCCGAGGAGGTGGGCGAGTTCCTGGTCGACGGCGGCTACGACGAGCTGCGCGACGTGCTGGCGGTGGTCGAGGGGCTGGCCGTGGCCGTTGGGTCCAGCCTGAACGAACTGGTCGCGGCGTTGCGCGACGATCCGCGCGGGGGGTTCGTGTACGGCGTGATGATGTACGGCCACCACCGGGAGTTCGACGGTCGCCCCGAGGCGGACATGGGGCGGGGCTAGTGGCGGCCATAGAGGGCGATCCGGATCACGGGCCTCTCGACAGGCCGGGGCCGGACTCGCCGTTCGAGCCGGCGCGCCAGTACGATGGGGTGTGCCGGTGCAAGGGGTGCCGCGCGCTGGTCTGGTCGAACCCCGAGTCGCGGGAGGCGCACCTGAACCGCGCGGGCTGCCACGCGGGCGAGGGGGCGACGTGACGAGGGGTTGGTGGCTGGCCCCGCTGATGTGCGCGATGCTTTGGATGTTGCTGAGCCTGATGTACGAGGACGGCTCCGGCGCCAAGCTGTTCGCGATGGGCGTCGGGGCCGCGCTCGCCGTGGGGTTGATCGCGATCCTAGACGAGGCATGATCGGCTCGAAGCGCCAGCGTCGCCGTCCCCGCTACGGGTCGCGCCACCGCGGCACGCGGACCTACTCCTGCGGCTGCTGCCACCCGCTCGACACCGACGGCAGGGAGTTCGTGAAGCCGCGCGCCACGAGGGAGCGCGCGGCGCTAAGGGACCAGGGGGCCGCGTGACGGGCGGGGAGCGGCCGTCCAACCCGAGGTGCCGATGCAGCCTGGTGCCGCTGGGGCAACTGCCGGACACGCCGCCCCCCGCGCTGCCGGGGACGATCGAGCAGATTCGCCGGCACTCGCGCGGCGACGAGCGCCTGTCGTGGATAAGGACGCTGGCGCACGTGCGTCGACTGCCGGAGCGGGGCTGATGGGCCGGCGGGGGCGGCGCAGGCAGCTGGAGGCCGAGATGGCGGAGGCGCTTGCCCACTTCGAGCGTCGGCCGTCGTGGCGCGGACGGCTGCTTCGCTGGCTCGCGCGCCGCGCCGCCCGGTAGTCCAAGGGGTACAACTTGGGGCATGAACCTCTTGCTCGTCATCCTCCTCGCGGCCCTCCAGGTCGTGGCCGTGGTGGTCGCGATCGTCGTGCTGATCACCGGCGTCGGCCGCCCGGTGCTGTAGCCTGCCCGCGGGGCAGTCGGCGCGTCTATACCCCGAGCCTGTAGGGGTCCCAACGCGCAAACAGGTGCCAAGTGGAGCTGCGCGCCGATGAGCGACCGCCGACCGCGTCTATCTGCGAGGGAGTAATTACCCCGAGCATCCGGCGCGAGAGGCGGTACGCCCCTGCCCGAGGTTGCGACCCCGGGCGCTGGCGGGTAGCCTGCGCCTCGTACCCGATCCGTAGGAGGATGTATGAGCGGCGAGCAGTGGGTGGCGCTGCCCTTCACGAGGGCAGACAAGCAGATCGTGCTGGAGGGGCCGAGCGACGGCTTTTACCCGCAGAAGCTGTACGTGGACTTCGACGACGTGAACCACGCCGAGGTGGAGCGTCGGCTGCCGCTGATGCTGGAGGCGCTGAACGGGCTGGATCTGGAGCGGCCGGCGTGAGCGATCGGGTCAACAGCTACGACAAGAACGCGCGCGTTCCGGTCCTGAACACCCTGTGGGTGTGGGAGCCGCGCAACGCGGACGCCTGCGCGCTGGTGCGGGTGGTCGAGGTGATGTGGAACGGCGAGGAGTGGTGGGTGCGCGCCGAGCGGTGGCCCCAGCAGGACGGCGGGTCGTCGCTGAACGACGCGGGCCGGTTCGCCGAGGCGGCGCGTCCGGTGGTGGAGTCCGGTGGCCTCGGGAAGAACATGCACTGGCGGCAGCCGGCGCGCCCCGACGTCGAGGACGGGGTGCCGCTGTCGTGGTCGCTGGAGGCCGGCGGGCGCCAGCTGCGGCGGGGCGAGGAGGTGTCGGCGTGAGCGCGGAGAGGCGACGGGTCGTGTGGAAGTGCGTGCTGTCGCCGGCGCAGCCGATTGAGCACGAGATACCGCCCGGCTCGCGGCTGCTGGACCTGAAGGCGCAGGGCGACGTGCCGGTGACGTGGTGGAGCGTGCCGGCGGACCCGCCGCCCCCGCCGTGGCCGGTGGTGCGCTTCGAGGTGTTCGGCACGGGCATGGCCTACGACTCCAAAGAGCTGCACTACGTTGGCAGCTTCCAGATTCCTAGCGCCGCGTTTGTGGGCCACGTGTTCACCCGCGACCCGTTCGAGCGGGAGGTGGCGTCGTGAGGGCCGCGGCGGCGTTCGTGCTGGGCGCGGCAGCGGCCGCTGCCGTCGCGGTCGTCCTCGCCGGCTCGGTGAGCCAGTGGGCGCTTGGCCCGGAGCCGCGCCTGACGTGGAAGGAGGCCGAGACGCGGGCGCCCACGCCCGCCGAGGTGACGAACTGCCGCGATCGGCAGCGGCGCGCTCGGGTCGAGCACGCGCGGCTGCTGCCGACGTCGGAGCGAGCTCACTACTGGCGGGCGACGCGCCGCGCCGAGCGCCGCCGGCTCGCCGAATACGGCGACATCTGCCTGTACGAGACGAGGGCCGCGCCGTGATGCCGGTCGAGGCGCTGCTGATCGCGATCGGGGTAGTGGCCGCGGGCTGGGCCGCGGCGGTGGCGCTGGTGCAGGTGCGCTACCGCCGCCGCGCCCGCCGCAGGGGGAGGCTGATCCCGTGATTGCGGTCGAGGTGACGTGCGACCAAGACGGCTGCGAGGCGCGGGCGACGGTGCGCGTCGACGACCTGGACGTGATCGTGGATACCACGAGGGGGAGCATCTTCACCCTCGACACGGGCTGGAGCGACTGGCCGGACGGGTGGGTGCACGACGGCCCGGTCGACGTGTGCCCCGCCCACGCCGACCTTGCGGGGACCGTCGATGCCGAGTAGCATCGCCGCCGTACCCGATCTACCTGGAGGGATTCCATGGAGGCATTCGAGCAACCGACGGACCACGACGCCCGCTTGGCGGCCGCGCGCGAGCGCGCCCTGTGGGAGCTGGGCGACGCGGAGTACGCGGACGTGATCCTGGCCGCGTACGAAGACCCGGCGGCCGACGCGCGGCTGGTGACCGACGAACGCGCGAACGCGGGCCGTTCGCGTCGACTGGAGGCGGCGGCATGACCGACGTGGCGAAGGTGCGGTTCGTCGTCGAGCGCTCGACGGTGGGCGGGATCACGGACCTGGCTCGCGTCGTGGACGGCGAGGACCCGGTGGAGGCCATAGTGGCGGCGGCGATGGACTCGCTAGGCGTGGACGTGCGCCTGACCGTCTCGGGCGTGACGATGCACCTGGCGGCGTGGCGCGATCCGGAGCACTGGGCCGACGACTGGCGGGAGAAGTGCGGCGACGAGGACCCGGTCGAGTTCGTCGAGCGCCTGCTGATCGAGCGGGCAGCGAAGGCGGCGTGGGACGCCCGCGAGGCTCGCCACGAGGCGTCGGGGCTGAAGCCGATCCCCTGGGAGACCGACGAGCGCCGGGACGCAAAGCGGGCATTCCGGCAGCAGTTCGCCGGGGCCTTTCCCTCGAAGCCCGACGAGCAGACCCGTGGCGGGGTGGCAGCGGCGATTGCCGACGCCTTGAACGTGGCGGGCCGGGCCGCGCTTACCGATCGTGAGGCGTTGAGGGCGGCTGACGCTGCGATCCGCGCTTTCGGCGGGGCCGTCCCCTATGGAGGGGAGCCGAGCGAGCTTGCGTTGCGTCTCGCCGACGTGCAGGCGGCCATCGCGCTCGTCGAGACCGACGAGGACGGCGAGATCAAGCCGGGCCAGCACGGCATCCTGTCGGCGCTCGACTACGCGGTTCGTGGCGACGCTGGCTGCGTCGAGCCGGACGAGTGGGCCGCGAACCGTCGCAAGGCTCTGGCCGAGCACGGCGGCTATCTCGGTCTGGACGCCCAGCCTGAGCGGGAGGGTGGCGAGGACCCGGATGCGTCGGACCGATGGAAGTCGCTGCCAATCGAGCAGCAGCTTGCCGAGATGACGCGGGCGCGGGACTCCGCTTGGCAGCGTGCGCAGGCTCTCGGTGAGGAGGTCGGGAACCTGGAGGCCGTCATCGACAAGGCCCTCGCCACGACCTGGGAGCAGGACGACGACGGCGCGTGGTGCAACGCGGATGGCGACGTTCAGCACGCCGACCGCCTGACCGCGCTCGCCGCCCTTCAGCCGTGGTGGCAGGAGTGGGGCGACCGGGCATGGGGCCTGGCCGGGAACGCGCAGGAAAAGATTGAGCGGCTGAAGGCGGACCTCGCCGAGCAGGTCCAGAAGGGCTACGACGCTCGCAACGCGCGGGGCCTGTCTACGGACGTGCTGCGCGACCCGCCGGACGACCTTCTCGACGCCGTTGCCGCCGGCATGAACGACCGTGCTTGGATCGTCAAGGTCGACGGGCAGGGGGCCGTGTCGCTGGAGGATGCAGCGCGCGGCTTCATGATCGACCTTGCGGATCGGGTCGACGCACGGCACTCACCCCCCTCCCTGTCTGAGCGGGGAGAGGACGGGCGAGATGATCTAGCCGCCGATCTCGCAACGTTGTTCAGCCCTGCCGTTTGGGACACAACGCAGTTCGGCCCCGTCAACTGGCGCGAGGTCGTCGGCTACGTGTTCCACAACGCCGAGAAGCGGGGATGGTCGCTGTCGCCTGCCGTGGCACTGACGGTGGAGGGCGTGACCGACGAGCAGATTAAGGCGGCGCTGGTTCGGCTCTACAACGACGGGCTCGGCGCGTCGGATCGCGATGTCAAGCGGTCGCGTGCCTTCATCGCCGCGCTGGCCGCTGTCTCTGAGGGACCAGAGCGAGACCCGCTCGAAGCAGATCGCGCGGAGGCCGAGGCTCGGTTAGGGGCGATCCATGAGTCCTCGAACACCCCGCCGCGACAGAACGCGACGGTGACGGTGAAGTGCGTGGGCTGCGGCCACCGCGACGGGGTTCGCGGAGAGAGCGGCCCGCGAGCGGACGATGCCGTGCCGATGTGCTCGAAGTGTTTCTCGCCGATGGTGGCCGTGCGCGCGCGCCGCTGGGAGGTCACGGTCGTCGACGGCTTCGGCCAATTCGTCTCGGGTCCGGATACTGCCCCGGAGGGCTCGGGCCTGACGGGCATGGACTGGGTGAAGGCGGCCGAGGTAGAGGTGGTCGAGGCCGCGCACGTGGACGAGGCGGTGCGCCGGCTGCGCGAGTGGGCGGCCTACTGCGCAACGGTCGTCGAGGGCGCGGTGGGCAGCCGCCGGGACTTGTGGCAGCGCAGGCACGACGACGCGATGGGACTCGTGGCTATGCTGGAGCGCGAGCCGTGACCCACGTGGGGTCAGTCGAGCGCGCGCGGCTGCTGTCTCGGCTGGATCGGCGGCTTGCGGCCGTCGCGACGGGGGCAGGCACGCCGGGCGAGCGGCTGGTGGCCTACCTACGTCGCGCCGAGTGGTTCCTGGCCGTGGGCGGCTGCCCGGAGTGCGCCACGCTGAGCGAGTCGATCGGCCGGGGGCGGTGGTGCCGCTGCGGCCGGGTGCGCGATCCGATCCTTGACCTGCTTGAGAGGCCCGCCGCGCTGCGCCGAGCGTCGACGAGCGCGGCCGAGGTGGTGCGGCGGCTGCTGGCAGACTCCTAGCCGTAGGCTGTCCTCGGGGCGTGGCGGGACGTGAGCGCGCTGGAGGGCGGTCGAAGGGAACGGACCGCCGCGCCTCGCCTCGTCGGCTTGCCGCCCGCCCCGCCCTCGGGGTAGAGTGCCCGCCGTACCCGACGCCGGAGGCCGTTAGTGACCAGCAGCAGCGTCCAGGTCATGCTGATCTTGGATGGAGTGGACGGAGACGAGGCCCGGCGCGTCTGGCTGCCCGGCGTGCCGCGCCCCGGCGACCGCCTGGAGCTTGAGGAGGGGGTGGAGGTCGACGGCGCGCCGGAGGGATCGGACGCCGTGATGCTCTGGCGGGTGCGCGCCGTGACCTACCGCGAGCTGACGATCAGGCGCCCGAGGTACGGGGCCGGCACGAAGATATGGGAGCCGGTGCTGGCCTGCGAGCCGTGGGACGACTTCGAGCACGGGGCGGGCTGATGGAGTTCGCGGTGCTGGGGGGCTGGCTGCTGCTGCTGGCGGGTCTCGGCTGGCTGCACCTGGCGCGGGACCTGCCGGGAGGTCGCCCGATCGGCCTGGTGGCCGTGGCGGTCGCCTCGGTCGTCCTCGCGACGGTGGCGGTCGCGGAGGTGACGGGCTGATGCCGCACGAGCGGGTGCTGAACCGCAGGCTGCGCTCGGCGCGCGGGCGCGGCGTCTACGTGGGGCGACCGACGAAGTGGGGCAACCCGGTCAAGCTTCACAAGGACGATCGCCTGCACCGCGTGGCGTGCCTGCGCGCGTACGCCTGCTACCTAGACGGGCGCCCGCAGCTGGTCGAGGAGGCGCGCGCCGAGCTGGCGGGGCGGGAGCTGGTGTGCTGGTGCGCGCCGAAGCTATGCCACGCCGACGTGCTGGCGCGCGTGGTCGACGGCATGACGCCCGCCGAGGCGGTCGAGGACGCGATCGGTCGTGGCTGAGGCGCTGCCACCCGAGGACCAGCGGCCGCTCCAGCGCGCGCTGGTCGAGCTCCACGAGATGGACTTCGAGGCGGAGATGGCGGCGCTGCCGAGCGGCTGGACCTTGGAGTGGCGCCGCCGCGGCGCGCGCTGGATCACCCACGCGGCCGATCTCGACGACCTCGGACTGCTGTTGCTGGGCTGGCTCGGCGCGCGCCAGTCGGCCGACGTCGACGAGACGGACTACGCCGAGCGCCTGTCGTGAGGCCGAGGCCGGACTTGGCGCATGAGCGTAGGCTGCCGGGCGTACCCGATCGACAGGCCGTCGAAGATGTGCTGACCGACCCGGGGTGGCCGCGCCCCTACGTGTGGATCGACGGTCGACCGACTCCCGTGCCGTGGGTGTCGCCGTCGGACAACCTCGCGGCGGGCGCGATGGTGCGCCGGCAGGAGATGTTCGAGAACGAGCTGTGCCACGTGTGCGGCGAGGGCTTCGACGGGCGGGTGGCGTTCTTCGTGAACGAGCGCCCGCCCCGCGACCTGCGGGGCAAGATCATCCTCCCCATGACGGACGCGCTGCTGCACGAGCGCTGCGCGCGGCTGGCGCTCGGGCACTGCCCGGTGCTGCGCGGGATGCGCGGCGGGCCGGAGCTGTTCGCCGTGTCGGCACCGTGCGAAGACCTGTGGGTGACGGAGGTCGACGGGGAGCGCCGCTTCGTGGTGGGCCTCGATCGAGCGCGACTGGAGCCGAGGCTTGCCGCGGGCTGAGAGGGGGCCGTGGCTGGTGTCGTCGTACCCGCCGCGCGACAGGTGCTGGGAGTGCAACGCGCGCAGCGGCCTGCTGACGATCTACCACGTGTCCCCGCGCCCGACAGACGCCGTGCACTGGCCGGAGGGCGCGCGCTGGTCGCAGCACCATCGGACCGTCTGCTGCGGGGCGGCGGCCTGCCGGGCGCGCATCGTCAAGCGCAAGGCGCGCGCGAGGCAGCGCAGCAGCGTCCTGTTCGTGCTGGTTGAGCCGAGGTGCCCCGACGCGCCGGGGGGCACGTGCAAGTGGTGCGGGGAGGCGATCTACTCGTCCGACGGTAAGGGGGTCGATCGGCGGCGGCGCTACCACTACGGGCCGCTGAACCGCCACGAGCTGCGCGGCCGGCCACCGATGCTCGACGAGCCCGACTGCGTCTACTGGTACCACCACTGGCGCACGATGGACTCGCGGGTCGCGCTCCAGCGGGAGGCCGAGGCGCTGGGCCGGACGGTGCTGCGGTGCGCGGACTGCGGGCGGGAGTGCTCGCGGCAGCGGCCGCTCCGGCAGAGCGGGCAGGCGGGGTGGTGGTGGGACTCGCGGCCGTGGGAGGCCGATCACGAGCTGGCGCTGGAGGACGGCGGCGAGCACCGCCTTGAGAACCTGGCGGTTCGGTGCGCGCCGTGCCACCGCGCCAAGACGGCCGAGGAGAACCGGGCGCGCGCAGCGGAGCGCCGAAGGCTCAGGGCCTCGTGAGCGGGCGGCGCTTCTGGCTCGTGGTCGCGTCGGCGTGGCTGGCGGCGCAGGGCTGGGCGAACCTGTGCTTCGCCGGGTGGACCGCGCAGGGCGTGATGAGCCTGCTGATCGGATCGGCGATGGCCACCGCCGCGGGCGTCGCGTGGGAGCGCGCCTGGCGGTCGTAACGACGCGATCACGGGGGTAGCCTTCTCGGCCATGCCCGCCGCCTACTTCGTCGCGCCGTACAAGCTGCGCCCCAACGACAAGGGTCGGCCGTTCCCGATCCGCTACTGCGCGATGGACGACCACACCGCGGCGATCGACGCCGACGGTGGCTGCTGGTCTGAGGTCGAGATCGCCGGGGACCAGGCGGTCGTGGTGGTGGAGGCGTCGGCAAAGACGCTCGCGACGCTGGCCGGCGAGTTCGAGCAGGTAGACCGCGAGGCGGCCGCACGCCGGATCGCCGACGAGCCACGCCGCACGCCGCGCCTGGTCGACGGCGAGATCGTTTTCGACGGGCCGGTGGTCGCGGCGGCGAAGCGCGGCACCATCGACCGCCTCGACGCCGAGCTCGCGAGGGGCCGCTGATGCCGTTCCCCGACTCGACGGTCTTGATCGACGACTTCAACCGGCCGAACGAGGGGCCGCCCGCGACGGGCTGGACCGCCACCGGCGGGGATGTCGGCCACACGGTCGTCGACGGCCAGCTCGCCGCCCATGCGACGCTCTGGGCGGGGTCGCGGTGGGCGCTGAAGGTCGCCGCGCCGCACGAATACTGGACCACTCCCGCCGTCGAGGGCGCGTCGGGCCACGACACCTACTACACCGCCGTCGACGACTCCGGCGACGGCTACGAGATCGAGCTGCGCGCGGGCACCGACCGCTGGCAGCTCATCCGCAAGGACGCCGAGGCCGGAACGGTGCTCGGCTCGTCGGTCACCCAGGCATGGACCTCCGGAGACCAGATCGGGTTCGGCTTCGACGGCGACGACGTCGTCGTCTACCAGAACGGCGTCGAGATATTCCGCCGCACCGACGGCAACCACCGCCCGGCCGAGTTCTGGTACCGGATCGTCAGCGAGCCGTCCTCGACCGCCCGCTACGACGACTTCGGCGGCCAGCCCGCCCCCGCCCCCGACCCGCCGGTGCCCGTCACCGGAGCCGCCACCGCGGTCGACCACGAGTCAGCGGTGCTCAACGGCACCGTCGACCCGAACGGCGCCGAGACCACCGCCGGCTTCCAGTACGGCCCGACCACTAGCTACGGCACCCTCGTCGCCGCGGCCGAGAGCCCACTGGTCGGCGACGGCGCGACGGCGATATCGAAGGCGATCGCGGGGCTGGCGCCCGAGACGACCTACCACTTCCAGGCCGGCGCCTACCACACCGCCGACGGCATTGGGGCGATCGTGTGGGGCGACGATGAGACGTTCACGACGGCCGCCCTGACGACGCTCTCGGCCCGCGCGCGCTGGCTCGATCGGGTGCGGCAGGGCGAGCTATCTGTGGGACTGCCGATCACGTACGCGCCCTCGGGACCCGCCGTCGAGGGCACGTCCGGAGACGCGCCGGGAATCGACCTGGCGGCGGAGATGGAGGCCGGCGACGGGCTGTTTATGACCGCCGACCCGCGCGCGCAGGCGTGGCTCGACGCCTCCCCGCACGTCGTGAGGACGTGACCGCCGCCGGGAGACTAGCGGCGCTCGACGCGACGGACCCGATGCGGTCGTTTGACGACTGCGCTCGGCTGGCGGGAGTGGAACCCCCGATCCTTGAGCCGGGCGACCACGCGATCGACCTGCTGTACGACCTGGTGCTGTACTGGCCGGACGTGCCGCCCGAGCTACAGGAGGAACGACCATGACCGGAAGGCGACGCCCTGACGTGCCGCTGGGGGAGCTTCCCGACGACCCGCAGCCGGGGGACTACTGGCGGTATCTAACGCACGACGGGACGCGGCTCATGAACGTCCAGGAGGCGGGGAACCTGACTGGCGGCGTGTGGGGCTTCTCGGCACCGAACGGCGCGGGCATCGGCACGCTGACGAAGCACACGGTGCGCGAGCACGAAAACGGGACGGCGTCGATCCGGCCCGACGACGGATCCTCCAACTCCGTGCTGCTGACGGGCGGCGACCAGTCGTTCCACGGCTACCTTGAGCGCGGGGAGTGGCGCGAGGCGTGAGCGTCGGCGCGGACGCCGGGATCAGGCCGGGCGACCTTCAGGGACTCAGCACCCGCCGCGCGCGCCGGCTGCTGAAGTGGCACTTCAAGGTCGCGGGGAACGACGACGGCCGGCCGTGGTGGCCGCTCGCGGTGCGCCGCCTCGACGTCGACCTGCGGCTGCGGATGGCCGAGGATGAGGCCACCTTCGCGCATTGGGTGGAGCTGGAGCGTCGCCGGGTGGAGGACCCCAACACGGGCGCCCTCTACTTCACGGAGTCGTACGGGCACGTGCAGCCGGATCGGGCCGGGGCCGTGCCGATTCCGTTCGAGATGTGGCCGATGGTCGAGGCGGCTGCGGAGCGCGCGCTGGGGGCGCGCTGTCAGCGCGAGGTCATGGAGGCGTTCGTGCGCGAGCGGATCGTGGTCGTGCTCAAGGCGCGTCAGCTCGGCCTGACGTGGCTGGCGCTCCACTTCGCCCTGTGGCTGATGTCGTACGCGCTGGACCTGCCGCGGGCGAAGGTGCTGGCCCTGTCGAAGCGCGAGGATGACGCTAACAAGCTGCTGCGCCGGCTGCGGAAGATCAACGAGCTTCTGCCGCCGTACATGCGGCGCGCCGAGGACCGCGAGACGCGGGGGTCGAACTCGCGGTTCAAGCTGGTGGGGCGCGGGGAGGCGATATCGCTCGTCAGCACGCCGGACACCGCGCGCTCGGAGCAGGGGGACCTGTTCCTCTGGGACGAGGCCGCCTTCACCCGCAACCGAGGCTTTGCCGAAACGTGGACCGCCGCCAACCCGACGCTTGGCGACGAGGCCAAGGCGATCATCATCTCGACGGGCAACGGGCCGGAGCAGGTGCCCGGCGACGGGCAGGGCTTCGCGGAGCTGTTTCGTCGGGCGATCGCCGGCTCGGACGGCATGGTGGGGGTGTTCCTGCCCGACGACGTGCACCCGGCGCGCGACCCGGCGTGGCGCGCGCGCAAGCGCCGGGAGTTCCTGACGCAGGACGCCTTCGAGCAGGAGCACGCGCTGACGGTCGACCAGGCGCTGCGCGGGAAGCAGGGCGACAAGGTCTACTCCACCGCAGGCGTCGCGGCGGCCGAGCGGCTTGGCGCGGAGATGGACGAGCTCATGCGGGCCGGCGACCTGGCCGAGCCCGCGGGCGGCGCGGGGGGCCTGCTGGCGACCGGGCTGGACTGGGGAACCCACACGCACCTCCTGCCGATATGGGAGCTGGAGGGCGGCGGCATCTACATCCCGCCGGGCGAGCACGCCTCGTTCAACGTGGAGGTGTCCGAGAAGACGATTGAGTTCCACGCTCGGCTCCGCGAGCAGGTGCAGGACCCCGACGGCGAGGGCTGCTGGCCGCTAATCGGCGAGGCGCGCTACGACTCGGCCGGCGTCGAGCAGATGCGCACGTTCGTCCGCGTGATCGAGGGCCGCGACGGCAAGGCGATGCGTCAGCAGTGGCAGATGGTCCGCACGAACTCGAAGGCCAGGCCCTGGCGGGTGGCGACGGTCAGCGTCCGCTTCAACAGGTACAAGGGGGAGACGATTGCCTACCTCCAGTGGCTGTTCAACAGGTCGGCGCGCTACTTCGAGGCGTCCGAGGACGAGCGGGAGCGGTGGGGCGTGATCGCGATATCGCCGAAGAACGTCGAGTTGCTGCGCCAACTCCAAGGCTTAGAGTGGGACGAGAATGGCAAGGTCAAGAAGCTCGACGACCACGGGCCGGACGCGCTCATCGCGGGCGCGGCGCCGATCGCGGCGGAGCATCGCGAGCGCGTGTCCGAGCGACCGAAGGATGACAACGTGAACTCGGGGAGCCGATAGATGGGTGTATGGGCCGACGCGCTGATCGACGAGCTGGACAACCTGCGGGAGTGGCCTTCGCCCGAGCACTCGACGGCGCTCCAGGCGGTCAGTCGCGGCATCGCTCTGCGCGATCGCGACAAGGCCACGCTGCGCGCGATGTGCGGGTGGAGCACCGGTCGGCGCGCCGAGCAGGTCTTCATAGCCGATCCGATGCCTCGGCGGATCAGCGCGGCGTTCTCGTCGCTGGTCTTCGGCCGCGAGCCCGAGTTCGAGGCGGCCGTCAGCAAGGACCAGCGCCGCTTGGACGACCTGGTCAAGGAGAACAACTTCCGATCCGAGCTCGGCCGCGCGGCGCGCACCAACTCGTCCGAGGGAGAGGTGTGGTGGCGGATATACGTCGATCCCGACGTGGCGATGCACCCCCTGCTGGAGTGGCACTCGCGCACGTCGGTCTATCCGCTCTGGCGCGGCTGGCGCCTGCTGGCGGTCGCGTTCGTGTCGCGCCTGACGGACATAGACAACTACGCCTACCGCCACTTCGAGGTGCACGAGTACACGCCGGGCGAGGGCGGGCGCGTCGAGAACGTCCTGTACCGCGAGCAGGTGTCGAGGGTCGACGCGGCGCTGGAGCAGGGCGACTCTCGCAAGCGGTCGCTCGGCGAGCGGGTGCCGCTGACGAGCCACCCAGAGACCGAGAACCTGATGGACGAGTGGGCGCACGGCCTGAACGGGATGCTGGCGGGCCGCGTGGCAAACATGATCGACACGGACCCGACGATCGGCATCTCCGACTACCGTGATCCCGAGGACTTTCTGCTGGAGCTGTCCGTGGCCGCGTCGATAGGTCGGGCGAACCTGGAGCTGACGGCGCGGCGGCGCGCGATCGTTCCCGAGTCCGAGGTCGACGCCGAGGCGGGGGCGGTCGACGTTGGCGAGCAGGTGTACGTGGAGAAGGGCGTCGACCGCGACCTTGGAGAGAGCACTGGCGGCTCGGGGTCGCGCTTCAAGGTCCTGGAGTACAGCTTCGACGCGGAGGCGCTGATCGCCTACAAGCGTGAGGTGGAGCGCACGGCGCTCAACCGCGTTGGGATCGACGCGCAGTACGCGGGCATCGATCCCGCGCAGGGGCAGGCGGATACGGGCGTGGCCCTGCGGATTAAGCTGATCCCGTCGATTGGCGCCGCCGACGAGCGCGGCGCGGAGTGGGACCAGTACCTGCCGCGCATCCTGTCCCTGATGCAGCAGGTCGATGCCCTTCCGATGGAACTTCGCGGCTTCGCTCGTCCGTGGGGCGACGCCACCGAGCAGCCGTCGGTCGATCGCGGGAACACGCTGCCGGAGGATCGCATGGAGGCAACGGATCGCCGCGCGAGCGCAGTCGCGGCCAGCATCATGTCGCGCCGGACGGCGATCGAGGAGGACCACCCGGACTGGACGCCGCAGCAGGTCGACGAGGAGCTGGATCGCATCGCCGCGGACGACGAATCGAGCAAACCCGCATTCGGCGCTACGATTGTCCGCACGCCGCCCGACGAGGACGGCGCGCCCAATCTGGACGCCGACGAGGCGGACGGCGAAGGCGATCAGTAGGGCCTGACCGACAGGCTGCGGGGCCGGACCTCGCCGAGAGCAATCTCGATCACAACCGTCGGACGCCCTGACCGGCAGGGCGCGGGGTCGGACCCGCTCACAAGATTCGCCGGGCCTACACGGAAATGGAGCAAGTTCAAGAGATGCGACTCACCACCAGCGCAGACCCGACCGCTCCGGACAGTCCGGAGGTTCAGCGACTCGCCGCCTTCCTTGAGAAGGGGTGGGGCGACTATCGGCCCGAGGGGCTGGTCAACTGGAGGCCGCCCGAGGAGGGCGGCGCAGGCGACGGGGACGGCGGCGGCGACGGCGGCGACGGCGGAGGCTCCGAGGGGGGCGACGGCGGCGACGGCGACGGCGACGACGGGGACGGCGATGGTGAGGGCGATGAAGGCGAAGGCGATGAAGACGGCGAAGGCGACGACGGCACAAAGGCCGAGAACGCCTCGCTGAAGCGTCGGCTGGCCGAGTCCGAGAAGAAGCGGAAGGCCGCCGAGAAGAAGGTCGCCAAGGCCCAGCGGACGAAGCAGGAGGAGGCAGGCGAGTACAAGGAGATGTACGAGGAGTCTCAGCGTGAGAACGCTGACCTTCGCGCACAGATCAAGAACGGCGCGTTCTCGCGTGCCGTCGTAGCCGCCGCCACCTCCCAGCGCTTCAAGGACCCCGCAGTCGCAGAGCGCCTACTGGACAGCTCCCTCCGAGACACCGCCGTTGACGAGGACGGCGAGGTCGACGAGACGCTGATCGAGCGGGAGCTGAAGAAGCTCGCGAAGAAGCACGACTACCTTGTCCGCCCGGCCGAGAGGCCGCAGGGCAGGGTCAACGGCGGCGATCAGCGGCGAGGGACCTCGCAGGCCGCGGGCAGCGGTACCGACCAATACGAGTTCAACCCGGATGGGAAGCTCAAGGGCGCCTACGCCGGGCAGGGCTCAAGCTAACCGGAGGTACCAAAATGACGTACTCGATGAACGAGGGCCTGCGCCTGACGGCCGTACTGGTCCTCGCCACCCTCGCCGCCATCGCCGGAGCGTGCGTCGCGAGCATCGCGGGCCTGCCGCTGGAGCTGGTGGGACTACCCATGCTCGGCGCGGTCACCCTCGCGGAGTCGGCCAAGACCGCGGAGGATCAGCTCCGAGCGGGCGTGATCGAGCGCTTCATCGTGGAGTCCGCCGTGCTCGATCGGATTCCATTGCTGGAGATCGAGGGCAACTCGTACCGCTACAACGAGGAGGCGTCGCTGCCGGGCGTTGAGTTCCGAGCGGTGAACGCTGGCTACGCCGAGTCCACGGGCACGGTCAACCCGCAGTCCGAGCACCTGGTCATTCTCGGTGGCGACGCCGACGTGGATCAGTTCATCCAGCAGACGCGGAGCAACGTGCAGGATCAGCGCGCTCAGCAGACGCGGATGAAGGTCAAGGCGGCCGTGTTCAAGTACCAGGATGCGTTTATCAACGGCGACGTGGGCGTGGACGCCAACTCGTTCGACGGCCTGAAGAAGCGGTTGACGGGCGCACAGGTGATCGACGCGGCGGCTAACGGACTCCCGATCGTCGGCGCGTCCTCAAGCGACCGGCACGCCTTCTTCGACAAGCTCGACGAGCTTCTTGCGGCGGCGGGCATCACGGGCGACAACGGAGTGCTGTACATGAACTCCCGCGTCCTCGGCAAGGTCAAGTCGGCGGCCCGGCGCGAGGGCGGCTGGGACATGACCGTCGACGAGTTCGGCCGGTCGATCGATCGGTACAACGGGACGCCGCTTCGCGACATCGGCCTTCGGGGCGACAACGGGATGATCCTGCCGCAGAACGAGGTCATGGGCAGCTCGGCCGTCGCGTCCTCGATCTACGCGGTGCGGTTCGGCGAGGACGAGTCGGACGGCGGCGTGACCGGCCTCACCAACGGCGGAATCCAGGTCAAGGACCTGGGCGAGCTGGAGACGAAGCCGGCGCTCCGCACCCGGATCGAGTTCTACACGGGCCTGGCGGTCTTCGGACCGGGTGCCTCGCGCCTGCGCGGGGTGCTTGCCAGCTAGGCCGGCGGCACACAACCACAAGACGAAAGTAGGTAGCGCTCCACATGGCTGACACCGCGAAGGGACGCACGAGGCGCACGGCGAAGGCCGGGGTCAAGAAGACCCCTGCCCCGGCGGCGCGTCGAGGGTCGCTCGACGACGAGGGGCTGCGCCACGCGCGCGGCTGCCCTGCCGTGGGCGACGTGGCCGGAGCGGAGGGCAGCCGCGTGGAGCGCTACGAGTCCCCCGCCCCGCGCGGCGGCGGCGTGATCGTGATGGAGCGATGCGTCGAGTGCGGGGAGCAGGTTCAAATCGACGAAAGGGCAGGTGATGCCGCATGACCCCGAGCCAGGGCACGGCGACGAACGAGCAGCAGCGGGTGGCCCTCACGGGCAGCCCAACGACCGGCGACGACTTCACGCTCGCGCTGGGCGAGGACGGTGACCCGACGGCGGCGATCGCCTTCGACGCCTCGGCGTCCGCGGTCGGGTCGGCGCTGGAGGCGACCGACGACGTGGCCCCGGGCGACGTCGCGGTGACGGGCGCCGCGGGTGGTCCCTGGGACATCACGTTTCAGGGCGACCTCGCGGAGCAGGACGTGCCGAAGCTCGTCGCGGACGGGACCGGCATCGCGGACGGCGACGTTGACGTGACGGTGCTGGTGCCGGGTCGCGCGGAGGACACGACCAACACGGGCGTCGTGATGCACGCCGGCGACTCCGACGAGCCGCAGGGGCCGGAGGACGCGCTGGGCGAGGGCGAGAAGCGCGGCGACTACTCGGAGCGCGGCGACGGGTCGCAGCACTTCGAGGGCGGCCGCGAGCAGGAGTACGGCCCGCACGGCGACCACGCCGACCAGCCGACCGCGAAGGGGGGCGTGACCACCACGCCGTCCGAGTAGCGCTTCGCCCACCGAGGGCGTGGCCGCGCGTCGGGGGACGCGCGGGTAGGGCGAGCGGCGGGGTCCTGGAGGGGGGTCCCGCCGTCTCGTGGTTGTAGGCTGCGGCGCGTGCTGACCTACGCGACGGCAGACGAGTTGCGAGCCGAGCTGGGCGTCGACGAGGCTGCGCTTAGCGATGAGGCCGCCGAGCGCCTTCTGGCGGACGCGGAGGATCGCGTCGACGCGCTGCTGGGGCCGCGACGGGTGGACCCTGCGACCGGCCGAAAGGTCGATCCGTTGGACGCCGCGATCGAGGACTGGCAGCTCGGGAAGCTGTCGCGCGCCACGGTGAAGGCGGCCGCCCGGGCGCACTCCAACCCCGACCTCGCGACGGCGGCGACGCACTACCGGGTGAAGGGGCCGGACTTCGAGACTCAGGGGCCGATGCGTCAGGACGCGCGTGGCATGGTGGGCGAGGATGCGGTGGCCCTGGTCGCGGCGTCGCGCCTGTCCGTCACTACCACGGCGGCGCGGTGACGCCTCCGCAGACGAATTGCGAGCTACGGGGGGTGCGCTCGGCGGGCGGCTCGGACGCATGGCGCGACGATGAGGCGCCGCCGACGCCCAACGTGTGGACCGGCAGCCGGCGGGCGTACTTGCGCGAGAAGCGCCGGGAGGTGCGCGAGGGGGGCGCGTCGTCGTTCCTGGTCGAACGGACGCTGATCGTGGCGCTGGGCGCGCCCGAGGTGGACTGGGCGCGCGAGCAGGTGGTGACGTTCTTGCGCGACCAGGCGGCCGCGCCGGAGTCGGCGGCCGTGCGCGACATCGAGCGGTCGAGCCTGCCGGGCGTGCCGGCGGCGCTGCAGACCACGCGGCTGACCTTGGAGCCGGCCTAGTGAACGACACCTTTGGGTACTGGCTGGCGGGGTTCATAGATGGCGAGTGTTGCTTCCTCATCGTTGACTGGCCGTAGATGGCGACCTCGGCTGCCGACTCGCTGATCGTCCTGTACGAGCGTGCCGAGTGGGACCTGCGCCGGCTGATCCGTGACGCGAGCCTGCGGGGTGCGCGCGGGACGGAGCGCTACCTGCGCCGGCAGCAGCGGGCCGTGGCGGCGATCGTGCGCGACCTTCGGGCGCTGACGGCGGAGCTGGTGCCGCTGGCGGTGCGCGAGCCCTTCGAGGCGGCGGCCGGCCTGGCGGCCGAGCAGCTGGGCATGTCGTTCTCGGGCGTCGACCA